>CAZKYC010000022.1:0-55124 GCA_964556895.1 uncultured bacterium | reverse complement strand
TGCACCCATGCCTGAGTTGGATTGTCTATTATTGATAGGACGAATACCGTTTTTTGACCCAATTCCAGGTCATCCAGCAAGGGAAGTACTCAAATTTCGGAAGAACCTTAAATTTTTACTATGTTGAGTTGCGCACAACCCATCCATTCGCAATAATTCAATCAGGATGTAATGGTATCGCTAAGGAGAACGCAGTGAATTTGATCATTGGATTCGACCATCCCGCAGTCGCCGCCCAAGACAGCGCGGCGCTGGCGGCGTGGTATTGCGAGACGCTGGGGTATACAGTCGAGGCCCAAAATGACGACCCTGCGTTTTTGTTGAAAGCGCCAGACGGTTCGTTTTTAGAAATTATGTCGGCCAATCGCGACCCAAGAGCGAGTCGGCAAAACCACACGCCGGGGCTATCTCACCTCGCCTTTCGCGTCGCTGAATTTGATCAAGCGCATGAGAGATTAGACAAAAAAGGCGTGCGTTGGTTTGGCGAAGCAGGGGCCGCCTTGGGCGGCGGCCGTGTGCGCTCGTTTTATGACCCTGAAGAGAACCTGGTTCAAATCGTCGAGCGCTGAGGCTGTTACTCGAAGCCATCTCAAGAATCGTATCGTTTTGCAGCGGGCGGCATGTGAACAACTCTACTCGCTTCGGTGCAGCTCCGCTAAGAAGCACAGGCGCTCCTAGAGTTGCACTCATGCCCATATTGAGTGTTCAATAATTGATACAACGAGACTTTATAAAAAAGCAATCGGCATTTTTGAGAGGGCTTCTAAATGATAGGGTGGAGCGTGGCGCTCTATAGGCGCTCGGGGCGATACTAAAGCGTTTCTTCTACCCGAAAGGCGTCTTCGATGTGCTCAATCTGCGGCGGCTGGCCCTTAGGCGAATACACACTTACCACGTCATAGCGAATGTCCCAGCCCTCATGAAGGTCGCGGTCATATAAATAGCGTTCAGCGGTGCGGATGATGGAGGCTTTTTTCTTGGACGTAATGCTTTCAAGTGGAGCGCCGTATTCTTCAGTCGTGCGCGTTTTGACTTCAACGAAGGTAATGAGCGGCCCCTTGTTGGCGATGAGGTCAATCTCGCCGCCGCGAATCTTGTAGTTGCGCTCCCACACGGAGTACCCCTTGTCTTGAAGCAGCTGAATCGCGGCGTCTTCGCCCCGTTTGCCCCGGCGAACTTTAGATGTAGTGAGGGATGATGATTTGAGTGATTCAACGCGGTATTTCAATCGCTGTTGAAGGTAGTACGTCTCAAGCGAATCGAGTTTGGCTGAGAGTATTTGCAGGCTGGTTTTGGTCTCAGGCTCAATGGGTTTGAATTGGTCAATTTCGTTTAGCAACGCCATGAATGTTGGCGTCGGGTCGCAGGCCAGTAGGTTGTTTTTCACTGGGCCGTATTGGGTGCGGTGTTGTTTGCAGGCGCCGAAGATCTGCACCGCCGCGCGGTGGTACTTTGTTGGGTAGCCTTTATGCTGCGCGAAGCCATACATAGGGTGATCGCGGTCAAGCGCAACCATGATGCGGTCGCGCACCACCTTGGCGATGATTGACGCCGCGCCGACGCAAAGGCATTTCGCATCGCCCTTGATGACCGCCTCGCCGGGCAAGGCAATCTCAGGGTAGTCGCGCCCGTCGACCAAAACATAGCCCGGCGGCTTGGGTAGTTTCTCAACTGCGCGCTTCATCGCCAGCAGCGACGCCTTGCGAATATTGATGTCGTCGATCTCGCGGGGCGACGCCTGAGCGACAGCATAGGCGTGGGCGTGTTGGATGATTCGTTCGTACATTTGTTCGCGGGCGGATTCAGACACCTGCTTCGAGTCGTTGACGCCGGCGAAGGCGCCGTAGTCGCCGTCGACGCTGAGGACCACCGCCGCCGCGACAACCGGCCCCGCCAGCGGCCCGCGCCCGGCTTCATCCGCCCCGGCGATTGGCCCGGCGCCTCGCTCATGCAACGCCAATTCGATTTCATAGCTCCCGTCGATCATGAAGGTATGGTACAGAAAGGACCACTACAGTTCGAGGAGCAGTGATGAATAGAGATTGAACTCTTCCCCATAGATCAATCAGCGCGGGCCGAGCGAGGGCTCGCGAAGCCTGCCTGCGTCAGGCGGGCGGCCCTGCAATTTTCCGACCGCTTTCAACGGTGAGAAAATCCATCGTGGCTGACACTCTTCAGCAGGTCTATAAAAAGGGGGTGCAGCGCACTGCACCCCGATCTTTGTTTCGAGATCAATTCAAGAAAAATCCACAACGGTATCACTTACACCTGCGCGGTTTTTTCTTTGCTCTGCGCCGCGGCGAGTTTATTGGCCGCATTGATAAACGCCTTCACGCTGGCGCGAATCACATCGGTGTCGACGCCGCGTCCGATGGTTTGATTGTCGCCATGGCGCAACACCAGGTTGGCCGAGCCTTGGGCGTCGGCCCCGCGCGAAACCGCGCCGACGTGATAGTCGATCAAGACCGCGTCTTCCATCCCCAACAATTTCTTTATGGTGGTGAAGGCCGCGTCAACCGCACCGTCTCCGTCGCCTTCGGCTTCGATGATTCCCTCATCGGTGTCGAGTTTGACATGGGCCTTGGGCTTCTTTTCCGGGTCGCTCGAATACCACAAATGGTTGAGGCGGTATTTCCAGTTTTCTTCTGATTCCGACTGCGACCCAACGATAGCGATCAGGTCTTCGTCGAAGACGGTCTTTTTCAAGTCGGCCAAATCTTTGAAGGCGTTAAAGGCGTTTTCGAGTTCATCGTCTTGCAAGTGAAAGCCCAGTTCCTGCATGCGGGTGACAAAAGCGTGTCGGCCTGAGTGTTTTCCCAACACCATCGAACTGCCCGCCCAACCGACGGAGTCGGGCGACATAATTTCGTATGTGGTTCGCTCTTTGAGCACGCCGTCCTGATGGATGCCCGCTTCATGGGCGAAGGCGTTGGCCCCAACGATCGCTTTGTTGGGTTGGACGCCGATTCCGGTGAAGCGCGTCAACAGGCGGCTGGTCGGATAGATCTGGTCGGTGTTGATGTCGACCTGATAGGGAAAACAATCCTGCCGGGTGACGATGTTCATCACCAACTCTTCGAGCGAGGCGTTGCCGGCGCGTTCGCCGATGCCGTTGATGGTGCACTCGATTTGACGCGCGCCGGTGCGGACGGCCGCCAACGAGTTCGGCACCGCCAGCCCCAAATCGTTGTGGCAATGGACGCTGATGACGGCGTCATTCACATTGGGTACATGCTCAAAGATGTATTCGATCAGCGAGCCGAATTCCCACGGATTGGAATAGCCGACGGTATCAGGCACGTTGATTGTTGACGCGCCCGCGTCGATAGCGGCTTCGATGACGGTGCAGATATATTCGCGTCCGGTGCGGGCGGCGTCTTCGGTGGAGAACTCAACGTTCTCGGTGTATTGCCGCGCGTGTTTGACCGCTGTGACCGCCATGTCGCGCACCTGCGCCTCGGTTTTTTTGAGTTTCTTCTCGCGGTGAACGTCGCTGGTAGCGATAAAGGTGTGGATGCGCGGGTTGTTGGAATATTGCACCGCTTCCCAACAGCGGTCGATGTCTTTCGCCAAGGCGCGCGCCAGGCCGCAGATTTGAGGGCCGTCGACTTGTTGGGCCACTGCTTTGACCGCTTCGAAGTCGCCTTCTGACGAGATGGGGAAGCCCGCCTCGATCACATCAACGCCCAGGCGTTTTAATTGAAAGGCGAACTCGATTTTTTCTTTCATGTTCATGCTAAACCCGGGCGACTGTTCGCCGTCGCGCAGGGTGGTGTCAAACACGATAATTTTGTCGTTACTCATGATTGGTTCCTCTTTCTGTGGTTGGCGGGGTCGGCCGCCGTTTGGGTTTTCGTGAATTCGGTTAATTCGCTAAGGTCGCTTTCTTCCGGTAGAGCGAGCACCGGCCCCACCTCCTTTCGGTGTTAAGAGTGTTGCAAATTTCTTGATCTTCCAAACAGTTCAAACAAAACGCGCCTCGTCCCGTGTTGCAGGGACGAGGCGCGTTGCGTTCTCGTGGTACCACCCTGGTTCAGCGATTGGAAAACCAACCGCCCTTCGTTACGCGCGATAACGGACGCGACCCGACCTCAACTACTAGCCTTTCGGCGTTGGCGAAGGCAACTCTGAGGCGAGTTCGGCGGTCTGGCCTACCGGTTCTCAGCAAACTCCGGCTCTCTGTAAGGACAGGGATGCGCCTACTACTCCTCTTCACTGTCTTTGGGCGAATTTGTCATATTGTAAGTTTCAGCAGTTCAGAGTCAATCCTTGAGGGGCTGCCTTGCCGCCTTTTGTGTTGCATCTCGTTTTGCTTGAAATAAACAATCCGAGTCTGAATCTATCGCTGAACCCTGCGGGCGCACTGACACTCTGCTTGGAGGGTTACGCCATTAGTTTCCCAAAAAACAGGCTTCCTTTGTTTCAAAGAAAAAAGCAAGTTTTCATGGTTTCTCAAAACTGTTCATTTCAGTTCAGGCCAGATGGTTATTTTTGGGACTGTTTTTCATTATTAAATCAGTGTTTAAGCGAACATGCCGCCATTGACGAAGATGACCGATATCTGTAGCCTTAAGTTACCTGTTTTAAAGGTAAATTCTGAAAAACTACCCAGCATCCATGCTGGGTTCTCAGGGAGGACACACCCGTGGAAGGTAAAGCCTTAGGACTCGTAGAAACCCGCGGTTTGGTCGGCGCAATCGAAGCCGCCGACGCCATGGTCAAAGCCGCCAGCGTGACGTTGATCGGCAAAGAAAAAATTGGCGGTGGTTTTGTGACCGTCATGGTGCGCGGCGATGTTGGTGCAGTGAAAGCAGCCACCGACGCAGGCGCAGCAGCGGCCCGCAAAGTGGGCGAAGTGGTTTCGGTGCATGTGATCCCACGTCCTCACAGCGACCTCGAAGGCATTCTGCCGGTCAAGTAATCGTGCCGGACGACGCGCCTGGGTCGTCTCCAAACAATTGCGATTGTTACGACAACGCCCAAGCGCGGCGATAGGGCCGCGCTTGGTTTTTGTCTAATCCGCGATTTTTCGTTGAACGCCCGGCGTAGTGGGAGAACGCCGCATGAGCGTACCGCAAAATTCCGACGCCTTGGTCGAACAGGTTGTGCGCCGCGTGGTTGCGCGGCTGCAGAGTGGGGCGTCTACGCCCGCTTCACCGCAACAGCGAATGACGGCGCCCTGCAACATCTCGGTTCGCCACATTCACCTGTCGCGCGAGTCGATGGACGTGTTGTATGGCCCCGGTTCCGTTTTGGAGCCGATGCGCGAGTTGTATCAAACTGGAGAGTTTGCGTCGAAGCAAACCCTGACCCTGGTCGGCCCGCGCATGCGCTGTCTGGGCGAAGTGCGTATCTTGGGCCCGCTACGCCAATACACCCAAGTCGAGGTGTCGCGCACCGACGCCATCTATCTGGGCATCGACCCGCCAGTGAACCGTTCTGGCGACCATAACGGCAGTGTTGGGTTGATTTTGGTCGGCCCTAAAGGCGTTCTTCATCTTGAGAAAGGCGTGATTCAGGCTAACCGTCACATTCATCTGTCAGTCGAATCCGCCGCCAAGTGGGGCATCGAAGACAATCAGAGCGTGAGCGTGCGCGTTGAAGCCAACGGCAAGTCGACTGTGCTCGAAGGCTGCCAGGCGCGCGTCTCTAAACTATTTAAAGACGAGATGCATCTCGACACCGACGACGGCAACGCCTGCGGATTACGCGGCGGCGAAATGGTCGAGATTCTCTTATAGGTTGGCATCTAGATAGAAAGAGTATTTTTGTTACAGATTTGGTCTAATCGCTGAGCGCTTCGCGCGCGCGTATCTTACAGAAATTAAACGAGCATTGATGAACAACGCCGACTTAGAACGCATCATCATTGAAGAGGTACAGAAAGCGCTGTCTGAGCAGCGCGGCGATGAAACCTTATTGCCCGCGCCCCAGAGCGAGACGCTCGACGCTGAGGCTTGCAAAAGCCCGGCCTGTTCGTGCGATTCGCCTCCCGAGGATGAATGCGCTTGTCCGCCACAGGCTGACGGCCCGGCGGTGTTGGTGATCTTCACCGGGGCGCGCGAACCCTGGCAGCCCAACCTGGACGCCTTCGAACAATGGAAGAGCGAAGGCCTTCAGATTGACGCGGTGTTTTCACCCGACGCAGTCGGCGCGTTTTCTATCGATGAATTGAATGCGCTTGGCATTCGTTTGATCGATCGCGTCGACGAAATTCAGTCCATGCGGCAAGACATGAGCCGTTACGCGGCGGTTTACATGCCTTCGGTATGCCGCAACCACGCCGCCAAACTGGCGCTGGCGATTACGGATGACGCGGCGCTAAAAATCACCATCGCCGCGTTGGCCCACAAAGTCCCGGTGATTGCGTCAAACGAAGGGCTCGACAAAAACGCCTGTATCATCTTCGGCAACAACGTGCCCGGCGTACAAGATGTGTTAGACAAATACCGCATTCAACTGGGCGCGATGGGGGTGAAGTTGCTGCCCGTGTGTGAAGCGGTTGAGGCGGTGTTATGCACCGCGACCAACAAAGCCAACAGAGAAAGTTCTGATTTGATCACCTTTGTGGTCACTGAAGAAGACGCCGCCAAACTGAGCGGGCCGGTTGTAAAAGCCTCGCGCGGCGGATTGATTACCCCGCTGGCGATGGAATCGCTCAAACGCCGGGGCATCGAAGTGGTCATTGCGCCGCCCCAGTGACAGCGCGACGTATGTACGAAATTTTTAGGGAGACTGTAGACCCATGGACGAACAGCGAATCGCCGATATCGTTCGCCGCGTGTTAGGCGAACTTCAAAACCAACCGACGGCGGCGCCGTCGAGCGGCCACACCCCCACTTGTATGGGCGGGGCGGTCAGCGGCGGGCGCGACGGCGTATTTGACAACATTGATGACGCCATCGCCGCGGCCAAGCGCGCCTTCGACCAGTTTCGCCATATCCCGCTCAATCAGCGTAAGAAATACATCCAACTGATTCGTGAAGTCTCTCACCAACACAACCACGAATGGTCGCGCTTCACCGTCGAAGACACCAAGATGGGCCGCGCAGACCATAAGGTACTCAAAAATGGCATGGCCGCCGACCTGACCCCCGGTGTTGAAGACCTCGGAACTCTGGCGGTGACCGGCAGCCGCGGCCTGATGATGGAAGAATACGCCCCCTTCGGCGTGATCGGCACTATCACCCCGACCACCAACCCGGTCGCGACGGTAATCAACCACTCCATCGCCATGCTGTCAGCGGGCAACACCATCGTCTTTGGGCCGCACCCCAACGCCATCGCTTGTACGCTGCAATCTATGCAAGAGATTAACCGAGCGCTGACCAACGCGGGCGCTCCGGCCAACTTGATGACTTCTGTCGCTGAGCCGTCTCTGCGCACCGCCAAAACCATCATGACCCATGATGATATAAGCCTTCTGGTCGTAACCGGCGGGCCGGCTGTGGTTCGCGCCGCCATGGAAAGCCCCAAACGCGCTATCGTCGCCGGGCCAGGCAACCCGCCGGTTGTGGTCGACGAAACCGCCGACGTTCAAAACGCAGGCGTGGCGGTCTATGAAGGTTCGTGTTTTGACAATAACCTGCCGTGTATCACCGAGAAATCATGTTTTGTGGTTTCGTCGGTGTATGACGAATTTATGAGCGCGATTCGCCAGCGCGGGGCGTACCTGCTCGACGCCAGCCAGAATGACCAACTGCGTCGCGCGGTGATTACGCCTGACAACCATGTGAACAAAGATTTTATCGGCAAAGACGCCGCCGTGGTCGCCCAACAGGGCATCGGGCTTAGCGTGCCGTCGAATTGCGAGCTGCTCATCGCCGAAGTCGACCGCAGTCACCCCTATATCATTCATGAAATGATGATCCCGCTGTTAGGAATCGTTCGCGTCAATTCGTACGAAGAAGCCATCCAGGCGGCCCATGAAGCCGAGCACGGCTTTGGTCACACTGCTATTATTCACAGCCGCCGCATTGACCGCATCACTGAATTTGCGCGCTTGATGGACTGCAACCTGTTTGTCGCCAACGCGTCGTGCGGCGCGTGTCTCGGCAACGGCGGCGAAGGCTACACCGCCTTCACCATCGCGGGCAAGTCGGGCGAAGGCCCCTGCACGCCCAAGACGTTCAGCCGCGTTCGCCGTTTCGCCGTCGCCAACGACATGCGGTTTGTCTAAGGCCCATGGCTGTCGACTCGGCCCACGGGTTTGACGCGACCGCCGATAGCGCACTCGAAGATATTCCGTCTCTCTTTCCCAACTATGCCATCGCGGTTTCTGAGGAACCCGGCGGCGTTCGTATGTCGTTTCAAGGTGATGTGGATTCTTCCCTGCAAGACATTGGCCGCTTGCTTCTTCTCAACGCCAAGTTTCGCGATAATGACATCATCCTGCGCGTCAGCGCCCCGTCGCGCCTCTATCAATTCTTCGAACAATATGGATTGCAGAGAATCGTTTGGTTGGATGAAGCGGAAAGCCAGTCGTAGAGTGGGTTCTTAACCCACCATTTTTAGAGCGTTTGACAAAATTGCGTGCCGTAAGCGCGCCCCTATCCGCCGCGGCGGATTCTCCCAGAGGGAGAGGAAGCCGGCGACGCGATCAAATTCTCAATAAACGGGTTTTGTTTAAATTCGAATGTAACAGGAGAGGTCTTAAAACAAATCCGGGTTATCAGTGACCCATTTGGCGATGCGGTCGACGCCTTCTTCGACGCTCACCTGGGGCTGCCAGCTGAGTTTCTGTTTGGCGTTGGCGATGTTCATGATACAGACCTTCTGGTCGCCCGGGCGCCAGTCGGCGAATGATACAGGGACAGTCTTGCCGAGGGATGTCTGAAGCATCGGCCCAAATTCCGACCAGATGCTGATGCTAAAATCGCGCCCGCCGCCGATGTTGATCACTTCGCCTTTGAGCGCGTCGATCTTCTCCACGGCTTTGAGATAGGCGCCGACCAAGTCTTCGACCCATAACACATCGCGCACCTGCTTGCCGTCGCCATAAATGGTGATGGGTTTCACTTTAGACGCCGCGATAGTAAACCACGCCACCCAGCCCTGGTCTTCGACGCCAAATTGGCGCGTCCCGAAGATCGCCGACTGGCGAAAGACAACAGAGCGCAGGCCATAGATGCGCGAGTAGTCGCGAACGTATTGGTCGGCGCATCCCTTCGAACAACCATAGGGCGAATGAAAATCAAGCGGACAGTTCTCGTCGATGCCCTCAGGAAAGTCGGCGTATTCGTAGCGGGTTTCGGTTTCTTTGATTTCTATGTGTTCCATCCCGCCATAGACCTTGTTGGTGGAGGCGTAGAGAAACACCGAGTCGCAGCCCGATTGGCGCACCGCTTCGAGAAGGTTGAAGGTCCCCATTGCGTTGATGTCAAAATCAACTTGAGGATCGGTGACCGAGGTGGTTACCGCGACCTGGGCGGCCAGGTGAACGACAACCTCAATGGATTTGAATTCATTGAAGACCGCGTCAACCTCTTCGCGGTTTCGGATGTCGCACTGGCGAAACTTGATCCCAGCATGAAGTTGTTGAAGCCAGGTAAGATTTAATTTGGAGCCGTCGCGAGAGAGATTGTCGGCGATGATGACGTTCTCGCCGTTGGATGCCAACTGGTTTGCCAGGTTTGCCCCAATGAATCCTGCGCCGCCAAAAATCAAATAATTCATCGTTTGTCTTTAAGTCCTCAGGTGATAGTGAGTTATGACCGCAAATTACTCAACGTATCCATACAATGCGGCGGTTTGGCCAAGTTGAATTATGAATATCGTCGACCAAACTAAGCCATTATGTTGGCGGTTGCTCGATCATTCAAGTTGCGTCGCTAAGTGGAAAACTGCTCAACCTTTATAGCCGCGCCTTGACAATCGTCTAACGCAAAGCAGAATGTTAGGCCGGAACGAGATTTATCGCTGGCGTATGATGCGCCTTCGCTCGAAACCGGACAACATAACTCCATATTGGCTGAACCGATCCAGGGGTGCCCGAGTGGCTAAAGGGAGCAGGCTGTAAACCTGCCGTCGTCAGACTACGTAGGTTCGAATCCTACCCCCTGGACGTTTTCATTTCAGCCCACGGCTTAACGTCTCCCATGAATGTCGACCAACGCGTATCACTCATTACTCATAACTTACAAGAAACCCTCACCGAAGACCGTCTGCGCGAATATCTTCAAAAAGATATCGCGCTCAAACATTACATTGGCTTTGAAATCTCCGGCGAGATTCATTTAGGCACCGGCATCCAATGTATGGCCAAAGTGGCTGATTTTCAGCGCGCCGGGGTGGAATGCACCCTCTTTCTCGCCGACTGGCACAGTTGGATCAACGACAAACTGGGCGGCGATATTGACCTGATCCGCTCGTTCGCCTATGACTATTTCGCTGAAGGGCTGAAATGTTGCCTGAAAGCCTGCGGCGGCGACCCTGACAACGTTAATATTGTGTTGGGGTCTGATTTATACCGCAACACGCCCGACTATTGGACGGCGTTTATTGATGTCTGTAAGAACACTACGCTGAAACGAATCATGCGTTCGATCACTATTCTGGGCCGCGCTGAAGGCGACGCGGTCGACTTCGCCAAGTTGGCCTACCCGCCCATGCAAGTGGCGGACATTTACGCACTGGGCGCACACATCGCCCACGCGGGCCAAGACCAACGCAAGGCGCACGTCATCGCGCTTGAAGTCGCCAACCAATTAAAAACGCTGCCCATGCTAGACAACGATGGCAACCGAATCGCGCCGATCGCCGTGCATCACCATTTGTTGATGGGGCTGGGCAAACCGCCCATGTGGCCGATTGACCCTGAAAAGAAACAAGACGTGTGGGCGGCGCTCAAAATGAGCAAGTCAAAACCCGACACGGCGGTGTTTATCACAGACGAGCCGGATGACATCAAACGCAAGATCAAAAAAGCGTTCTGTCCCGAAGGCGAGACCGAGTTTAACCCGGTCTTGAATTGGGCGCAGCATGTCATCTACGCGCTTGGCCGCGGCCCGGTCGAAATCAAGCGCAAAGACGAATGGGGCGGCAATGTTTCGTATGAAACATTTGAAGACCTCAGCGCCGCAATTGCGGACAAGCAACTCCACCCGATGGATCTGAAAGCCGCCGTGGCTGAGAGCATCATCGAACTGCTGGCTCCGGTGCGCGAATATTTTTCTCAGCCCAAACCAAAAGAAGCGCTCGAGAAACTGCGTGACGTGATGAAAAAAGTCAAACTGCGATAACCTAGCCAAAAGGAACCCGACGTGATTTCGATCATTGATTATGAAGGCGGCAATCTCACCAGCGTCAAGCGCGCGGTCAATTATCTGGGCTTTGACGCTGAAATCACCCAGGATGTGAATGTCATTGAGCAGTCTGGCCACATTATCTTTCCTGGCGTAGGCGCGGCGGGCGCTTCGATGGAAGTCCTGCGCAAGACCGGCCTTGATGAGATCGTCAAAGACCAGGTGCTCAATCAAAAGAAGCCGTTTCTCGCTATCTGCATCGGCATTCAAATATTGTTTGACTATAGCGAAGAAGACGAAACTCAATGTCTGGGCATCCTGAAAGGGACTGTTAGGAAGTTTCCTGACTCGAATGACGAAACCGCGCTGAAAGTCCCTCAAATTGGCTGGAACCAGGTACACCAAACCCGGCCTCACCCGGTGTTTGAGTCAGTGCCCAACCCGGCTCACCTCTATTTCGTCAACTCGTTTTATTGCCAACCAGAAGATCAAGACGTTGTCATTGGCGAGACTGAGTATGGCGTGAGGTTCACCTCGGCGGTGGCGCTCGAGAACATCGTCGCCACTCAGTTTCACCTCGAAAAGAGCGGGCCAATCGGGCTGCGGATGTTAAAAAATTTCTGCCGCAATGAAGACTGGTCGTAAGGACGCCATCGAATGTTAACCAAACGAATTATTCCCTGTTTAGATGTTCGCGACGGCAAGGTCACCAAGGGGATCGAGTTTAAAAACAACATCGACCTGGGCGACCCGGTCGAGATGGCCAAAAAATATTACAACGACGGCGCTGATGAAATTGTTTTTTATGATATCACCGCCAGCAACGAAGCCCGCAACATCATGATCGACGTTGTCAGCCGGACGGCGGAAGAAATATACATTCCCTACTCGGTCGGCGGCGGGCTGCGCACTATGGAAGACATGCGCAACGTGCTGCTCGCTGGCGCCGAGAAGATCAGCCTCAATTCATCGGCGGTGTTAAATCCTGATATTCTCTCTCAAGGCGCCCAGGCGTTTGGCAGCCAGTGCATTGTCTTAAGTATGGACGTGAAGCAAGTGGATAAAAGCAAGGCCATCCCTTCAGGCTATGAAATTTTCATCAATGGCGGGCGTAAGCCGATGGGCATTGACGCCATTGAATGGTGTCAGCGCGGCGAAGATTTGGGCGCGGGCGAACTCGTCGTCAACAGCATAGACGCGGACGGCACTAAACAAGGCTATGAGATCGAATTGACCCGTACCTGCGCCGAAGCGGTGGGCATCCCAGTGATCGCCAGCGGCGGCGGCGGCATTCCCGAACACCTGTTTAAGGTGTTTACCGAAGGCAAGGCCGACGCCGCGATCATTGCGTCGATGATTCACTATGGCGCCTATACCATTGGCGAGATTAAACAGTTTCTCGAAAAGCGCGGCGTTGTGATTCGTAACACCTAACCAGCCCGAGGCGGCGTATGTCAAACTTCGGTGGGCCGTCTCTTTCTTCCTTATGTCGAACGGCGCTGTTTGAAGCGCTGCAGTCAAAGTTCGGTTCCATCGAAACAATTCGCAATCAAGTTCACCCGACTCCTGTTCTTCTTTCAGAAACCATCTCACCCTGGCTTGACCAGCATACAGGAAAATTCTTGCAGCCAGTGATTGATGGTCGACCGGTCGATGCGTTTTTTATCAAGCGCGTCATACAGTCGGTGATCGAAGATTGCTACAGCGAGCGGCTCCATCCCCCACTGACAATCGAGCCTCAACCCCGCGTCGCGCCCGTCTGCGACACCGTTCATTGTTTGTTATTTGAATACCCTAACGCCGCCAACGATTTGTTTACGCTGATGCTTGATTCGTACATCGCAGACCTCGAGCGCTATGGCGAGCTGCGCCGCTTGGTGGTTGCCGCCCATATCGATTGGCTGAGTGAAGCAGGGGTAGCCATGCGCGGCGCGTTTTACTCGCCTGATGATGACCAACTCATTGAAATGAGTTTTGACAGTGGAGTGCAGATAGACAGCGTTCATTGTTTGTGTATGTCGCCTCACGTCCATGAAGCGATGTCAAAGCGGTTTCAATCGCTGGGCCTTGTTGACGTTAACTCTTACCAGTCAGTCGCGATTATGGACGACAAATTTGAATGCTGCCTGAAGTGGCTGGGGCGGGGAGTGCGAACGCCAGAGGCGGAGTTAATACGCAACGCCGAATTTGATGAAGATACGATTGAGAATGCAATTCATTCGGTCTTAGATAGACGCGAAGAAGAAAACTCATTTGTTGTTATCCAGCCCAACCACGGGACCGAAGGCCGAGACGTTAGGGCTTTCTTTTTGAATGATGAAAACGCTCGCCAAGCAATCACCCAACACATTCAAGCAATCACACACTATGATGATGTTTTGATGCGCCGCGGCGTTTCAGGAGCGAATTTGTTCAACAAAGAGACAAACGAAAGGGCCCGGTTTGATATTCGGGTCAATGTTGTGTCTGGAATCGCCGAAAGCGGCTATGGAATCGCCGCCCCAAAAAACGCAGTGATTGCCTCTCCATCTCAGGGCGGACGTATAGTAGAATGGAACGCGTTAGGTCAATATCGCATTGACGCTGAAGACGAAATCTCGCTGTCAGATCCGTCGCTGTTGCGCGAAGTTCAATTCTGCGCAACCCAGGCAGTGCGCGCCTTTGGCGAAGGACTGACGGCGGGCGTTGATCTGAGAATTGGCCTGACAAACGATGACAGACGAATTGAAGCGTGGGTGTTGGATGTAAACCCACGCCCGGCGGGCCTGGGTCGCTCGTGTTTTTGGAACGGCGAGCCAGGCGTTACCCGCCGTTTGTGGTCAGTATTGCCAACGATTGATTGAATCACCGAGGCCAGGGGAGGCAACACATGCCAGATATCATCGAAACATACGCCTACGCGCGCGCCGGGCTGATCGGCAACCCGTCTGACGGCTATTACGGCAAGACCATCTCGATTTCGGTGAGAAACTTCCGCGCACGGGTCTTGTGTTACCCGTCCGCTAACTTAGAAATTCGCGAGAGTTCGATTGACGCGCCTGCCTGGTCGTCGCTCAACGACCTGCGCGAAGGCGTCAAACTCTACGGCTACTATGGCGGCATCCGCTTGATACGCGCCATCATCAAGTGCTTTGCCGATTATTGCGACGAAAAAAATATTCATCTCCCTAAACGAAACTTCACCATTGAGTATGAATCCAACATCCCGGCGCGGGTGGGCCTGGCCGGCTCCAGCGCGATCATCACCGCCACGCTGCGCGCCATGATGTGTTATTACAATGTGAACATCCCTAACGAAATTCAGCCGAACATTATTCTTCGCGCCGAGCGCGATGAACTGGGCATCGGCGCGGGGTTGCAGGACCGTGTGATTCAAGTGTATGAGAACATGGTCTATATGGACTTCGACCGCGCCATGATGGAATTAACAGGAAGCGGGGCCTATGAACCGCTCGACCCGACGCTGTTGCCGCCCATCTTCATCGCCTATGACACCCGGTTGGGCGAAGGATCAGAGGTTTTTCATAACAACATTCGCGACCGCTTTGATCGCGGCGACGCCGAGATTGTCGACGCCATGAAACAGTTCGCTCAGTTCGCCCAAGACGCCCGCGACGCGCTCAAAGGCGGCGACAAAGACAAACTGGGCGAGTTGATGAACAAAAACTTTGATCTGCGCTCATCGCTTTACCGCTTGCGCGAGAGCGACATCAACCTGGTCAAATACGCCCGGCTGGTGGGCGCAGCGGCCAAATTTGCGGGGTCGGGCGGGGCGGTTATCGGCGTGTATGGCGACGACCAAATGCTCGAGCGCCTTCGCGAGGTTTACGCCAAGATCGGGGCCGAGGTGATTGTTCCACAAATCGCCGCGCCGTCAGCCTGAGCGCGCGGCCAAACCCTGTTACAATAGGCTGCGACAGGCCGTTGTTAGAAGAAACCGTATGAAGGTAAACCGGATGCGTAATTTGTTGCTGGTATTGACCGTAGTCTCACTGGGGTTGAGCGGATGCGCCTCGGCCCGGTATTCATCCTACCAGGCTGATTTGGTTCCTGGCCATGACCCCGATATCCCATCTGACTGGAACGTTCTAGACGTGAACCCCAAATTGTTGACCGCCAAACGCTGGGGCGAACCGGTCGAAGACATCGCCGACTTTTGGTAGAAATTTTATCTCAGGCGCCAATTCACGTTTGAAATCATGTAGAGAACGTTGTCGGAGCGTAGTTCGCTGCGGCGAATGCGCCCTTGTTTGTTCAACAAGAACCCTGTCTAAGAAACCTTGCTTTGGCGATTTTCTTCTAGACGGGGCGCTTCATCGGCCCACCGTTAACTGGGCTATTAGTAATACAGCGGCCAGGATGTGGCTTTGAAGTGGTTGCGGGTGAGTTGTAAGAGAAGATAGATAAACGAAAACACCGTCGCTTGATATAAGAGGTAACTGACTGCCGTTTGGTTCAGCTTCAAGCGAGAGACCAAGCCGCCGATCAATAACACCGCTGGGATCGTGAGTCCGCTGAACAAGTCCCAGTCCATCGGGAACAGGCGGTCAGGCCGCCAGGTGATGGTGTAGATGAAATACCAGAACGCGATAACGCTTATCCACGCCAACGCCGGGTCAAAGCCGCCCCAGCGGTGAATAGAAACCAATAATACAACGAACAAAATGACGGCCGCAGGCGCGAGATAGAAAAACTCGTTGGCCATGTCCATGTAATAATCCCAAGTGAAGTAGTCGCTGGCCGGGCGAAACATCGCCGCGTCGGTGCCGACATACATTACCTGGTCGCTGAAGAAATGCCCGAACAGTTGGATGAAGTTTCCATCGTAGCCATGTTGGGCGAGAAATGAGAAGAACGCCACAACAAACGCCAGCGACGCCAGATAGTAGATCCCCGCGTCAAACAACGAGTTTTGTTGCGCGCCATTCTTAACGATCTTCAACCAGGGCAAGAGCAAGAACGCGGGCAGCCACCACCCGGCTGAGAGGTGGATGCAGAACAACATGCCAAACGCTATGCCGGGCGCCCATCCCGGCCAGCCGTCGCGTACATACTTCATGGCGGTGAACAAGTAAAACGCCAGGCCGAGATGAAGAATGGCGTAGACCTCGATGTTGCCCGCAAAGATTTGGGTATACCCGCCGCATGACGCCGCCAAGACCAATATCATCGCGGCATACGGTTTGGGCGCGAGCCAACTCACGACGCGGCTTAGCAGAATCGTTGTTAGAATTCCACACGCGATGGTGACCACGGTGATGCTGCAATACGGCCCCCAATGAAACAACTTTGCGCCCCAAAACGTCGCCCCGCGAAGGATCAACAGGCTCAGCGGCTCGCGCAGGTATAAAATCCAGTGTTTGGGCAAGACGGTGACAAGCAGCCAGTCATAACCGTCGTACGAAATGTTTTGGCTGCGAATGAGCCACAACAACATGCCCACGATCAGCGCGGGGACCCAAATCTTCCAGCCATAGTACCCGTTGCTTTTCAGCCATTCATGCGCGTTCGAACACCAGCGGCAGACATGCCTGAACACGTCAGGGTGCAACAACAAAAACGTTAGTTGCATCCAGACAACCCTCACGCTGACTGACAAATACCGGGGGACGATGTACGCCCAAAACGAACGGGGCATGTCGATCAACAAGCCGATGGCGATAAACAGCGAGATCAATATCGCGGGAACCATCACCAGGCGCGTTCCATACTCTGGAATGCGCTCTTTGATGCGCATGATGGTCAATGAAAGCAGAATGCAATAAAACGGCACCATCCACGGCGGCGTCGTGCCAAACTTTGGCGCGCCAATGGCGAATAACAGGATGAATTGAACAACAAAGCAAACAGCGTGAATGGCCAGGTCAGATTGGAGCGGCGATAGTTTGCGCATGATTTATTCGCAGCGCCCGCCCGTTTTAATTGGATGGCCGCGTAAAAAGTCCGCCGCTGTCATGCGCCGTTTTCCGCACGGCTGAAGTTCGAGAATTTCGATAACGGCGTCTTGGGCCGCGACGCGCACGGTGTTGAAGTCCGTCGACACGACTGTCCCCGGCGGGGCTTGGGGCGCTTCGGGGATGACTTCGGTCTTATACAGTTTCCAGCGATTGTCTTGGTAATTCGTAAACGCGCCTGGAACCGGCGACAGCCCGCGAATGTGGTTATAGATTTCTTGCGCGGAGCGGTCCCATTTGACCTGGGCGTCTTCGTTGCTGATCATGGGCGCCATGACGACGCCTTCATCGGGCTGGGGCGTGCGTGGGGCGGTTCCCGCCTTAATATCAATTAACGTTTTGACCATCAATCGCGCGCCAGATTGTGACAGACGCTCTGATAACGAGCCATAATCGTCTTCGGGGCGAATCGGCTCTTCTTCTTGATAGATCACGTCGCCTTCGTCCCACCCGGCTGAGAGATACATGGTTGAGTTGCCGGTCGCCGCGTCGCCGTTCATGATCGCCCATTGCATGGGCGCGGCGCCGCGATATTTGGGCAACAACGAAGGGTGAAGGTTAACACAGCCGTGCTTGGGCAACTCGCGGACGGATTGAATCACAAACCCGCCATACGCCACAACCACAATCACATCGGGGTTTTGTTTTTGCAGCCAGAGCATTACATCAGGCTCTTTGAGTTTCTCTGGAGACAAAACATCATAGCCAAGTTCAAGGGCGAGTTCTTTAATCGGGGAAGGGCGCAGTTTCTTGCCTCGCCCCGCGGGTCGGTCAGGCTGGGTCAAAACGCCAGTGATTTCGATTGATGGTGATTCGTGCATGGCGCGAAGGGTAGGCAGGGCAAAATGAGGAGTTCCAAAAAAGATTGCGCGCATCACGTCGCCTATCAGGCCGCGGCCAGTTCTTGTAGTTTGCGCTCCAGAGAAGCCCGGTCAGCGGAATTGAGATGGTCAATAAACAAGACGCCGTTGAGGTGGTCGTTTTCGTGTAAGATGACGCGGGCGAACAGGCCTTCAGCGTCGAGTTCTATTTCATCGCCCGTCATCGGGTCGTTGGCTTTGACGCGAATTTTCAGCGGACGCTCAACCTCGCCCTCCAGGCCGGGGATCGACAGACAGCCTTCATTCATCAGCCAGGTGTCTTCACTCTGCCATATGATCTTTGGGTTGGCGAGTGCGACCTTTTCGCCTGCTTCGAGCGTGTCAACCACAAAAAGTTTCTTCAACACGCCGACTTGGGGCCCCGCCAGACCGATGCCGTTCGAGTGATACATGGTCTCAAACATTTCATCAACCAGCTTTTGAAGCCGGGCGTTATAGGTTTTAATGAACTTCGTTTTTTTACGAAGAACCTCATTCCCATAAATACAGATAGAACGGTTCGCCATAATCAGGCTCTCTCCAACGATAATCAGTCAGCATGAAAGCGGTTACTTTGATGTTGTTGAAAAACGGTAAAACGACTTGCATAATTATCCTACCGTTTCACGGTCGATCAAGCAAGCATGAAAGGCCTTGCAAGACGCCAGCAAGGTTTCATACTTGTTGATACTTCACTCATAGGGAACCGATATGTCTGATACACAAACGATTGCCGTCTATGGCAGTTCAGCGATTACTCAAGATAGCGATATCGCCGCCCAAGCCGAACGAATCGGCTATCAATTAGCGTCCGCCGGGTTTCGCGTAAGCAACGGCGGCTATATGGGCGTGATGGAGGCCTGCAGCCGCGGCGCCCGCAACGCTGGCGGCCAAGTGGTCGGGGTGACCTGCGCCCTGTTTCGCGACCGGTCGCCAAACACCCACCTGACCGAAGAAATCCCAACCCAAGACCTAAACGAACGCATTGTCACACTAATGAAAATCTCTGACGCCTATGTCATTATGGACGGCGCCATCGGAACCTTCGCGGAACTATTTCTCGCCTGGAACCTGGTCTATATGGGGTGGAACAAGCCGATTATCGTTGTAGGCGAGCCAATGAGAAATGCGGTGTTGGCCTTACAGGAACACACCGAAATTGATGAACGCCAAATGAAACTGATTGAGTTTTCGCCTGATGTCGACGACGCCGTCAAGCGGTTGCGCGCCCGTTTTGGCCGTTAAGGGGCTGACTCGCCTTCAATCTGAGACATCAGTCGCTGCCACACCCGGTCAAATGGAATAATGTCTTCGGGTTTGGCCAGATTGATGTTGACTGGAATGGCGAACCATTCGGTTGGATTAAAAAACCGCCGAACCGCGACATTCAACTCGTTGGTTTGTAAGAACAAGTTGTTTCTCAATGTTCCATACAGGCGCAAGTCGTTGCCCTCCAGCGTTGCTCTTAACCCCAAATCAGAGAACAAATACACGTCGCGGTCAGCGACCAGCTTTTGCAGCCCGGAGGTCTCGCCCAGGTTAATGATCTTTTGCAAGGTTTCACGCGACGCCATCCCCATGCCCTTCATGTCGTCTTGGATCAAAATATCAAAACGGCGCGGGTAAGGCCACTGGCCCTCTTGTTGGGGCAACAGCATCTCAAAGTCAGCCAATGAGCCGGATATTCGCCCGGTCATTTTTCCATAATCAAAATAGTCGGTGATTTCGTCGAGGTCGAGTTTGTTAAACGAGACGTCCATTTTCCACAACGGCGAATTCAATAGGGTTTGATCAAGCGCGAAACCGTTCATGGTCATGGTCCCGCCAAAGACGTCTGCGATTAATGTCCCGGTCGCTTGCAGCGCCTCGCCCGATAGACGAATGGAATTGAGTTGGCCGTTGAGCCGTCCACGGCTAGGCAAAAACGGGAACGCTTTGTTGGCTTGTTTTAGTTGCAAGTTATCAAACTGGATGCCGCCCGAGATAAGCGGCGTTGAGGTCTGCCAATCATAAATCTGAACGTCATTCAACGCAGTTCGCCCGCCATAAAGCGGCATTACCACCGAATCGAGCAAGGTAATTCTTGAAGCCGTGATCGGGATATACGCCGAAACTTGCTGGAACGACGCTTCATCAACATTCACCCGCGCCGCTTCAAACAAAATTTCGTTTCGCGGCAATAATGAAAAATCGATAGGATACACAACAGGCGTGGTGATCGACGCGCCAACTACCAAAACAGCAGGGTTGATATCCAGGGCGATAGTTGATTCTTGCAATGACAACATTCCAGATAAAACCAAGGGGTTGAGTGAACCAATTCGCCACTCGCCGTCCAAACGCCCGGCAGCGCTCACCATTGGCGGTTCGCCTTCATCTTCAATAAAGACAAACTGGTTTAATAGCGGCGTGATGAAGGCTGTTAAACGTAGTGATTCAGCGAACGCATGACACGTCCCGTCCACGAAATGGGTCAAACGGGCGGCGCCGCCCCCGGGCGGGCTGACTGTCAGGTTCCATTCATCCACATCAATTAACGGCTTGTTCCAATGAATGGCGATCGGTTCGCCGGGCCATTCGATGTCATTGCCCGCATAGGAGAAATACGGCGTCGACGAATTTATCCATACATCTATCCGGCCGCCTTGTGGGTTGTCTTTCCACTCAAATCGCAAATCGAAATCGCGTAGTTGAAGTCCAATCGCGGGTTCGCCGTCGAACGAAAATAGCGCCAGGTCGGGGCATGTCGCGCGCACATACATCTTCTTCGCGTCGCCGCTTGCTGACAAAACCATTTCGCCCGTCCCCTCTACCACACGGGCCGCGTCAGGGGCCAACATGGGTTGCAGCATGGGCAAGGCTTCAGCGATATCCATGCGGGCTGAGGCTGTCCATGCGCCCCCCGTCATCGCCTTGATGGAAAGTTGTTTGAATGGCGGCGCGTCAAAGGCCGGGGCGCTAAACCGCCAGTCGCTTTTCTTGCGGTCATACCGGTATTCCATTGTTTTGGGATTGAGATCAAGTCGTATGACCTGGGTAGATGACAAGGGATACTCCATCCGCCCGGCGCCCGCGATCACCGCAGTGATTTGTTTATCATCCATCCTGACAGGGCCGCGCAAGCACCTGGCGCTGAAGCTGGCGCCAGCGGTTTCATATCTTGCGTCATTCAATTCGCTCTGGAGGTCGAACTGAGCGACGGCTTGATTGTCGAGCGTCATTTCGCCGCGAATTGACAAACCGCCCTTCACATGGGGGACCCATTCATCGATCCAATCTGGTAAATAGGTCCGTATATCATCAACGGGTTTTGTAGGGACCGACAGTGAAACCGAGTATCGCCCCGTCGCGTTCGGCGGCCATTCGCGGCTGGAGATTTTCGCTTCTCCAAGAGCACCAAGGTTCCAATTCAGGGATAGGTTTGGTGTTGGCGAACCCGCTCCAGTCACTGACATGATCGCCTGGCCTGTGGGCAAGACTATCGAATCCGCCGTCGCAAACCCTATTTGGATTGGCGCGTGGTTTAATGACGCTGTGATTGTCTTTACTGCATAGGATGCGCTCAACATTGACTCAAACGCCGCCGTAGCGCTATCCGTCGTCAGTGACGAAAAACTCGCGTTTTCAAAAAACAATGCGCGGGCGTCGAGGGTTCCCTTTTGTTGATACTCTCCGGTTTCTAGTGGCTTAACCTCTAGGGCGCTGGTTAAAACGCTTTCGAGGCGAAACGGGTTTCCCATCAAAAATGAAAACGCGTTGGTATGAAGGTGAAACGCGTTTAACTTGGTGGTCTCAGGTTCGATATCAACCGAGACCACAGCCCGATTGGTCGAAGCACCCTCTCGCGGCGATATATCGACCAGCAATGAGACTCGTTTGGCGCCTTCTTCTTGATAGAGCGATGCGTCCCATTTGTAGTCAGGCGTCTTCCACGGCAGGCGCACCGCTGAGTTTAACAGTTCGATTCGCATGGTTGGCGAGGCAACCGCGGCGGCGGAAGGCGACGCGGAAGTCAAGAGCGAGCCTTTCAGTGACCGCGCCAATTCGAACGGGTCAAAGTCAGCCTGGTGAAAGGTGATTGACATCGGCCCCTTTTCGCCGGGTCTAGGCCATGCGACCACTCCTCGCGACGCCGACCAGACCTTAACGCCGCTTACTGTGGTTTGAACATTGCGCAGGGACACATAGGTTCGCCCAAACAATACGTCATCCAGTTGAACAGATTGGGCGGAAAACTGGTAGGCGGATTCGTCTACATCAAAGGCATATTTAACATCGTTGAGTGTTAGCGCGCCGCTTAGCGACAAGCCAACCGACTCGAAGGTAATGGCGCCTTCGACGCGCTGACTTAGCCATTGTTGAATCAACTGGCGGCTGAAGGGCTGCTGTAACAGCCACAACCCCGTTGCGCCCACGAAAACCAGAATGATTGCCAGCCAGACGACGCAACGCGTCGCCCGTTTCGCCCAGCGGCGCAGCGGGCGCCTTTTTTGTTTCTCATCAGCCATTGTGATTAATTGGGTTGAACGCCCAAACGTAAAGACTGTTCATACACGTTTCCATCACGAACATAACGCAACTGAACCACATCGCCCGGCTTGGTCGAGTCTAACGCGCGAAACAAGTCATCTTGATTGGCGACCTCGTTTGAATCTATGGCGATGATCACATCACCCAGTTCAATATTCCCAAATCGGTCGATCTTTGTTCCACGAAGTCCGGCGGATTCAGCGGGGCTGTTTTCGATCACTTGACGCACCATCACCCCTTTGAGGTCTTCCATTCTCATTTGGGCCAGGATGTTGGTCGGCATGATATAGATGCCCATCCAGGGTTTTTCAACTTCGCCCTTTGAGATCAATTGGGGCACAACCCGGTTGACCGTATCAACAGGCACGGCGAAGCCAATGCCCGCGCTGGAACCGCTTGGCGATATAATCGCCGTGTTAACGCCGATCAGGCGGCCATACGAGTCCAACAGCGGCCCGCCCGAATTGCCCGGGTTGATCGCCGCGTCTGTTTGGATGACGTCAGAGATGGTGCGCCCGCTCATGGCGCGAATCGATCGCCCCAGCGCGCTGACGATGCCGACCGTGAGGGTCGAATCCAGGCCGAACGGGTTGCCGATCGCCAACACTTTTTGCCCGACTTGAAGCCCGGTCGATTCGCCGACCAACACGGGAGGCAATTGATCTCTTGGCGCGCCGATTTTTAATACCGCCAAGTCAAAATCGGGGTCGCCGCCAATAATGGTCGCCCGCCAACTCGACTGGTCTGCGAGTACGACTGTGATGGTGCTGGCGCGATAGACCACATGATAATTGGTCACGATATGGCCGTCGTGGTCCCAGACAAAGCCTGAGCCTGACCCGGCGGGGACTTCAAAGACATCTAAATTGAGAAACCCGCCGCGGCGCATTTCTGTATTGGTAATGTAGCAAACCGAGGGAGAGACTTCTTTAAAGACCTGAATGGTATTTTGTTCATCCGCGCCCAAGGCGCCCGATGGCGGGGTCACAACGCGAGGCAAGGCGGCAGGCCGTGAGAATGGGTTAAAAAACGGGTTTGGAACGCCCAGCATATTCAGCATCGTGATTAAGAGCGATACCAATAACGTCAGGGCAATGAGGCGAAACAGCAAAATAGGCGCAGATCTCATACATTGACTCCCTCGACCTGATAATAACGTCTGCGGGGCCTATTTTGAAACGCTTTTTAGAATATTTTAAGTGGTTGCCGCAGCCGTGAATCCTACAGTGAAGACAATATCGAAATCGCCGCTTCAGGCCGGTTGCTGATTAGGCCTTCTACCGGGAGGTTGAACAGGTGTTTCATGTCGTTGTCGTCATCGACTGTCCACACCCAGACAGTGAACCCCGCTGACTGGGCGCGGCGAACCATCTCATCGCTGGTTTTTAGGTTAACGCCCAATATGTCGGCTTTCACGTCTTTGCCTCTCAGAAGCGAGCCATGAGATAACTCGCCCGCCAGGTAAAGCGTCCTTAGTTCGGGCGCGAGTGTTTTGGCGCGATAGACAGACAGCTCATCAAAACTAGCGAAGACATGTTTTTTGAGCTCGCCGCGCTTTTTGAGTAGGGCGACAACGTCGTCTTCGAGTAGTAACTGTTTCACTTCGATCATAATGCCAATCGGCGTGTGTTTGACCAGGTCTAACACCTCTTCCAACCGGGGCATCGGCTCGCCTTTGAACGCGTCGCCAAACTTCTTGCTGTATCCGGCGTCAAGGTTGCGCAATTCAGGATAGTTTGTTTCGCGAATCATGCTGTCGACGCCAGTCGTTCTGAGAGTGTTTTCATCATGAGATACGACCAAAACGCCGTCTTTTGAGCGATGCAGGTCAATCTCGATGTACTGCGGTTGAGGATCAAGCTGAACCGCCGCGCGCACCGCCGCCAAGGTGTTCTCTGGCGCTACGCTGCTGTTGCCGCGATGGGCGATGATGGTCGTTTCAGCCATACTGTTTACCGGTATACAAAGAATGACTGCCAAACAAATTAGGCGGATTGCCGATTGGTTCATGATGATTTTTCCTCTCAAGGCCATTTAGAGCGTTTGACAAAATTGCGTGCGGTAAGCGCGCCTGTATCCGCCGCGGCGGACAGCGAAAGATACAGTTATGGAAACTCAATCCGCACATAATTCTGGCAACCCCTATAAAAATGAAAGAACAGGTCGCCAAGCATGGGATATAACTCTGCTCGCTTCGGCGCCGCTCCGCTTTTTTGCACAGGCGCTCACAGAGTTACACCCATGCCTGGTTCCGTTTCTCTACTGGCTTGGTTGTGATTTCTCACACCAGAAGATAATTAGCTGTCTTTGCGCTTTTTGTTGAGAAACGCCATGCCAGATTGAGTATCTTCTTTCGGTGTTTGAATTTGATTAGACAAAAATTGTAGTTGAATCCACAAGCCTACCTGGCGGTCTACCAGCGCCTTTAGATCATTGAGAACCGGGTTCCACGCCGAAGTCAACGCGACGGGATCGCCCGTATTGCCAGGATTGCGGTTTCGCAACGAATCGGCGATATCATTGAGTGAAAACATCACTTCACGCGCGGATGTAAAGTCAGCCCGCAATTCGCTGGAGACCGAACCTTGGGCAAGTTCATCAAACTGTTTGAACATGCGTTGCATGGATTCATCGCGAACCTTCCAGCCGGTTTGCAAGACTTTCCAATACTCTTTCTGCAGCGACAGGCGACAGGTTCGGGCCGATTCGAGATAGGGCAGGACCGATTTTCGCCGCCGTTCATATTTTTTCAATAATTCAGAATAGGCGTTTCGCAACTCAGCCACGGTCTCTTGGTCATCGTTTTTTTGGGCCGCCAACATACGCCGCATGACGTTCTCGCCCTGTTCAAACACGGGGTCATTGGCTTTCACTTCTTCGATTTGTTGTTCATAGCCTGCGATTTCTTCGGCCCAAGTGGTTGCGCTTGATTGAATCTTTTCGACTGTCACTCCATAGTCACGGCGGTCGAGCGGGTTCAGCGATGTTTCTTCATTGACAGACGCCAACACTCGCTTGGCTTCGAGCATGACACAACTGTAGAGGCTATTGGCGCCGCCGCGGACCGACCGGATGACCGTTTTTGAACTGATCTTGCGTTGTTTTTCAAGTTCGGCGTGTAATTGGGCTTTTTTGACCCATACCCGCTTGCCGTTTTTCACACGCGTCGTAAGCGCGTCGGGAGACACGCCGAGTTCACGCGCTTTTTGGCGCGTCATCTCGTTCTCAAGCTGGCCGGCGAGTGGCTTGTTCTTGTCCATAGAATGTGTATCTAAACGTATACCGGAAAGACATCAAAAGCAACACGGCTTTGCAGGGATTCAATACGGCATAGACTATCAGCCGGCGCGAACATTGTTCTTGCTGACTTTATCTAAAAACAAAATAAATTGCTTCAAAATTTCCTGATCAACTTGTTGTCTCATTTCAGTCGCCATCATCTGTAGCGCTTCAAACGGTTTCCGCGAGCTTTTATACGACCGCCTGGATGTCAACGCGTCGTAGACATCAACAACTTTACAAAGCCTTGAAGTGAATGGGATCAGCTGCAGCGACGTGCCATTGGGATATCCCGAGCCGTCGCAGGCTTCGTGATGCATCAGCGAGACCGAGCGCGAGTCGCCGCTCAGTTCATTGTCGACCGCCAGCCGCTCATAGCCTTTCACGGTGTGGCTTTTCATCACGTCCCATTCGTCATCTGACAACGAGCCTTTTTTGTTGGTCAAATCTGTCGGGACGTCGCATTTCCCAATATCATGCAACAACATGCCTCGAGAGAGATCACGGATGCTACTAGCGGACTCGTTGGGGTTCATAAATTGATACAATCCCAACGCGAGGACGCAAACATTCAAACTATGGCTGAAGGTATAGTAATCATATTTTCGAAGCGTGGTGAGCTGAGAGATTGACTCGGGTTCATGGACCATTAAGTCAGCGACTGAATTACTGACATTTTTTGACGCGGCGACAAACTGTTCTGAATCAGCGTTCGCTTCAAACAGGTTCTGCATGACCGCAGTCGACAATTCATGAATGCGCTGGGTTTTGACTTCAGTCGGCAGAGAACCGTCTTCCATGATAGTGGCCAGGTTGTCTGATAACATCATGCCGACTTCGGTGCCGTGGCTGCGTGGGATAAAAACCGACCGCTTGCCTTCGTGGGTGAGGGCGCGTAATTTATCATGGGGGATGGGTTCGTCAGACGATTTAAACAATACGAAACGCTGCCGATCAGCGTTATAGAGATAGATGGGAAATTTAGACGCTTCTTGGCCTAACAGTTCTTTGGCGTCAAGCGGTAGATACTCCTCTTCCTTACCCGATGATGGAGGAGGGGCGGCAGGCGAGTCACTCACCAACAGGCCTCACTTTCAAAAAAACAATCGCGACTATTCAACTCAACTATACCATTCGTGTAGATTGTATCGAATCGGCAAAAGGATGGTAGTGCTAATTTCTACAATTGCCTTATTCGCTGAAATACTGTTTCATTGAAGCAAAAACACTAGACCCGGGGCCTGGTTCATTCCAGCGACCAGTGTCTCCAGCGGCCTGCCTGCGCTTCTCGCCCCATTCGCCCGACCAGGTGGGAGGCGTCTGGCGCAAGAAAAACGACCGCTCAGGGTGGGGCATCAACGCCGTAACATTGCCTTTGGGGTTGCAGATCCCGGCGATGTTCGAGAGCGCCCCATTTGGATTGGTTGGCAGTCCTTCAGCGGGAGAACCATCATCATCACAATAGCGCCACACGATTTGGTTGTTTGATTCGAGTTGTTGTAACAAGTCGGGGTTGTTGGTTGTAAACCGCCCTTCGCCATGCGACACCGTCATCGGCGACACCGCGCCTCTATCAAACCCTGCCGTGAATGGCGTCCGGCCAGGCTCGACCTCACATTTCAGATTGACCCAGCCGCAATGGTGGCCGCGGCGAACAACATGATCATCAACAGTCATGTAATTTGGCGCCAGCGCCATTTCGACTTTTTCAGGATGAAAACCAGGGGCCAGCCCGGTTTCAAGCAAAATCTGGGCGCCATTGCAGATGCCAAGAATGGGTTTTCCCTTTTCCGCCTCGGCCGCCAGTTGGTCTAACAGTGGCTCTTTAGCGGCAATCACGCCCGCTCTCACCCGGTCTTCATACGCGAACCCACCGGGGACGATGAACCCATCATACTGAGCAAGTTGGTCAGCGGGGCGGTTCCAGCGAAAAACCTCCGGCTCAAGCCCCACCCAGCGCAAGGCGCGCGCTGTCTCTGATTCACAGTTGCTGCCGGGAAACTGTAATACGGCAATCGTAGGAGTCGTTGACATTCCTTCGTCCTTAATCTCTTATGTGGCTATGGTAAGACCATAGGGGCCGCGCCACGCTGTTAGCAGGCCCGCGCGCGACGCATGAATGATCGGTTTGTCTGATTTGTTGTTGACAACAAACTCGGCCTGGTTGGTCACGGCGCCAATACCAACTGGCGTTAGCCCATATTCACTATAAAGCGCTTTGACAGCGTCAAGGTTCGACGGCTCCACTTCCAGCAACATCCCGCCTGACTCAGAGAACAACAACACGTCGTCTCTTAAACCTGACGACAGCGCGTTGAGCGATAGTTGAAGGCCGATGGGCGCCGATTGGTGGCAGGCCAAAAACATTTCGACTGCGCTCAACGCCAATCCGCCATTTGAAATGTCATGGGCCGAAACGGCCAACTCGTTGTTAATCGCGGCGATGGTTCCATAGATGATTCCACGTTCTTCGTCGAAGCGAACGTGGGGAACATTCGCGCCAAGCCCGGCCTTGCGCGTCTGGTAATAGGCCGAACCGCCCAATTCATCATATCGCTCGCCAATGAGTACGAGCGTGTTGCCGGGCCGTTTCAGGTCGAGCGTCAGCGCTTTGGCGGCGTGTTCGATGACGCCCAGGCACGCCACGATGGGCGATGGTGGAATCGACTGCCCGGTGGTCGAATGGTTATAGAGTGAGACGTTGCCAGAAACAAACGGCACCGCCTCAGGCTCGCGTCTCGGGTCATATAAATTTGTCGCAGCGTCAGCCAGGCCTTTTACGCCTTCTTCGAGCGTCCAAAAATCTTCGGGCTTTTCGGGGTTGCCGTAATTTAAATTGTCTGTCATCGCGCGCGGCGTCGCGCCCACGGCGGCGATGTTGCGCATACATTCCGCTACAGCGGTAGCCGCCCCCCAATAGGGCGACAGTTCGCCATAAAAGGGGTTGCCGTCTACCGCCAACGCGGCGCCAACGGGGTTGTCATCTAACGGAACAAACACAGCCGCGTCCGCCTCGCCGGGGCGAATATACCCGCGCCCCTGGACCTCAGTATCGTAATGGCGATAGATAAAATCTTTCGATTTGACGTTGGGATGCTTCAGCATATCCAACAGCAACGCGTTCCAGTCATCAGGCGGCGCCAGGTCAGGCTCGCTCAATGCGACGGTTGGCTCTTTTGATTCGCGTTTGTATTGGATGCCTTCGACGACAAATTCAATTGGCAGGTCTACCACTAACTCTCCGTTATGAGTGACCTTCATTTGTTGGTCTTTGATTACCTTGCCGATCACATGAGCGCCCGCGCCCGCGCAGATGGTGGGCAGTTCCCACTCTTCGTTATAGATGCGTAATACGTCTGGGGTGATCTCTGGCGGGACTGCCCAGATGTAGCGCTCTTGGGTTTCGGCGCAGAGAATAATCTCCGCGGGCAGGCCCGCTTCGGAGACATGAACGTTTTCAAGCTGAATATCAACGCCGAAGCCGCCGCTGGCGCCAATCTCAGAAGCGCAGCAGGCGATGCCGCCCGCGCCCAGGTCTTTCATGCCCGCCCTGACGTCTTTTTGTTTCAATAGTTCTTTTACGGCGTGAGTGGCTTTGTAATGAAGCAAGACGTTTTTCAAAAACGGGTCCGGCACCTGGACGGCGCCTTTGTTTTCTTCTTCGTTGTCTTGGTCTAACACGCCTGAAGCGAACGCGGCGCCCCCGAACCCTGAGCGGTCAGTCGGCTTGCCGATCAAGATCAGGTCAAACCCTTCGCCTTCCGGCGGGACGCGGCTGTGGATAATCTCGCTCTCGCGCAACAGCCCAATCGCGATGACGTTGACCAGACAGTTATCGTCATATTTTTCGTGATAGGCAGTTTCGCCGCCCAGGTTAGGCACGCCCAGCGCGTTGCCGTAACTGTAGATGCCTTCGACGACGCCTTCTTCAATCGACAAGGTTCGTTCAGCGAACTTGCCGTTGGGGTCGCCAAACCGCAGCGAATCCGCCACGCCGATCACGGATGCGCCCATGCAGTCGACATCGCGAACGATTCCGCCGACGCCAGTCGCGGCGCCCTCGAAGGGCAACACCTGTGAGGGGTGGTTGTGGCTTTCGTGGGCGAAGACGATTCCCCATTTTTCGCCGTTGTGATCGCACAGTTCAACGATGCCCGCGTCTTCTTCAGGGCCTTGAATCACATAGCGCCCATCGGTGGGCAGATACTCTTTCAACAGCCGCTTGCTGCTTTTGTACGAACAGTGTTCGCTCCATTCGATGTTAAACACGAACAGTTCGGCCCGGGTCGGCAGGCGCCCGATTCGGTCCTTAATCGAAACCGCTTCATCGGTGGTCAGCGAAATCGCGTTTTGTTTGAGAATGGCGGCCAGTTTTTGAGGGTCGGAATAATCGGATTCATTAATGAAAGGCGTCATTGTGATTTCAACATTCCCGGAAATTTTTGGCTACCTTATTCTAGCCGGGTAGGCTTGGCTGGCGAAGACGACCTGCGGTAGGCAGATAGGCTTCGCTCGAATAAAACAAAGCACTGCTTACAGGAGATAGCTTATGATTAAAACCAGGCAATAAAACGGGCTAGGGGGACTCTCATTGAGAGCCTGTGCAAAAAGGCGGAGCGGCACTGAAGCGAAAAGAGAGCTACCCAAGCCCGCTTTTACACACTAAAACTGGTCATCGTCGACTTTGGTCGGCAGGGCCATGGGCGGGCGTCCGGTAAAGCGGGCTTCGGGGTCTTCAACCCGCCTCGCTTGCAGGCGGATATTGAGCAACAGGCCGACGCCAATCATATTGATAAGCATGAAGGTCCCGCCATATGAAACAAACGTCAGCGGCAGCCCGGTGACCGGCAACACTCCGGTCACCATACCGACATTGATGAAGATATGGGCGAAAAAGATCGAGACCACCCCAGTCGCGATCAGAGACCCTTCTAGCGTGAAAGACTCCATCGCGGTATCAACGCCGCGCGTAATCAGAAGCAGAAACAACCCCAACAACACCGCGCCGCCAATGAACCCCATTTGTTCGCCTAAAATCGAAAACGCGAAATCATGTTCGTATTCCGGCAAGAACTCATACTCGGCCTGGGTGCTGTTGCCCATGCCTTTGCCTTTGAAGCCGCCCGAACCGAGGGCGATTTTTGACTGCATGATGTTATAGCCCGTATCGCGCCTGTTGGCTTCAGGATTCAAGTAGTTTTCGATTCGCGCCTGTTGGTGAGATGGAAGTTTCTCCCAAATGGTTTCGCCATAGGTGTATACCCCCGCATAGGCTGAACAGGCGAGCGCAATAAGGGGCAGCCATAACGTCCAGGGGACGCGGTTCCACACCGAGGCGAGCAATAGCGCCGAAATTCCAGACACCCACAACAAGATGATTTCGATCGAATGAAATGCGCCAAGAATGCAGAACATGGGAGAAAGGAGCAAACACAATTGAGTAACAGGCAGGCCGGCGACAAACATTAAAATCAGCGTCATCGGGCCAAACACCACCGCAGTGCCGAGGTCGGGTTGGCCCAGAATGAGCATGGCGGGCAGGGCGCCAATGGTGAGCGGTTTAAGCATGTCTAACAGGCCGTCCCACTGGCCTTTGCGCGCGCCCAGCCATCGCGCCAACATCAGTAAGGTTGTGAGTTTGACAACTTCAGAAGGCTGCATCTGAAGCGGCCCGACTTTGAGCCATGAATTGGCGCCGTGGCTTCTATGGCCAATGACCGGAGCAAAACACAAAAGCAACCCGATGACGCCCAAAATGTAGAACAGCGGCGCGAAGCGAACCAGCAACCGATAATCGATGAAAATCACGGCAAATAAAAACGGCAATCCTAAAAAGGCCCATTTGAGTTGAGAGAGCCATTGGCCGCCTGCGCTGGAAAGGGTCGCGCCTGTGATAGACGCCAGCCCCAAGCCTAACACCAAAAACGCCAACAGCAGGGTCAAATAGTCTATTTCAGTAATCGAGGCGCCCTTAAACATCTCACAACCTCGCCGCCAGTTGTTCGTTCATCAAGTCTTCGAGGCCAAGGCGGCCAAAGTAGACGTCTAACAGTTGCCGCGCCAAGGGGGCGGCTTGTTCGCCGCCGTGCCCGGCGAGTTCGGTGATGATGGTGATCGCGATTTCAGGCTCGTCATACGGGGCGAAACACACAAACCAGGCGTGGGTAAGGTCGCCGATTGAGGTTTGGGCCGTGCCCGTCTTGCCAGCGATTTCAAAGTCGTCGTCAGGCATGAGAATTCGCCGCCCGGTGCCGCCCGCGTTGACCACGTCCCACATGGATTGATGAATAATGTCCCAAGTTTTGGTGGCGGCTTCGATCTGATGGGCGACTTTGGGTTTAAAGACTTGGAGTACTTGTTCGTCCGGCGCCAAAATTTTATGGGCCAATTGTGGTTGATAGACTGTTCCGCGATTGGCGATGGCGTTTAGAGCGGTCGCGACCTGAATCGGCGACAACAACACATCGCCCTGCCCAATAGACATATTAATCGTGTCGCCTTTGTACTTTGGCGTCGGGAAAGGCTCGATTTTTTCATTGGGCAAATCAATGTTGGTCAAACGGTTAAAGCCAAATTCTGATAGCCAGGGATACAATCGGTCAAAGCCTAATTGAGAGATTTTTGTATAGAAATATACATTGCAAGACTTCGCCACTGCGCCATACATATCCAAATGGCCATGGCCTTCTCGTTTGTGGCACCTCCAGGGGTTGCCGCCCAAGGTAAAAACGCCTGAACAAAACACCGTATCCGTCGGGTTAACATGAAACCCTTCCGTCTCCAATAGCGCTAAGGTTTCGAACACTTTAAAGACTGACCCTGGCTCATAAAAACCTGACACCGCTTTGTGAAACAACGGTTGTTTCGGGTCATTCATGTAGGCGCTGGGGTGGTGGGGATTAAAGCGTGGGTTCGACGCCATCGCCAACACGGCGCCATTGCGCGGGTCGGTAGCGATCATGACGCCGTCTGAAACGCCCAAAATCATCTCCGCCGCTTGTTGCAAGTCTTTATCAAGATGCAGGACAACGTCGCTGCCCGGCTTGGCCAGTTCTTTGGGGGTCGCTTGGCCTTGCTGGATCTCATACTTATCGACGATCACCTGATTAACGCCATCGATGCCGCGCAACAACAACTCATATTGGCGTTCAATGCCGGTGCGGCCAATGCGGTCGCCGGATTTATACCCCATTTTCGTCCGTGCGGCTAACTCGCGTTTGTTAATCTCACTGGTATAGCCCAAAATATGGGCGGCGGTTTCTTCAAACCAATACCGCCGCGTCGGCGCCGGCTGGGTAAACACCATCGCCTTGCTGGGGAACTCAATGGTGCGCTCGCGAATCGCGACGTAATACTGCCAGGGGATGCGCGTCGCGACTCTCACACGGTTTTGTTTGTAGTGAATGTCGCGCCGCCCGTTGGTATACTTGGCTTCGAGCGATGAATAGGGTTCATCCAATATATCGGATAGCAACTCAAGCGACATTTTTACTTCGGGGACAACGACGTTCTTGCCGCCAGAGCGTTTGGCGATGGGGATCCAGACGTCCCAATAATTTTCGTCAGAGGCCAATACCCAGCCGTTGCGGTCTAAGATGCGCCCGCGCTCGCTCAAGACGGGAACTTCTCGATAAAAGTTGCGTTCCGAAAGTTTGACGTATTTTTCATTTTGGTAGATTTGAATCGTCCATAGGCGAAACACCAGGATGCATAACACGCCAATCACGAGCAGAAGAAACACCTGCAGCCGACGGTCGACCAGGTTGGGTTTCGAGTGAAGCGGCGACTTTTTTCGCTTCATGAGGAGGTCTTCTCCGAAAACAACATTTGCGGGGTGCGGCCTGAAAGTTGTATGGGCGCGACCCGCCACGGCAGAAGGGCGAACAAAGCCCCTGTGACGACAGGCCCCCATAAGACATAACGTTCAGGAGATGAAAACGGCACTTCATTGCCTAAAAACGACAGCCAAAAAATTACTTCGCCAAACCGAATCGCCATGGTCAACGTATACCCCATCACCAGGCGCGAGATAGCGTATTGCGCCCAGAGAATCGAGCGCATCTTCGAGGCGGCGGCCACAGCGGCGATAAACAGCAGCGAGTGTGAACCCATTTGGTCAAGCAGCGTCGCGTCCCACAGCAGCCCCGCACAAAACGCAATCACATAGGCTTCGCCGCGCGGGCGCGTCAACGCGATATAGAGTATCGCAAGCAACAAGAGGTCAGGCGCCCAAGGATTGGCGGTAAAAATCGCCCATAGCGACAGGTTGACCGCATAACAAATAACGACGATGAATCCCGACGCCATTATTGGTCTCCAATGGCGTCTAACAGCGATAAGACTTCGTCGCGGTAAGAGGTGTTGGTAAACACCAGCGCAGATTGAACAGCGTTGATATTCACCGCGGCGTCAACCGCGATGCCTGTCTCTGAGGTGACGCTTGAGACATACCCCGCCAGCAGGCCGCGTGGAAAGACCAAACCAGTGCCAGAGGTCCTTACTTCCTGGCCGGGTTGGGGCGAGCTGAGTTCTTCGCCCTGAGTGGTCATGTGAAGGTCTTCGAGAACGAGTTGGGTCGAACCGTCGCTGCCGCGCAGCACGCCTTCATAGTGTGACCCTTCAACATACACGCCGATCGAACTTCCCGGGTCGGTCAACACAAGAACTTTAGCGAAGTTGTCGGTGACTTTTCGGATACGCCCCACTAGGCCTTCGCCTGTCCATACCGGCATGTTCACGGTGAGGCCGTCGTTGGCGCCGCGATTGATAATGATGTCGTGAGTCAACCGAAAGTCTCTGAACAAGACAATCACTGGCAAGGTCTGATATTCAACTTCGCGCGGCAGGCGCAACGCATCGGCGTAGGCTTCGTGGCGTTGTAATTTAAAGCGCAGCTGGGTGTTTTTTTCTTGCAGGCTGGCGATGTCTGAGCGCAGCGTTTCAACTTCTTCGAGCGATATAAAGCGGTCGCTGATTTGCTGGGCGGTGTTGTAGGCGAACCCGCGCGCTGACTGTAACAACGAGAGAGGGGCCAACAAAATTCGCGCGAAGGGCGACGCCGACGCCTGGTTGGGCAATGGCGCATAGGCCAGCATCAACCCAATGGCAATGAAGACTAATGTCCCCGCGATGAGGCGCGGGCTGACCCAATTCGTCTTTTTAGGGCGATAGGGATTCTTTTTTTCTGGCCGAAACAGCATTCGTTGACGACCCCTTATCGTGTTGCCGCGGCGCCCGCCCGTCGCCCGCAGTCGTTATATGTTCGTGTGCTGGCCCTTATTCAGTGCAATCGTGTTGTATGGAATTTTCATCAATCTTATGGGCTTCCTTCATCATCAAAATTAAATATTTTCCGTCGTCTGAATCACAGAGCGCAACCGGTCCATTTCGTCCAAGGCTTTTCCGGTGCCCATCGCGACGCAGGTCAGCGGGTCTTCAGCGACGTGGACCGGCAGCCCGGTCTCGTCCGCCAGCAGTTGGTCTAACCCGCGCAACAGCGAACCGCCGCCCGCCAGCATGATGCCGCGTTCCATAATGTCGGCGGCGAGTTCGGGCGGGGTGTCTTCCAGCGCCGCTTTGACCGCTTCAACAATGGCGCTGATCGGTTCCTGCAGACACTCGCGCACTTCTTGGGCGGTAATCTTAACGGTCTTGGGAAGGCCATTGATCAAGTCGCGGCCTTTGATGTCGATGCCTTGGTCGTCGCCGATATCTTTGGCGGACCCGATGCCGATTTTGATTTGTTCCGAGGTGCGCTCGCCGATCATCAGGTTATAGGTCTTTTTAATATGCGAGATGATGGCTTCATCTAACTCGTCGCCCGCGACGCGAATTGAGCGCGACACGACCAGGCCCGAAAGCGAGATGACCGCGACCTCGGTGGTGCCGCCGCCGATGTCGACAATCATGTTGCCCGACGCCTCAGCGACTGGCAGCCCGGCGCCAATCGCCGCCGCCATCGGCTCTTCGATCAACATCACTTCGCGCGCGCCGGCGCTGATGGCTGAGTCTTTGACCGCGCGCCGTTCGACGCTAGTGATGCCCGATGGGACGCAAATCATGATGCGTGGATTCACCATCCGCGTCCGGTTATGGACTTTGTTAATAAAGTAACGCAGCATCGCTTCGGTGACTTCAAAGTCAGCGATGACTCCGTCTTTCATGGGGCGAATGGCAACGATGTTGCCTGGTGTTCGCCCCAGCATGTTTTTTGCTTCGCTGCCCACCGCCAAGACTTGGTTGGTGCCTTTGACGATGGCGACGACGGAGGGTTCACATAAAACGATGCCCTCACCCTTCACATAGACGAGCGTGTTGGCCGTTCCGAGATCGATTCCCAGATCTCGAGAGAAGAGACCTTTTACGCGAGAAAATAGCATGTCGTGCGTTCTCCTTACAGTCCACCGTTAGCAACGCGGAAAGAATTTACACAGCGCTCCATAACGGCGACGCGGCTAGGCACACTGAACCTCTCACCATTTGTTTGGCGGAAGTCAGGTGAACTAGCCGAGTTGCGTTTGTTCGCATTATAGAGCGTGTGACTAAAAAGTGAGACGCCTAATTCGTTTTTTTTTCAAATTTCTACGCCAGGCGGTTTACGCACCTAAAAGGATCAAACCGCCGCTTTTTCAGGGGGTTCGGCTGAAGGCTCCCCCGTGTTTGGCATGCTTTGTACATTTGACTTCTGAAATTTCATCGAATAAATCGATGTTACGCCTTCTTCAGCCATGGTCACGCCGTAGATCGCATCGCAGATTTCCATCGATTTCTTGTTGTGAGTAATCATGATGAATTGTGAATGCTCTAAGAAACCACGCAACATACTGGTAAAGCGGCCTACGTTATTGTCATCAAGCGGCGCGTCAATTTCGTCGAGGAAACAGAACGGCGATGGACGAATTTCATAAATCGCAAACAACAGCGCTGTCGCAACCAACGCCTTCTCGCCGCCTGACAATAACGAAAGCGTCTGCAGCTTTTTGCCCGGTGGTTGCACTTCGATTTCAACTCCGGCTTCCATCGGATCGCCGTCTTGTAAGAACAACTCAGCGCGCCCGCCGTTAAACATACGGCGGAAGGTGCGGTTAAAATTGGCCTTGACCTGTTCGAAGGTTTCCAAAAACTGGTCGACAGAAGCGCCGTGTAGTTCTTTGGCCGTAGCCAACAGGTCGGCTTTGGCTTTTTCGAGGTCGTTCTTTTGGCTCTCTAAAAAGTCACAGCGGTCGCGAACATCTTCATATTCTTCGATCGCCAGCTCGTTGACTACGCCAAGTTGAGACAGCCGTCGGCGATAAAACTCGACCTTCTCCAGTAACGCTTCGTCGTCGCGTTCGTCACGCTCGCATTCGTCTTTGTTGTTGAGCGTCGAGAATTCTTCGTCGAGGCGCTTCTTCCAATAATCGCGTTCGACCTGCATTTTCATGCGCGTCTGCGACTGGTCTTCGCGCTCGCTGCGCAGCGTTTCGTAATGTTCTTGATGGGTTGATTCTTCTTGTTCAATCGCTTTGACGTCGTTGCGAATGCCTTGTGAGAGTTCTTCGCTTTCGCTGACTTCTTTCCACACGCTGGATTGGTCTTCGCGCTGTTGGACGATGGCCGCTTGGGTTTCTTCGATGGCGGCGGCGGTTTCTTTCCGGCGGTCGTCTTGTTGGGCGGCGAGGTGCTTTTTTTCTTCGACGCCGCGTTTGAGCTCGCCCAAATGGCGGGTAAACGTTTCAACGTCTGCCTGCCAACGTTCGCGGTCTTTGCGCCGTTCCAATAGCGTCATACGCTTCTCGGCGATGGCGTCTTGAAGCGCTTTAAGCTGGCCCTGGGCCTGTTGTTGTTGTTCCGTCCAACGCGAGAGTTCGAGTTCTAATTCGTCCTTTTTGCGTTGTTGTTCGTCTACCTGTTTGGCGCGTTTTTCGGCTTGTTGGGCGCCGTCATTCACGCTCTGTTCAATGCGCTCGCGTTCAACGGTAAGCGACTTGTCCAATTGTTCTAAGCGCTGTAGACGCTGGTCAATTCGCTGTACTTCTTCTTTGGCGACCCGCATTTGGTTGGTCAGGTCATGCAGTTGTTGTTTGGCTTCGTCGCGTTCAATCCGGCAGGCTTCGATCTCTTGGTGAAGACGTTGGGCTTTGTCTTCGAGGCCGTTGCGTTGTTTTTCCAGGGCTTTTACTTCGTTTCCGAGCTGGGCGATTTCGGCGGTCCGTTGTAGGATTTGCGACCCAGTCGAAAACCCGCCCGTCATTGAACCATCGCGCTCAACCACATCGCCGTCTTTGGTCGCCAAGCGAACCCCGTCAGGCAGTTGGCCGCGCAACGACAGCGCTTGATCAAGCGAGTCGACAATGAGAACGCGCGACAACAAACGGTCGACCACCGGCCGCCAATCCGGTTCGCAGGCAACAACCGAGGCGGCATTCGACAAAGACGCCAGTTGCTCTGGCAGTTGCAGACTGGGCAGCGGCCCAGACAACGCCTGTTTGGAGAGAAACGCCGCGCGCCCTTTTTTCTCATCGCGCAATAACGCAATCGCCTTGGCGGCGTCGGCGTCGGTTTCTGTTACGATGGCCTGAAGTTTATGGGCAAGGGCGGCTTCGACGGCGAGGTTGAAGCCGTCTTGGACCGTCATACGCTCGGTCAGCGCGCCTACCAGTTGTTCATGGCCGTCGCCTTGAAGAATGAAGCGCACCCCTTCGTCATAGCCCGCGAGTTTCGCCTGCAGTTGTTGCAGCGATTCACACCGTGAGTGAGCCCGTTGCCAGCTGCGTTCGCATTCACGCAACTGGTTGCGCGCTTCGGTTTCATCTTTGGCGAGTTGGTCGGCGAGATCGCGCTTTTCTTCAAACCGCTGCTGCAATTCTGTGCGCTTCGATTCCAGCGATTCGCCGTTCTGGTTGATCTCATCGCGCCTTGCTTTAAGAGCGGCCAGTTCGGTTTGAGTCTCTTTGTGTTCACCGCCGACTTGTTCCAGGCGCTGGTCATAATACTCTTTGTCGCGCTGCCAGACGCGTTGTTGGTTGTTTAACTCAGTAATCTGTTGCTCTAAATCAACAAACGCCTTGCGCCGTTCTTGGCCCTCTTTTTCAATCGATGTGTATTCGTCTGAAACGCCTATCAACTCTTCTTGAAGGCGCTCCGTTTTTTGTTCGATGGCTTTGAGGGTTTCGGCGGCTTCAGCAACCTGCGCCTGAGTTTCGTGGATGCGGGTTTCTTCTTCTTGGGCGCGCTTGGCGTCGGCCTCGCACTCATGCAGCAGGCGGGTTTGCAGTTGGGTGTATTCTTCGCCGCGCTCTTTCAGGTCGTGTACGCGCCGTTCGAGTTGCTCTAAACGGGCGCTGGACGACGCATAGTGGTCGCGGTGTTTGCGGTTGAGCTCGTCTTGTTCCTGTAATTTCTCTTGCAGGGCGCGCTTGCGTTGGCGCACTTCGTTGAGTTCGCCCTCTTTGGCCTGGATGCGGGCGCCTAACGCTTTGAGGCGGTTTTCCATTTCGTCTAACTGCGTGGTGAGGTGCTTGCCAGCGCGGATATGCAAGGTGTATTCAGACTGAAGCAGCTCAATGCGGTATTTGCGCGCAAGTTCGGCCTGGCGCGCCTGGCGTTCAAGCGAGCGTTTCTGGCGCTGCAGTTCGCCCAGAATATCAGTCAACCGGGTCAGGTCGGTGTCCGTGCGGTCGAGTTTACGCACCGCTTCCATCTTGCGGTGAAGAAAGCGCGACACGCCGGCGGTTTCTTCGAGAATCTGGCGACGGTCTATGGGCTTGGCGTTGACGATCATGTCAACCCGGCCCTGTTCCATCAGCGAGTAGGCGTTGGCGCCGATGCCCGAATCCAAAAACAGGTCGGTGATGTCTTTCAGGCGGCACTTGGTGTTGTTCATCAGATAGTCGCTCTCGCCGCTGCGAAACAGGCGGCGGGTGACAGCGACTTCACGATACGAAATCGGCAGCGTGCCGTCTTCGTTGTCGAACACCAGCGTGACTTCGGCCAAGCCGCTGGCGGAGCGCGACACCGTCCCGTTAAAGATCATGTCTGACATCTGCTGGCCGCGCAGGCGGCGCGGGCTTTGTTCGCCCAACACCCAGCGGATGGCGTCAGATACGTTTGACTTGCCGCAGCCGTTGGGCCCGACGATGCCCGTGACGCCCTCGTCGAATGTGACCTCGACTTTTTCGGCGAACGATTTAAAGCCGGAAATAATTAGTTTTTGCAGGTGCATGAACAGGTCCTCATTTCAATTCAAAAAGCATATCCCATACAGTATGGCTCACTATAAACTCACGATAAGGCCGTGTCAATAAAGAAAAACTGTATGATGTGGTTTGTTCACACTTAATCCACAAGATATAGCGCTAAATTGCACCTAACTTAAACTTTGAATCTGTTATACTTACGGTTGAAGACTTCAAAAAGTCATCCACAGCGAAGATATTTTTACCACTACATGTAGTAGATGTGTCAATTCGCCTACACAATAATTGAATGTAATACATTCATGCGTAATTTGTGGTTCGACAGACTGTTTTGTTTGGTATCGAATCATACAGCAAACCAGACATGCCGAAGCGAGAAATCTCGTTGCCGAACCCGCCCGCCTTCACATTATAAATAATGACGCCATGAAATTTCTTGTAGACTCTATTCCAACAATTGAATTTGTGAATCTAAATGTATGGTTCGGTAGTTTTTTTTAACCCTCTTCATCGGTTCCTGCATCGTTGGGTTCTCGATCATGCATACATTAGAATATAAAAACATACACATAAAACCGGAGGCGCGAATCGGCGCCCCCGGCGGGTGATTGAGTTCAATACGGGGAGGGCGAGTCTCCCGACGAGCCGCGAAAAAGAGAAGCACATTCGTTCTAACGCGGCTCACCAGGAGGTTCGCCCTCCCCAACATTAAGGTCTTACTTTTTCTTCTTCAACCAAGACATCAGGTTGCGCAGTTCGGCGCCGGTTGTTTCGAGTTCGTGGGCGGCGTCGCGTTTACGCAGCGCGTTCAAGACCGGGCGGTTGGCCTGGTTCTCGAGAATCCATTCCAGTGCGAATTCGCCATTTTGGATTTCTTCGAGAATGTCTTCCATCTCCATCTTGGTTTCTTCGGAGATGATGCGCGGGCCGCGTGAGAAGTCGCCATACTCGGCGGTGTCTGAGATGCTGTCACGCATACCGGCGAGGCCCTTCTCATAGATCAGGTCGACGATCAGCTTCATTTCGTGGACGCATTCAAAATAGGCCATTTCAGGCTGATAGCCCGCTTCGACCAGGGTTTCGAACCCGGCTTTCATCAGCGCGGTCAAGCCGCCGCAGAGCACCACCTGTTCGCCGAAAAGGTCGGTTTCGGTCTCTTCACGGAAGCTGGTTTCGATGACGCCGGCGCGGGCGCCGCCGATGCCCTTGGCGTAGGCGAGTGCGTTGTCTTTGGCGCCGCCGGAGGCGTCTTGTTCAACCGCGATCAGGCAGGGCACGCCGCCGCCTTCGCTAAACACGCGGCGAACTAGGTGGCCGGGGCCTTTGGGCGCGACCATGATAACATCAACGTCAGCAGGCGGGACAATCTGGCCGTAATGAATGTTAAAGCCGTGGGCGAAGAGCAGGGTCTTGCCCGCTTTCATCTCAGCCGCAATGGCTTCGTTATAGACCTTGGGTTGAAATTGGTCAGGGACGGTGATGGTAATCAAGTCGCCTTTGTTGGCGGCTTCAGCGGCGCTCATGACCTCAAAGCCGTCCGCTTTGGCTTGGTCAAAGTTCTTGCCGGGCACTTCGGCGACAATTACATTGACGCCGCTGTCGCGCAGGTTTTGCGAGTGAGCGTGCCCCTGGCTGCCGTAACCAATGATGGCAACCGTTTTGCCTTTCAGTAAATCTAAATTCGCATCGTCATCATAGTAAATCTGAACCATCGTTTCGTTCTCCTCGTGATTTCCTCTGTAAAAAAACAGGTTATCGTATCCAGTTCCTCCCGGTTTGGCTAGAAGCAGCCGCGCCGGGCGGTTAAATTTCGCTTACACCAGCGCAGGCGCCGCTTTGTCGGCGTTGACTAGGCCGCGCGCCATGGCGACGCGTCCGCCGCGCGCGACTTCGAGAACCTCGTAAGGCGCCAGCAATTTCAAAAACGCCTGAATCTTTCCTTCAGATCCAGTCGCTTCGACGGTCATGGTATGGATGCCCACGTCGGCGATATGCGCCCGGAAAATGTTAGAGATTTCGACGATCTTTGAGCGCTGTTCGGGCGAGAGTTTAACTTTCACCAATACCAGTTCGCGGTTGATGATGTCGCGGTCTTCCATCGAGAAGTCGCGGCATTCGTGAACGTCAATTAATTTATTCAGTTGCTTACGCACCTGGTCAAGAATTTTGTCGTCGCCAGGACAGACAATGGTCATACGCGAAACCAGTGGGTTTTCGGTTTCGGCGACAGTCAAACTTTCAATATTAAATCCACGGGCGGAGAACAGGCCCGCCACACGCGCCAATACGCCAGAACGGTTTTCCACCAACACATAGAACACATGTCGTCTCATTGTTCTTTCCCTTTCTTAGGACATTCCATCCACAATTTGGTCAAGCGACGCCCCGGCGGGCACCATCGGGAACACGTTTTCTTCGCGTTCGACCCACACGTCTAAAATCGAGCAGCCCGTTTGTTTCATACATTCTTTGACGGCGGCTTTGAGTTCGCTGCTCTTGGTGACGCGTTTGCCCCAACAGCCATAGGCTTCGGCCAGTTTGGCGAAATTGGGGATGTAGTCGCTGTTCATCCAGTCGCCCGGCTTGGTGTCTTTCGCTTTTTTGCCAGGCTCGGGGCGCGTCAACAGCGTCGCGGCATAGTTCTTGCCATAGAACATGTCCTGCCACTGGCGAACCATACCTAACCAGCCGTTATTCATAATGATGATCTTGACGGGCAGGTCGTGATAGACCGCTGTCGCCAATTCTTGAATGTTCATGACCAGCGAACCGTCGCCCGCGATGCAGACAACCTGGCGCTTTCGGTCAGGCCATTGCGCGCCGACCGCAGCGGGGAAGCCGTAGCCCATTGTGCCTAGGCCGCCGGAGGTCAGCCAGGTTCGGGGTCGGGTAAAGGTGTAATACTGCGCCGCCCACATTTGGTGTTGGCCGACTTCGGTCGAAATGATTGCGTTGTCGTCGGTCAGTTCGTCGATGACCTCAACGAGTTCTTGTGGTTTGATCAGGTCGTTTTTCTTCTCGCGGTTATAGCGAAGCGGGTGTTTGCGCTTCAACTCGTCTAACTCTTCAAGCCAGGCTTTGGTGTTGCATCGTTTCACTTGTTTATTCAATTCCTTGAGAATGATGCGCACGTCGCCGACCAGATCGACATCCACCGTCACGTTTTTACTGATTGATGACGGGTCGATATCCATGTGGACAATCTTGGCGTTGGGCGCAAATTCTTCGAGTTTGCCGGTCACGCGGTCGTCAAACCGCGAGCCGACAGCGATCAACACATCGCAACGCTGGACGGCCTTGTTGGCGTAGACGGTGCCATGCATGCCGAGCATCAGAAGCGCTAGCGGGTGGGTCTCAGGGAACGCGCCCAGCGCCATCAACGTTGTCGTGACCGGGATATTGGTTTTGGTCGCCAACAAAAACAGTTCGTCTGACGCGTCGGCGTTGATCACGCCGCCGCCCACGTAAAGCAGAGGTCGCTCAGCGCTTTCGATGAGGTCCCACGCGGCCTTGATGTGTTTTTTGAGCGGCATGATCTGTGGATTGTATCCCGGCAGGTCAGGCTCAGTCGGGTAGACGTAACTGTCATGGGTTGCCTTTTGAATATCTTTGGGGATATCAATCAAGACGGGGCCGGGGCGTCCCGTCGCCGCGATGTGGAAGCTGTTTCGAATCAACTGCGGCATTTCTTCGATGGACTGAACCAAATAATTGTGTTTCGTCACAGGTCGGGTGATGCCAACTATGTCGGCTTCTTGAAAGGCGTCGTTGCCGATTAGGTCTGATGGAACCTGGCCGGAAATGCAAACCAACGGCACTGAATCCATCATGGCGTCAGCCAGGCCGGTAACAGTATTTGTCGCGCCGGGGCCGGAGGTCACCAGGGCGCAACCGACTTTGCCCGTGGCGCGGGCGTAACCCTCAGCCATGTGGATCGCGCCTTGCTCGTGGCGGACTAAGACAAACTCAAATTTATCGGATTGGGTGATCAGGTCGAAGACTTCGATAATCGCACCGCCCGGATAGCCAAAGATAACTTCTACACCCTCTCGCTCTAATGCATCGACGACGATTTCCGCCCCGCGTATCTGGCGCGGTTGTGTTTTATGGGCTTTGCTTTTTGTCCGGCCTTTTGGCTTGCCCTTTTCCTTGACCGTTATCTTCGAACCGTTCTTGCTTGGCATGGTCCGTCTCCCTTCGTTGGTTTGCTTTTTAAATTTGAACCTCGTTGGCGCCCCTATCGGGTGACAATAAAAAAGCCGTGGACTGTCGCCCACGGCTTCGAGGTTGTTGTTTTTGGTGTCTTACGCAGCCATCCTCGAGGCAGTGGGCGTCATCGCGTCATCTACTACGACGACGAGGTTCGCTACTACACTGACGACTACGAGAAGAATGGCGTTTGAAATCATATTGGCTCTAGTTATCGTAATATGGAATTAAAACTTAATTGTAAACTTGTTCTTTGTCAAGTGAATCCAATGAAAAATCTGAATTTGGAAGAACTTTCCTGCTTTGTGTGGTGATACTGTCCGAAAATGAGACAGCAAGACGGCTTCTGCTCAACACGTTTTTGTATTTATATATTACCTTAATTGGTAACATTTTTCGTCAAAATGCTTCGTTTTGACGATTTGTGTCCCATTATTGGTGGTTCATTTTGAAATACTTGTTCAAAACGGAGAAGGGCGTTTTGGCCTGATTGTGGACAAAACGCCCTAGTCATTTGGCTTAGTTTTATTACTACTTGGAGCCAACCAATTCGTCGAAAGTGACTTCGACCAATTCGAGGTCTTTTGATTCATCAAAATTCATTGCGCCTCCACACTCGGGGCAAATGAATAAATGACCCACCAAATCTTTTTCGCCAATGGTTTGGGTAAAGCCGCAGTCATCGCAATAGTGAACAAACTCACCTTGATCGATAACCAGTTTGGACCCTTCTAACGCAGTGTGATCAGTTAATTGGTTGAAGGCCTTGCGCAACTCTTCGGCAGAAAAGATAGCGCCCTTACGAAGGTGAACTGCATTGACATGAGCGATTCCGTTGGTTCGCTCGTTCACTTGGCTGACTAGCCGTTCGACATTTGAATACTCATACATTGTTCCGCGTCTCCTTTAGAAATACGAGAAGTTGTTTGTTACCCCGAGGCGAAAGCAAGAGCCGGATTCGTCCGAGGAGATGCGGGCTCGTCAAGAGTCCATACCCAATAATTAAGCAAATCGGGCGCCAACGGGCTTAGACGAGAAGCATTTGAAAAAAGAAACGGCTAGACGTTGATTTCTAAGACATCCAGCCCTGAGGCTTCGTCAATTTGTTCGGCGTGGCCGCATTCGGGGCAGATGTGAAGATGGCCCACCAGGTCGTCGGCGTCGACAGTCTCAGTAAAGTTACAGTGAGGGCAAGTTTTCTCAACTGAGTAGGCCTCGACGATCATCTCGACGCCTTGCAGCGGGGTGTCTTGGGTCAACATTTCAAACGCCTGCAAAAGCGCCCCCTCTGAGAAGGTGCTGCCGCGGCGCAGGCGAATCGACTTGAGAGACTCGACTCCACGCTCTTTCATCTCTTGTTTGAGGCGGTTGACCAGGTCTTCGACGATCGAATATTCGTGCATCAGGCGCGGCTCCCATATTGGCAATGTTGGCTGGCTTCGTTATGATGAAGGTGAACAATCGTGATACTCTATGATGGCGGCTTTACACTAACTTGAAAAGACTGACGAAGCAGAAGAACGGCCCTATGAAACCAATTTTCAGAACGATCACTTGCGCATTTGTGGTAATGTTGTCCTTCCAAGCTTGGGCCGACCGGGTTGTTCCACTTTCGTTGCCTGAGATTACGACTGCCGCCGGGACAATCTTTGAAGGCGAATGTATCGACTTAAAAAGCGGCGTCGACGATCAAAGCGGTTTGTTGGCGACGTGGTATACATTCAAGGTCGAACATGCCATCAAAGGTGAACTCGGCGAGACATTCACCTTTAAGCAATATGGCGGCAGCGACGGAGACCGCACCATTGTTTCGCCGAGCGCCAAGTATGAAAAAGGCCAAAAGGTGGTCTTGTTTCTTTATGGAACCAGCCGGCTGGGCTTCTGTAGCGCGGTCGGCCTCACGCAGGGCAAGTTTCGCGTGGTTAAACACCCCAAGACCAAACAAACCATTGTTACCAATGGAATGCCAGCGGCGGTATTGTTCAAAGACACGCCGTATTTACCTGCTGCTTACGATGGCCAGGGAAGGCAGCTGCAAGGAGTGAAACGGTTGCAGGCCAAACAACTCGACCACGATGGCTTTCTCGACATCGTTCGGGAGATCATTGAAACCACCAAAAAAGACGCGAAAAAAGAATGAGCGCCGAGACCAACCAACCGACCCCCGACGCATGGACGCCCTTACAGCGCGCATTTCTGATTGTTCTTGCGGTCGGATGCGCTATGTTGGTATGGAACGCCTACTCGCCCGCCGATGTTCTCTTCGCCGACCTCAAATTTGAAGCGCTCGAAGGCGAATCCGAACCGCTGATCAATATCGGCTGGGACGGGCGCCCCTTACAAATACAAAACAAAACCTACCCCATTGGAATCGCAGTCGAGACCGATTCATTGATCGAACTGCGCTATGTACCCAATGGATACCGCTATTTCGCGGCCGAAATTGGCGTCTCTGCCGATGAAGCGGCGGGCGGGCCTAACGCCATTGTTTTCACTGTCATGTCTGAAGGGGCGGTGTTATATCAAAGCCCGGTGATGCGCCCCGGCATGGCCCCCCGCTTGGTTTGGGTCCCTGTGTTAGACCGTCAAACGGTGTCGTTAAAGACCGAACGCGCCAGCGAAGACGCGCCAGCAGGGCGCGCGGTGTGGGGGTTGGCGCGGTTTGTCTACCGCTGAGTTACACTATTCCTCATGCAACCAATTGTTCTCGCTCACGGATTTCTCGGCTTTCGCAGGTTTCTGCTGTGGAAGCATTTTGACGGCGTCGCCAAGGCGTTGCGCAACGCGGGCTTCACCGTGCTGCAGCCCTTGGTTCACCCAACCGATTCGATCCAGGCTCGCGCCTCTCAACTCGACCGCGCCATTCGGGCGGCGTATGGGCCTGATCAACCTGTCCATCTTATTGGTCATAGCATGGGCGGGCTTGATTCGCGCTTTTTGGCCTCGCCCAACGGACTGGATCAAGGCCATCGCATCATCACAATCACCACCATCGGCACGCCCCATCGCGGTTCGCCTGTAGCCGATTGGATCCCTGATTTTCTGGTCCCGGTGTTTTGCGGCGGGGCTTACATTCTCAGCAACATGCCCTTTGACCGCGACAGCCGCCGCCTGGTGGGCCGCATCGGCGAGAAGCGCTTTAACGGATTACGCCAGCTGCGCCCCAGTTATATTGAAGGCGAGTTTAACCCCAACACGCCTGACCACCCCGATGTGTATTATCAATCCTTCGCGGGCGCATTGGATGAGAAGCGCGTGGGCTTTCCGCGTTCGTTTTCCTGGCGGCGTATGAAAGGCATCGTGGGCGACAATGACGGCATGGTGCCAGTGAGTTCGGCCAAGTGGGGCGACTTTCGCGGCGAACTATCTACCGACCACGGCGCTCTGGTGGGTCTACGCATTTTGCCATTCATGAAGCCCCACCACGACCATGTCTCGTTTTTCTTGAATCTGGCCCAAGAATTGAACGAGCATGAGCAGAGGCCCGCCCCCGAACCAATTCAACAACCCGCTCAATGATTTTTTTATTTTGTGGTTTCATTCGGATTCGATAGGATTATATGGATGAGCCGAGAGAAAAGCATGTCATTATCCACAAATCACCGATCACCCTGCGTTGGGATATGCCAATACGACCCAGACGCCGAGCTCTGCATTGGTTGTTTTCGCAATTTTTCTGAGATCAGCGATTGGGGCGCTCTCACACCCGAAGAACAACAGCGCATCATGAAAGAAGAACTGCCCAAGCGCGCCCAACAATACTCTCAAACGTTTGAAAAGCGGTATAGTTTTTAGCTGACTCTTCTTCCAACCAAACCAATCTGTGTCTCTTTCCTTACACGGTGATCGCCTAGGGGTAAAATGCGCTATTATTTGTTGGTCTTTTCGTTTGGGAGGTCGTATTACGGATGCGTAGGTTTGCTGCCTTATTTCTAGTTGCGCTCACGATTGTTGTTTATCAAGTTTCCGGGGAATGCCAACAGGTTGACCCTAAAGTTGGCGCCATGATTGAGGCCATTCAACAGGCAGACCATGAGAAGGCGCTAGAAAGCCTCTCGGTGGTTGATAAGCCCTTTTCTCCCCAAGAACGCACCCTGACGTTGCAGGCGCTGAGCCGAATCGCCCCTGGCGGCGAGTGGGTGGCGTTTTTGCGCGAACTCTGTGAGCGAAACCTTCAAGATGCTGAATTTCGCTATATGCTGGCGCGCACCTACTGGCGTTCGGGCGACGATAAGACTGCTCTCAAAGAGTGCGAAACGGTCTTGAATCTCGCACCAAAGAACCCGGTGTTACTTTACCGCATCGCTGCCATCGCCTACGCCGCCAATGAATATCCCAAAGCCAAAGAATGGCTGAATATCTTGCTCGAAGTACAACCCGACGATCTGAACGGGTTATTATTGTTGGGCACATTATTGGCCCGCGACGGCGAGGACGAAGAGGCCAAAAAACAACTTAACCTGGTCATCGAAATCGACCCGCGAAACTATCTCGCCTATTTCGAACTTGGCAAACTCGCCAACCGCGTTGGGGACAGCGCGGAGGCCGAACGCAATCTGCGTGAAGCGGTCGAAGGCTACCCCTTCTTTCGCGAAGCGGTCAACGCGCTGATGGTGGCGTTGTCGCGCCAACAGAAGACTGATGAGTTCAATGACATGCAGGAAGTGTTTGAACACCTACGCACCTGGCCCGACGTGAAACTCAACCGCATGTGGTACGCCTATCGAAACCCGACCAAGGTCCCGGCCCAGGAGGCGGAGCAACTGCAGCTCGAATTGAGCCGGGTCAAACGCCCCGACCTAGCAGAGAAATACGCCCGCTTTCGCATCGACAAAGGCCTCGCATCTGAACAAGAGAAGTTGATGCTTTCGCGGTTGTATTACAACAGCCAGGAATTAGACAAAGCAATCAAACTGTTGGATGCGCTCGACCCTGCTATGTTTGAGAAATCGCTGCTGTATGTCTATATTCGAACCTTGACTTTGATGCGTGTGGGGCGCACAGACGAGGCCAAAGCGTTCTACGACAAATATGGGCAAAATTTTCCAGACTCAAAAGAGATCCAGGCGATTGGCGCGGCGTTTGAACAAGCCGAAGCCGCAGGGGTGATAGACAAGCCGAAGGGGAAATTTGAAAACAAGTCTACGACCAAATTCGCCATCAAGTTTGTTGATGTGACCAAAGAGTCGGGGCTTCATGAGTTTCGGCATATTCTAGGCGCCGCCGACAAACCCTGGATCACCGACGCGATGGGGTCGGGCGTCGCGGTGGGCGACTATGACAACGACGGCGACGACGACATCTATTTCACCAACGGACGGCCTGACTTGCTCAAGCCCGACAACCAATGGCGCAACGCCCTTTTCCGCAACGACGGCGGCAAATTTGTTGACGTGACCAAACAAGCGGGCGTCGGCGGCTTGGGCTTTGGAATGTACAGCCTGTTCGGCGACGTGAACAATGATGGCTGGCTCGATTTGTTTGTCGGCAACATCGGCGCCAACGCGCTTTATATCAACAACGGCGACGGGACGTTTACCGACAAGACCCAAGAGGCGGGAGTTGACGACACGGGCTACTGCGCCGCCGCCGCCTTTGTTGACATCGATACCGATGGCGACCTCGATCTTTATGTCGGCAACTACATTGAGTTTGATCTTGAGAAACACGCCGACAACCGCTTTAACTACCAGGGCAAGATGGTGTTTGTCGGCCCGCTGGCGTTTGACCCTCAACCCGACCTGCTCTATATCAACGACGGCAAGGGCGTGTTTACCGACCAGGCCGAAGTTCTCGGCTTTCCCCAAGACGACAGCCGCGCCATGGGCGGCGTGTTTTTTGATCTGGAAAACGACGGCGACCTCGATTTATACATTACCAACGACTCGACCTACAACAGCGTACTCAAGAACAACGGCGACGGCTCATTTGAAGACGTGAGTTTTCCGTCCGGCGGCGCGTTTACCGAAAGCGGCGTCGAAGGCGCCAGTATGGGGATCGGCCCCGGCGACTATAACAACGATGGCTTCATCGACCTCTATATCACATCCTACGAGCGCCAGACCGATGTGCTGTTCCAAAACCAGGGCAACGGGTTCTTGACTGATATGACTAGCCGTACAGGTCTTGCCTCCAGCCGCATGTTAATCACCTGGGGGGTGATGGTGTCAGACTTCGACGCCGACGGTTGGCAAGACGTGTTCACCGCCAACGGCCATATGTATCCCCAAGTGAAAGACCTCGAATTTGATTTGACCTACGAGCAGGGCGTGTCGTTTTATAAAAACCAGGGCGGGCGCTTTGAAGATGTGACGAAGACAACGCTTGACGACACCTACACGCCTTATAGCGGGCGCGGCTCGGCGTTGATTGATTATGACAAAGACGGCGATATGGATATCGTCGTCAACAACATCGACGCGCCGCCCTCACTGCTTGAAAACCGCAGTACGCAGGGAGCGTGGCTGCAAGTACAGTTAGACGCATCCAGCGCCCAGGCGTTTGGCGTCAGTGTCGTTGCCAAAAAAGACGATCAGACCTGGACGCGACTGGTCGACGGCGGCTCAGGGTATCTGTCGCAAAACAGTTCGACGCTGCATTTTGGCTTCGGCGACGAGAAAGAAATTGACTCGTTGACTATCCATTGGCGCCACCGCGACGCTCAGATTATCAAAAACCCGACCGTGAACCGGTTGGTAGTGATATCACCTGAGAAGAAGCAGTGATTATTTATAGAAGCGTCAAAAGCCATCTCAAAACGAACGATTGCTTTTGGATTGATTTGGCGAATATCATTTTTGCATAGTGTTTTTACAGAGACTGTTTCACCGCTAAGCGTGATAAATTCTACTTCATAGCCTCGCCCATTCTCATAACTATCAACGATAGTTCCTACATCTCCTTTTACGAGATTACGTTCAGGAAGGTTTTTGGTAAGGACTATTCGTTCAAATTCTTTAAACATTTTAGGTTCTTCCGATAGTTGAGTACTTCCCTTGCTGGATGACCTGGAATGTGGTCAAAAAACGACATTCGTCCTTTCAATAATAGACAATCCAACTCAGGCATGGGTGCAACTCAGGGAGCGCCTGTGCAAAAAGGCGGAGCCGCACTGAAGCGAGCAGAGTTGTACCCATGCCAAATACAACGAAAAAAAATCATCCTTGAGATCATGTCTGGAAATTCTAATTCAATTTGAGAGAACGTATCCAAATCCAGGATGAGCCACATTTTATTACTTCACATACCGTCTCTCAGCAGTTTGTTCGATCTTCGCCCAAATCGTCTCCAGATCGTCTAACGCGTTGAAGACGCTGACGCGGTGTGGTTCGTCTTTCGCGATGGCTAGAAATCCCTGGCGTACGCGTTCCATGAAGGAGACCGCTTCTGATTCAAAACGGTCAGGGTTTTCGGCCTTGGCCTGATCGCGGCGCGCGCGCGACAACCCGGTCTCAGCGTCTAAATCGAGAACTAGCGTCCAGTCAGGCACGCGCCCCCGCGTCGCAACCAGATTGATCTGGCGCAAATGGTCGAGATTAAGTCCACGCCCATAGCCTTGGTAGGCAAGAGTCGAATCAGTATGCCGGTCGAGAATGACGGTCTTGCCGTCATGCAGGGCAGGGAGAATTAACTCATGCATCAGCTGCACCCGCGCGGTCTCGATGATGAACAACTCCGCCTCAGCAGTCAGGTCGAGTTTCTCATGTAAGAGCAGGTCGCGCATGCGTTCGGCGGTTGGCACGCCGCCCGGTTCGCGGGCGCGAATGCACGCATGGCCGCGCGAGCGAAACCAACTCTCCAGGCGTTGCGCCAGGGTCGATTTGCCCGCGCCTTCGATTCCTTCGAGAGTAATGAACACGCCTGATTGCTGTGCGTTAGTCATTCCCTAGACTGCCGCCGCTTTCTCAACCGGTTGCACCTTTTCGAGGATGTCGTCTAACACGCGGTCGGTAGCGATTCCCTCGGCTTCGCCTTCAAAATTAAGAATCAGGCGGTGGCGCAGCGCCTGTTTGATCGACGCGCGCAGGTCGTCAAAACTGACGTTGTAGCGGTCGTCGAGCAGGGCGCGAATCTTGGCCGCCAAAATCAGCGCCTGGGCGCCGCGCGGGCTGGAGCCGTAGCGTACGAAACGGTTGGTCATATCGGTGGCGAATTCACCGCCGGGGTGGGTCGCGAGGATGCAACGCACAGCGTAATCGCGCACATGAGAGGCGATGGGCGCTTCGCGGCACAGGGTGCGCATGTCTCTCACCGCCGCGCCGTCCATGATTTTCTCAGGAGTGAATTCTTGTTTGTCGGTCGTACGAACCAACACTTCGGTCAGTTCTTCACGGGTGGGGTATTCGACAATCAGTTTCAACATGAAGCGGTCGATCTGCGCTTCGGGCAGCGGGTAGGTGCCTTCCATCTCAAGCGGGTTTTGGGTAGCGAGCACCACGAACGGTTGTTCGAGATCATAGGTTGTCCCGCCGGCGGTGACGCGGTGTTCCTGCATGGCTTCCAGGAGAGCAGACTGTGTCTTGGGGGTGGCGCGGTTGACCTCGTCAGCCAGGACGATGTTGGCGAAGATAGGGCCGGGCTCAAAGCGAAACTGGCGGCGCCCGTCGTCGCTCTGGTCGATGACATTGGTGCCGACGATGTCAGCGGGCATCAGGTCGGGCGTGAATTGGATGCGTGAGAACTTCAGGTCTAGCGCCTGCGAGATCGTACGCACCAACAGCGTCTTGCCAAGGCCGGGCACGCCTTCGAGCAGCGCGTTGCCGCCCGCGAAGATACAGATCAGTGAGCCTTCGACGATTTCATTGGCGCCAACCACCACTTTTCCGATTTCGTCGCGCAGCCGATTAAAATGACTGCGAAACTGTTCTGTGCGTTCTTCAATGCTCATGTCGCCGCCTCATTTTCCGCTTGGCCTTCGCGGGGATTATTTACGTCAAAAATAACATTATCATAGAACAAAAGCCAACGACCAGGGCGCATAGTAACATGAATATCGAAAAAGGCGACGAAAACACCTTTCAATGGGGCGAACGGCTTTCTCAGTTTGCGCTGGTCTTTCTCGCCGCGTGGACGCTGGTGTTGTCGTTTTGGCTCTATACCTATTCCATTCGCGAGGGCGGGCTGCCCTGTTGGGACGGGTTTGACCGCTGCGCCTGGGGGGCGGGGTTGTGGACAACGCTCAAAAACGGCGATTTCTATTTGTTTTGGCATTACACCAACCAGCAGGTGGTGTGGCCATTTTTGCATTCGTGGATGACCACGGTCATGTTTTTGTTGTTTGGCCCCACCCTGCCCGCCGCGCGAATGGTCGCCCTGTTGTCGTATGTTGGCTGCGCCTGTCTGATGATGATCTGGTTTATTCGCGCCCGGCGAATCGACTCTGACCAGCAAACTTCAAACCCGTTTGTGCATACCGTGGGCGCCGCGAGCGCTTGGGTGCTATTCACCACCTCACCCTCCGTCGCCGCCCACGCGGTCAGCATCATGAGCGAGATCACCGGGCTGTTACTAGTCTTGGCGGCGTTGTGCGCCTTGCCTGACAAAAAAGAGGACTCGATCTGGAGAACAATTGTCGCCGGCTTCTTTTTAGGATTGTTGTTTTATTACAAATACAACTACGCCGTGTTGACGTTTGTTGGTGTGGGTCTGTCGCGACTGGCGAAACACCGCTGGTCAATCGCGCCGTTCTTTCAAAAACAAGATTTGGTTTTGTTTGGCCTGCCGATGGTGATGCTGGCGGCGTGGCTAGCGCCTTCCTTTCCCGCAAAGATGTATGGCCTGGTGGGGTTTGCGGTCAATAATCCAGAAAGACGAACGCCGTTCAATTTTGAAAGCCTGCTATATTACCCGCGTTTGGCGCCAGAAGAATTCTTCGCCCACCCACTCTTGCTATTGCTGTTCGCCGCGCCGATTGTCCTAACGTTGATCTTTACCAGGCGGCTTGGGTTGTCGAATCCGGCCACGGCATGCTTTCTCATTCACTTCGCGGCGGCGGTCATCCACCCGATGAAAGACATTCGCTTTGTGTTTATCCCCATGGGGCTGTTTTATCTCATGGCGGGCGAATCGGTCATTGGGGCGCTTCAACTTTGGAAGACCGAATCTGGCCGCAGCCGCCTATGGATAGTCGGCGCGGCGATGGCCCTAGTTATTATGCTGACAATTGTGTTCCAGACCGGGTTCAACCGACAGCCGCACACGTCTCGCTATCATGACTACCTGGCGCCGATTCAGGCCATGGTAGACCAGGTGACGCCGGATGATAAAATCGCGCTATTGGTGTCGCATGACCTGGCCAACCCGCCGTCGCTGAGCTATCACCTGACAAAACACTTGCAAGTCGTCCAAAATCCATTTGATGGGACAGAGTGGCGCTGGCGGCATTTGTATTTGTTCGAAAAAGGCGAGCCCGTGAGGGCGGTTCCCGAAGAAGAGCGCTTCCAAAATCTACGACATAGTTTTTTTGTGGGCAAGGCAGATACCGTTGTTACCATCCAATCGACTGCGCCCTATAAAATCGCCCGGTTTGACGACCTGTTTGGCGGGGCGCACGAATACGCCAACCTGGTCCCTTATATGAGCGAGTTTGAAATGGTCTTCGAGCGCACCTTCTTCAAAACCGACGCGCTGTTGCGGGTATATCGGCTCAAGCAGGAGTGAGGAATTCGTCGTATTTTTGATGAATATGAGCGTTTATTTGACAGATGATTTTTGAGGGTGAAGTCACTTCCAGGGCTGCTCAAAGTCATGTCTTCACCGAAACGCTCATAACAAAACCGCTAATCAAGAGATTTACGGTTCTTCCGATATTTGAGTCCTTCCCTTGCTGGATGACCTGGGATTTGGTCAAAAAACGATATTCGTCCTTTCAAT
>CAZKYC010000021.1:0-55830 GCA_964556895.1 uncultured bacterium | reverse complement strand
TTGAAAGGACGAATATCGTTTTTTGACCAAATCCCAGGTCATCCAGCAAGGGAAGTACTCAAATATCGGAAGAACCAAAGAAACTCCGCCTCACTTGTTTTTATGTTAATCATTGCAACTGAATACAACAAAATTTAATATGCTCTTACTGCATACGGCTTCGGTATGTCAATAAGAAATCTGATTCATCAAATAATGTCATATAAAGGCGGGCGTCTGAACCGTCGTAGGCGTTTTTGGCCTTACCGCCCCAGTAATACTGGATGGCGATCTTTCCGCTGGGCAGCAAGACGCCGCTGGGATAGCCAAAATCACCTTGAAGCGGGCGTGAAAACACGCTGACCCACTTCACGTCCCAAGTGCGCCCCTGGTCGCGAGTGAGGATGCCTTTGATGGTTTTGAAATCCTGGCTGCGGTCGCCGTATAACAACAGCAGCCATCCATTTGACAGCATGACAAAGTCGCCGGGGTGGTTGTATGGATCCGTGAGCCGCATGGCCGCGCCCCAAGTGCGTCCGTCGTCTTCGCTGGTTACGATATCGATGCGCTGGGTCGATACGGTTCGCGCCGCGGCGAGAATACGCCCGTCGCCGAACGAATATAAGGCGGTTTCGTTGTGGTCTTCAGCGATCAAGACTGGTTCGCCCCAAGTCAGGCCGTCGTCAGTTGAGCGCACCAGGTAGGCGTAATCGCGGGCGTCGTCGCGAACCGACCTCGCCCCTGGAATGTTGGCGGCGTATCGGCCGTAGACGTTCATCAATAAATCGCCGTTTTGGGCTTCAATGACTCGTCCATAGGGCGAACAGGTTTCTAGGCCTGAGACGCCGAGTGGAGAGGGCGGGCTCCAGGTTATTCCCAAGTCATCAGAGTAAGTAACCATGCAATGGGCGTTGTTTAACTCAGGGCGGTATTTCTGGTCAAAGTCATAACTGCCCTGACGGTGATAGGCGACGACAATTCGGCCCGTCTGGGTCAGTCCGGCCGCGGGGTTGCGATCATCGAAAGGCCCGTCGATGACCGTATCGGGCGTGTTCCAGCTGAGGCCTGAATCATACGACCAGCGCATGTGGAGCGCTCCACCAATGCCCAGATGGCCGCCGCCGGACCGATAAACGCTAACCATCATCTCTTCGAGATTGGTCAAGACAGGAAAATAGCCAGACTGTTCTGAGACGACGATATGCCTGACGGTTTGAAAGTCAAATACATTCAGAAATGGGGTATAAGGCTGAGCGCAAAGCGGGAGAATAGCGAAATGGAACCATAGAAGAAAATGCCCGGCGCGTCTCATTCAATCAGCCCTCTTCACTGTCGTCATCGTCTTTGGCGGCGCCGAATTCGTGGAGTTTGCGAATCAATGTCCTGCGGCCAATGCCCAGCGCTTCGGCGGTTTTGGTGCGGTTGCCGTTGTGGCGTTTGAGCGCGTCGAGAATAACTTGTTTCTCGACATCAGCGAGGGTGGCGTCTGCGTCAATCGAAGCATGCGAAACGGAACCGTCGTCATCGTCGCCGCGAATTTCATGCGGGACGTTTTTCGCTTCGATCACATCGCCGCGCGCCAATAAGACCATGCTTTCGATCACGCCTTGCAACTCGCGTACGTTGCCGGGCCATGAGTAATTGACCAAGTGGTTCATGGCCTCTTTACTGACCTTGACGGCGCCTTTGTTGTTCTCTTGGGCATAGCGCTGAACAAACGCATCGACCAACAGGGGAATGTCGTCTTTTCGTTCCCGCAACGGCGGGGTATTGACGGTAATGACTTTCAACCGGTAAAAGAGGTCTTCGCGAAACTCGCCCTTGTCGACCAGTTTTTGAAGGCTGCGGTTGGTTGCGGCAATGATGCGAATATCAACCGACAGCGTTTCGCTGCCGCCGACCCGTTCAAATTGTTTTTCTTGTAAGACGCGAAGAAGTTTCACCTGAATTGACGGGCTGATTTCGCTAATTTCGTCGAGAAACAGGGTTCCGCCGTCTGCGACTTCAAAGCGGCCTTTGCGTTGTTTAATCGCCCCGGTGAAGGCACCGCGTTCATGGCCGAACAATTCGCTTTCTAACAGGTTTTCAGATAACGCCGCGCAGTGGATGGGAACAAACAGGCGGTCTTTGCGCTGGCTCTGTTCATGAATTGCGCGGGCGACGAGCTCCTTGCCCGACCCGGTTTCGCCCGTGATCAATACGGTTGCCTTGCTAGGCGCGACCTGTTCGATGGTTTCCAGCAACTCTTGAATGGGCTGGCTTTGGCCGACGATGCCTGCCGCGCCTGATTGGACTTTCCCACTCTCGCGGTGATATTCATTCTCTTGCTCGATGCGGCGCTTGTTAAACACCTGATCAAGCATCACGTCGAGTTCATCAAGATTCACTGGTTTGGTGAGATAGTTATACGCCCCCAGGCGCATGGCCCGAACCGCCATTTCGATGCTGCCATAGGCGGTCAACATGATGACGTCGGTGTTGGGGCTGGCCTGTTTGGTTTTCTCGAGCAGTTCCATGCCGCCCATGTTGGGCATGCGAATGTCAGAGATCAACACGTCATAGTCGCGCGTCTGTATCATCTCAAACGCTTCGGCGCCGTCAGCGGCCAGGTCGACGCGGCGGCCTTCTTCGAGGATGGCTTTCTGTAAGCCTTCGCGGGAATTGATTTCGTCGTCTGCGATGAGTATTGAATAGGGCATTGTTCTTATCGTTTGTCGAGATAGCCTAGATTAGGCTTAGTGTATAAGAGGCGGCGCAGAAATTAAAGCATGTCGCTTGGGTCGACGTCTTGAACGATACGAAACCCGCTGCGCCGTTGGGAGAGAAATTTTTGCAGCGGCTGGCTGTTGAGCAGGGGGCGAAAGGCGCGATAGTCAGTGCTCTTGATTGCCAATTGCCAGCGGTAGTGGTCGCGCAACCGGTATAATGGCGCCTCAACCGGCGGCAGTAAGGTGATCTCTTTCTGGCCTCTCAATCCATGAGATAGAATTTCGTAGAGGTCCCACGCTTTACCGCGCGCCACGTCTTCGCTCTGGGCTTCAATTCGCCACAAGACTAGGCGGGCGAACGGCGGGAACGTGATCAATCGGCGGTAGCGAATCTCTTTCTCATAAAATGAGTTGTAATCATGCTGAAGGGCGAACTGGATGCTGTAATGGTCGGGGCTATAACTTTGAATGAACACTTCGCCCGGGTGTTGGCCTCTTCCAGATCGACCAGCGACTTGGGTGAGCAGGGTGAAGGTGCGTTCTGCGGCGCGAAAGTCTGGCAGCGCGAGAGAGAAGTCCGCATTGATGATTCCGACCAAGGTTACGTTGGGGAAGTCTAAGCCTTTGGCGATCATTTGGGTGCCGACTAACACATCCGCCTCGCCGCGGCGAAAGGGCGTGAGCAAGCGGTCATGGTCGCCTTTGCGGCGGGCCGCGTCGCGGTCAAGACGAATCACGCGAATGTCAGGGATGCGCTCTTCTAGGACATGCACCACTTTTTCGGTACCGAAGCCGCGCTGCCGCATGAACTTGTCTGTGCAATTGGGGCAGTCGTCGGGCATGGCTTCACGGTAGTCGCAATGGTGGCAGATCAATTGATTGACCGAGCGGTGATACACCAGCGGGACGCTGCAATTCTTACATGAAATAATGTGGCCGCAGTGGCTGCAGGTCATGGTTGTCGAAAAACCACGACGGTTCAAAAAGAGAATCGACTGTTGTTTGGCTTCAAAGCGGTCCCAGAGGCCCTGCAGTAATTCTTCCGTTAAGATTTCTTCTTCTTCGGGCCTGCCGCGCATGTCGACAAGGTTGACCTTGGGCATGCCGTGAATGGCGATGCGCTCTTTGAGGGGAATCAACAGGTATTTGTTAGCGCGCGCGTTGTAGGTCGTCTCAATCGAAGGCGTCGCTGAACCGAGGATGCACAGCGCGCCGGTCATTTTCGCCCTCACCACCGCCAGGTCGCGGGCCTGGTAGCGCGGGCTAGGGTCAGATTGTTTGTATGAGCCTTCGTGTTCTTCATCGACGATAATCACGCCCAAGTCGGGCAGGGGAGCGAAAATCGCCGAACGCGCCCCCACGACGATGCGGCGGTGGCCTTGTTTGACCATGCGCCATTCATCAAAGCGTTCGCCCTGGCCCAGCGAACTGTGTAAGATGCCCACCTGGTCGCCAAAGCGGGAGCGAAAGCGGTCCATGGTTTGGGGCGTAAGCGATATCTCTGGAATCAACACCAGCGCCGTCTTCTTTTCTTTGAGAACGGCTTCAATCACCTGCATATACACTTCGGTCTTGCCGCTGCCAGTGACGCCATGCAACAAAAACGGCTTGGCGTCTTGTTGGCCGATGGAGGATTGAATCGCATCTAACGCGGCTTGTTGTTCTTCGGTGAGTTTCATCGCCGTAGTCGGGCCGGATTGATAGGAGAAAATGGGGATGCGCAACGACTCACGCGCCTGAAGCCTGACCAGGCCTTTCTTTTCTAAGGTTTTGATGGTCGATGGAGACACGCCCGCCTCGCGGGCGATGTCGTTTGGCGTCAACAATGATTTTTGGTTGATCAAAAACTCGATAACACGCCGCTGCGGCTCGGTCGAGGCCGCGTCAGGAACGGCGCCGCCGCTTTCGACCGACTCGTCTAACAACACGACTTTGATCATGCGGGGCTTCGAGTTGGGCGTGAACGGGTAAGCGACCGAAAAGGTATCGCCCAGCGATGAGAGGTAATAATCAGCCGTCCAATTTAAAAATTCCAACAGTTCATCGCTGAAGAGAGGTTCTTCATCAATCAGGCGTGATATGGGCTTGACGTCAGAGACGCCTTCAGGCGGCCCGGCGCGTTTTGTCGAGATGTACCCTAACGCATTACGCCGCCCGAATGGAGCGTAGACGCGGCACCCCGGCTGGGCGGCGTCGCGCAGGTTTTGGGGAATCTCGTATGTAAATGTCTGCCGGGCTGGAATCGGAAAGGCAACCTCGGCATACCTCAACCCACCGTTTGGCATTCGGCTCTGTCCAAACACAAAAATGATATACAGAGAATCACTTTATCGAGATTCTGTAGAGAATCGAGTGGAAGAGGTGTGTTTAGAGACGGTATGGGATGAAGCAGAAAAATTTCGCTGGGTCTGGGTGAAACTCTGCTCGCTTCTATGCGGGCTTTCAGGCCCATTTGCGCTGGCGCTCTCAGAGTTACATCCATGCCTGACATAACTTACTTGATTATGAACTCCAAGAGATCTCATCGAATAGGTATAGTGCTTTATGTTGACAGGCTGATGTCCTGACGAAGGCGGCGCAATGGCTGTAGGGCGTCCCATTCAGGTTTCATGAATTGAAATACTGGCTGGGCGGCCTCGAGTTTTTCGATCATGGCGTCAAGGCATTTTTCAATCATCAGCCAAAGCGCTTCGGCGAACGGCACCACGCTGCCGTCGTTGGGCGCGGCGCGTTCGGCGCGAATGGCGCAACGCGCTGTTTCGTAGGCTTCGACATACATCTGGTTGGCGAACAAGCGGTTGATTTCTATCAGGGTTTTGATTCGGTTCCAGGGCCAATCGAGCGTGTCTGCCGCAGCGTCAATTTCGTTATGGAAGGAATTTTCATTCGCTTCAAATTTCCAGATTACGCCTGAAATCCAGGCGGGTTGAGCGTCAGTCGACGGTTCTTCTTCAATCACCCAAACGACGCCTGATCGGTCAGGGGCGTCAGCCAAAACTGAACGTAGATCGAATGAAAACCCGCCGGAAGCGCTTTGTTTGAGTTGCGGCTCTTTTCTCCAGGTTGAATCACTCGTTGATTCAAAGCGGCAACGATAGACAGAGTCCATGCTTAAACCCGCCAGCCTTACTGGCCCCTCGCCAGGGTTGACCGCCGTGCAAAACAGGGCGTGAAACGTCGGCAAATCAGCCGCCGGGATGTTTCGCCGCTGAGATGGATAGACCATGCGCTCGGTTGAGGCGCCGCGATGGGCCGGGGCCGAAACCAGGCGGCCCGAAAGCGACGACAATGAGTCTGTGAGTTGGTTGAGTTCCGCCTGGATTGATTCATTGGCTTGCTGGCGGAGGCTGTCGACTAACGATTTGGCTTGTTCATACCAATTGAGACGTGAGGCGTTGCTGGCCCATTGTTCGATGAGCGAGAGGGTGGTGGGTTGATTCAACCAGGGCGACTGCACCGCGGCGAAAAAGGCGTCTTTTGATTGGCCGCTCGGCGCCGAATTGTTACCGGTCTGTACATCGCTAAATTCCTCAGGATGTTGAAGGTCAGACAGCGCCTGGTCGATCAACGCCTGAAGCGTCTCGCGGTTCGAATCATTATTGGCATGGGTACGGCGGGTATTCATGATCAGTCACCTTTATATTTCGTCGCCGAAGATCAATGTGATCTGTTTTCGGCATTGGTTCCATAAATAATCGACGGTTCCTCGCGGCGCGTTAATTAGTTCGCCAATTTCGGCGTTGGTCTTACCTTCGGCCTTGAGCCGCGCCATCTCGTCGCACCGTATTTCTTTGTCCTTGTAGGTAATCGTTATGGTCTTTAGCACGGCTAAAATTCGTTCTAAATCATGCCCATCTCGCCAATTGTCTTCCTGGCGGGCCGAATGAGACACCAACTCGTCTGGCGACAGATCATCCAGGTTTTTGCCGATGTGATAGACGCCTATAGCCTGAGACGGGCTAAATTCGCCATCTCCTCCTGCGTCAACACTGGGGGTTTCGATATGGATATGCCTGCGGATACGGTCAATCAGCCGCCGTTTTAGAATGTAAAACACTGCGTTTTCGAAGCTAATATCGCACATCCAGGGCGGCATGAAGCGCTCAATCTCGCTGGTGGTGACTGTGATATTTCCTGTCTGGTTGGTGACGCTGTGATAGACCAGGTCTTGGTATTGGGCCATTGAGACCGTATCCCCCCGCCGCGTTTGTATTTCAGAACTATTTCGCCGTAGTTGATTGGCCGGCGGCGCCACATCGCCGAATACTTGTTGAAAACGGTCTTTTTCATTCTTCTCGAATACAATCGGTTTGGTTTCACTTTTCACATCAATGACGATTACTCTGGTTTTTTCAAGTTGAACGGCGATGCGCTTTCCATCGCGAGAAAAGAATGGCGCGCGCCATTCTTTTGAATCTGTCTGTTTGTAGGAATTGGCGAGTGTGTGTTTAGAGAGCAATTCTTGTGATTCGATTGACCAGACCGACACCACCCGGTCTGAATGAAGAAGCGCCAACGTTTTTGAGTCGGGGGCAATGGCGGCGTGGGTAATGATTGATTGCTTCCAACCGCGCGTCCCTTCAGGCGGGAAGACAATAGGTTGGCTTTCGCCCGCTTTCCAAATTCTGGCGGAATGGTCAGACAGGCATTTGACAATCTCTTCTAGCGCGGCGCTGTAGAGGTCTCCCTTGACGGTCTCAATGTCAAGCCCGGCGCGCTGTATCGAAGCGGCATACCGCTGGGCGGCGTGGCCAGAGGCGCGTTCTAACAATAAACAATGGCCGTTCACGCCCTTGATGATGAGCGGATCATGGTTGTCGATTCGAGGGTCATACAGCCGCTCAACGGTTTCGGGCGCAAAAAAGAACGAGTCTTGGGCGCTAGATACAATGGCGTCAAACTTTTTAAGTAAGGCGGCGCCGTCAAGCGATTGGCGTTTGAGATGTTGGATTTTACTCAGTAGCCGCTTGGCGGCGCTGATGGACGCTTGATAGCGCCAATCAGATTGGTCTAGCTCTTGCAGACCTTGTGTCGACGCTGACGCATAAACAAAAACAGCGGTGTGTTGGAACCAGTCAGACTGCTCAGATTGGCTGAGTTGGCTGTGAAGGGCGGTTTCTAAACATTGTTGTATGGAGTCCATGCCTAGTCTGTATGTGAGTATTCAGGATGGAGCGATCATAAAAGAGAGAAGGAAGGCTGGCAAGAAGCGCCGCTTATATGATCAACCGCCAAGCCAACTTTTGAACGTGGAAGATAAGTCTTCCATCACCGATTTGAAGGCTGAGTCGCCGCCGGATTTTTCTTTGGGCGGTTTATATTTTAGGTCGCTATACGTGATGATAATTTGAAGAAACTCAGACACATCTTTGATCATTTTGGCTTCGCCTGAGAGGTTCCCCAGATGAGTTGTGAGAATGGTGTTTAAACTCTTTACATAGTCGCGTGTGATGCGCGCTTCAAGTTTGGGCAATTCGAGGCCGCGATTGTCGAGCGCGTCAAACCCTTGTTTGAGAGCTTTTACAAACGCCGCGTCGGTTTGCAACTTTTTGGCGTGTGGGCTGGACGGGTCAGCGTTGATCAACACGCCCATGTATTCGTTGAAGATGCCGACCAGCGTTTGCTCGCACTCGTACACTTCGGCTTGGGCTTCGAGCAGATCTTGAATGGATTGAATGTAGCTGCAGACCAAACTCAAAACCTGATCATAGGTTGGTTTGATCTCTTCTTCTTCACGCATTAAATTGATGAGCTCTTTTTTTGCGTAATAGGTCTGAATCGCTCTGTCGGGACATCTCCCCTCCAGTTTGCGCAGCAAATCAGAATATTTGTTTCGTTGAGTGATTTGAAACTTTTCGTAGCGGCTGATGAAAAGAAAGTAACTGATCTTCTTACAACACGATACAGAGTCTAACGCGTCTTGATAGACATCATCGTCAGAGGTGGTTATGTAAGCAGGCAATAACTCGTGGTCTTCAAACTGCTTGGTTTTGACGCCGCGAAGCCGGTCAGAGAATAGGCGGTTTTTGGCTGAGTTGCGAAAGACTATTTCCACATTCTCCAATACCAGGGCGCCGTGGTTACAGGCTTTAACCGCTTCTTCGGGAGAAGGAGCAGGCACTTCTTTTTGGAGTTCAGCGGCAATGTCGTCTTTTACTTGTCTCGCTGCGTGTATATACGCTTCCATAATACCCTTTTCGCAACTAGAGAAGAAAACCGTTGGAGCCCTTTACGTTGTCTGACGGTGTTTGTATTAGTGCTTATTATTGTATAACTTAAGTGCGAAATCAATTTTTTTCAAGTACATGAGTCAAACCATGACAAGATAGTCAAGTTAACGTGCCTGAGAATAAATGTAGTTTAAAAATTCTTTTTTTATCGAGCCTTTTAAATTATTGTCTAGACATCTGATTTGTTTGTGAAAAAAACTTTCCCATTTTCAAACTTAGAGTTGACTTTAACATAAAACTAATGGTATCATCAAATAAATTGTATCATTCGATTGACTATGTAGATTGATTTGAATTTTACTCTATCCAACCAGTTACTTCTGGTTGAAAATTTTCTTAATTGGGAGGATGGCATTTATGAAAGCATCACTGTTGTACCGAGCAGGGATGCTGGCTAGTCTCTCCATCTTAGTCGTCACATCAACGTCAGCAGTATTTGCAGACCGCGGCGGATATGCAGACCCGCCAGGCGGATGGACATTTGTTGAAGACTGGAATGGCGACATTCCACCTGCCGAAGATTCGCCAGATGCAAAATGGCAACATCAAAACGGCAGCGACGAGTATTCAGGAAACAAGAACACCGCGGAGTTCGAAGCATTTGAAATATTCATTGTTCCGCCTGATAAAGATCCAAACGGAACAGGCGTCTTGGTCGGCGACGTTGTTCGCATTGAAACCCTCGAAGGTGTTGGGGACACGGAAGACGGCGTCAATCCTGCCGCTGATGCGTCGGTGCTTCGTTTAGTTGACATTGGCGACCCACGCACATTAGGTTTCTCTTTTCCAACCGACCGAAAAATCTTCTTTACCGGCCCGCTACACGCTCCTGGCGAATTAGACGCGGACCCATTTGAAAATGGGGTCACGTTTATTGCGCGTCTTCGTATTTTCCCTATCTTTCCAGACCGGGATGTCGGCGCCAGTTTAGAACTGGTTCAGCTAGCGCTTGACCCAGACGGCGACGGGATCCCAGACGGCGATGGTTCGTTGCGCTTTATTCCTGAAGCGTCAGACCGCGCCCATGTTGGCATTGGGTACGTTGACCCGGATGACGATTTAGCGCGTACTTTGGTCGGTGTTGGTTATTACAACCAGGGCGCATTGGAAATTTTGATCAATGACCCCACAGAAGTTGCAGCAGACCCAGAAGGCCGCGAAGGCGATGAAAACGTCCCTGTATTAACAGATATTGATACGACAGAGTTTCATACCGTATGGGTGAGCGCAAAGGTCTCAGACGATGATCCGGGCGCAATCACCGTTCGGGCGTTTGCAGATGGCAGTTTAACTCCAACTGTGGCTACGATTCATCGTAATGATGGCGCTGCGGCCGCAGTTGACCGTCCCAATCCAGAAACAATGACTGGCGACCAATGGTCTGGCGTGAAACAATTATCCTTTAACATCGGCAGCGCGGGCACCCCGGCGGCTGGCGGGTTCCAGTTTGATTACATGTGCGCAACATTGGCGGGAGCGTTTGACCCACAACCAGCGGGCGGCGCGAACGTTCAAGCGTGGGAACTGTATTAAGAAAACAATTGCGTTGAGAGCACAAAGGCGGGTGATCTCTCACCCGCCTTTTTTTTGTTGCAAAACATGAGTGGGCAAGCAATGCCTCTATGCGAGCTACTCAAGCGAACACACTTTGGTAGAATCCTCTCCCCCAAGATGGGGGAGATAAAGAGGGGAGGATAACTTTGCGGTGTATATCAACTCATAGAACGACCCTCGCCTAAATCGAAGTGATCCCCCCTGGCGCCTTCGGCGCCTTCCCCCCTTAAAAAAGGGGGGCTTTAACGGCAAAAGGTTGCAAAACATGAGTGGGCAAGCAATGCCTCTATGCGAGCTACTCAAGCGAACACACTTTGGTAGAATCCTCTCCCCCAAGATGGGGGAGATAAAGAGGGGAGGATAACTTTGCGGTGTATATCAACTCATAGAACGACCCTCGCCTAAATCGAAGTGATCCCCCCTGGCGCCTTCGGCGCCTTCCCCCCTTAAAAAAGGGGGGCTTTAACGGCAAAAGGTTAATTCATCAGGTCGTCGCTTGTCACCGTTGGCGCCCAGTATTTTTCGATATGGTGAATGACTAACTTTGTCCCCACGCCGTGTTCAACGTGGGGGTGCATGCGCGAGTTATACATAGTATCGGTCAAGTCGCGCACTAAGACAACATTGTGGCCTAGGCGCACCTGTTGGCGGATGCCAAAGGGACGGCCCAACACACACATATTGGTATGGACTCCCATGATGATGACGTTTTTGATTCCATTCGTTGCAATCAGGTTAAAAATTTCCTGTCCGCTATCGCTGATGGCGTCTTTAGGGGCGATGGTCAGTCCGGGATGTTGCATCGACCAGGCGGAGTATTGGGTGCATTGCGGCTGGCAATCGCAGCCGCCGTCAGAGTCGTCGATGGGCAGCGGCGCTTCATCGTCCAGGTCGAGGTGACACCATCCCTGAATCTCATCAGGCGGCTTGATGTAGTTGGAATCTTGGGCGCGCTTTCGTTGAGGCAGCAATTTGTAGTGGTCGAGCGCGCCGCTGGGGGCGTGGATAATGAGAACGCCGCGTTCGCGCAGCGAGCCAACGAGCGTGTTCATCTTTGGGACCATATCATCGACGCGCCGGGTGGCGCCGTCGCACCAGTGTTTGTTCCACATGTCACAAAGAATGACGGCGGTCTCGTTCGCCGCCCACTGGGTTTCTTTATTTTGAGTGGTCCACAGGCCGTCTTCTGGTGCGTGTTGCGCTCGCGCCGTGAAGGTGATTGGTTCTTGGGCATTCGCGAAAGCGGATGTGATGAGAAAAAATAAAGCCATCATTGCCATGTTTATGATCATGATAGAATCCTTGAAGGTTAGGTTTGAATCCCTAGTTTAATCGCAATAGACTACAAACAAAAATCAATTTATCAAAAATTTGGTGATCGTTATGATTCGAGCGAAGAGTGTGGCTGTTCTAATTTTGCTTATGTCTTTGGTCGGTATTGTTGGCGCTGAAAATCAGGCCCCGCCAGTGCCCAAGGGGTTTCCGTCTGAAGCCAAGATGAAAACCGCCGCCGTATTGGGCATGATGGAATTAGTCGACGCAAAAAATATAGCTGTCCCTGAAAACATAACCGAACACTTAGGCGTCGAGTATTGCAACCTGGATGGGCGCTCGCTTCAACTTGATCTGTACATCCCCGATTCAGACAGGCCGACGCCGGCCATTTTGTTTATCCACGGCGGCGCCTGGTCGAAGGGCAAGCGCGAAGACATGAAGTATTACGCCGTTTATTTCGCCAAATTGGGCTACGCGGCTGCGACGGCGTCATACCGCTTGTCAACAGAGGCGGCGTTCCCCGCGGCGGTTCAGGATGTGAAAAGCGCGATGCGCTGGATGAGGGCGAATGCCAAACAATACAATATTGATGCTGACCGTATCGCCGCAAGCGGCAATTCCGCCGGCGGGCATTTGTCGATGATGTTGGGGTATTCGTCAAGCGACGGGAGCCTTGAAGGCGAGTGCGGCAACTTGAAATTCAGCAGCAAGCCTCAAGCCGTGATCAATTTTTACGGCCCCGTTGATTTAACAGGAGAAGACGCTGTTGATAATGGTTCGGTGGTTCAATTTATGGCAGGCCGCATTGAAGACGTAAAAGCGAACTATCAGCAAGCCTCTCCATTGACGCATATCACAAAAGACGCGCCGCCGACGTTGATCTTTCATGGTACGGTTGATGACGTCGTGAATGTCAGCCATGGCGACCGGGCGGCGGAGAAATTAAAATCGGTTGGCGTCGACGTAATTTATGAGAGGTATGACGGCTGGGGCCATGTGATGGACCTGTCGGCTGAGGTGAACAAACGCTGCGTGTATATGATGGAGAGGTTTTTAGCCAAGCATTTGAAGTAAAACGCACAACCGATTCATTTTTTTTATTGCGCTAGAAGAACGATCGAATGTAGTCTTTTTTTGGTGATTTTCACCCCACCCACATGCCGCCCTTTGTTGCAGACCTGCGGCCTGCGCCGCAAGAACAAATTGAAAATCACCCAGGGCGCCTTTTCTCTTTAAAAATGGGGCGTTGTTGTTCGTTACCCTGTGCTTTGCATGGCGGCGGCGATTCCCGCCAGGCTAAGCAGCATGGCCTCGCGCCAGGCGTCGTTTTGTTGCTCGCCTGATTCTTGATCGGGGTCGCATAAATCCATCAATTCGGCCTGGATTCGGTTTAAGGGTTCGACGATCGGATTGCGAAGTTGAATGGTGCGTTCTACAACGCTGGAGCGGGCGCTTTCTTCACAATCTTGGGTGATTTGTTGGACCCATTTACTGGCGCGGTCATATTCTGATTCAATCATGCCGTGAATACGCTCGCCGATGGCTTTTGGTTTGACGCGGGCGGCGTAAACCGAGGCGGTGGGCATGTGGGCACGCATCAATTCATGGCGTGCATTGTTAATCAACGCGGCGAAAAACGGCCATTCTGTGAACATGTCTTGCAAGCGCTTGAGATTGTCAGGCGACTGCTTGATATACGATTCAAGCGCTGTCCCGATGCCATACCACCCCGTGATGAGATAGCGCGTCTGCACCCACGAAAACCCCCAGGGGATAGCGCGCAGGTCTTCCATGCCGACCATGAAGCCGCCTGTGCGCGAGACGGGCCGTGAGGCGATGGGCAGGCGGCTGATGTGTTTGATGGGAGTGGCTTGGATGTAGAACGTCCAAAAATCGTCGTCTTGAATCAGCCCCCGATAGGTGTCTTGAGAAACAGACGCCATGTCGGCCATGGCGCGGCGCCATTCAGAATTTGGCGCGTTGTCATTTTCGCCTGAACATGCTGATTGCAATACGGCGCCAGAGATTTGTTCGAGATGGCGATGGGCCATCGGCGCGAAACTGTAGCGAAACGAAATGACCTCGCCTTGTTCGGTAAAGCGGATACGTCCATTGACGCTCTGAGGCGGCTGAGAGCGTATCGCGAGCGAGGCGCGGCCGCCGCCTCGGCCTACAGTGCCGCCGCGGCCATGAAACAAGCGCATGTCAATGGAGTATTGATTACAGACTTTCGCCAGGCGTTCTTGGGCGTCGTGAAGCAGCCAGGTCGCTGACATGTAGCCGCCGTCTTTGCTGCTGTCTGAGTAGCCCAACATGATTTCTTGAAAGCGCCCCCGGGCTTTGATCTGGAGCGAATAGGAGGAATTATCAAACAATTCTTTCATCAGCCCATCGCACCGCTCCAGGTCGTCAATGGTTTCAAACAACGGGACCACGTCAATGTCACTGACCAAGGTCCACACATCGCCCGTTGCGTCAAAGCGCACTAGCCCGGCTTCTTTGGCAAGCACTAACACTTCGAGCAGGTTGCTGACGGAATGAGTCATGCTGATGATGTAGGTCGACGCGGCGTCTTTTGAGAACGTTTGGCGCGCGCGGCGCATGACGCGAAATACATCCAGAACATTCTGAGTTCTGTCTGAACCTTTCCAGCCGACTGGCAAAAGCGGGCGTGGGTTTTGTAATTCTTGGGTGAGCAGTTGTATCTTCGAATCTTCGCGTAGTTCAGTGTATTGTTCGCCGGCTTTCACCAACTGGGCGGCGTCGAAGATTTCATTGATCGCGAAGGCGTGTTCTTTACTGTGTTGGCGAATGTCGAGCGCGGCCAAGTGAAACCCGAACGTTTTGGCTTGTACGACAAGGTCGGCGAACGGCCCTTCGTCAACCAAAACGTGGGCGCGGTTTTTCTGCAGGCTGTTTCGAATGACTTCGAGGTCTCCAATAAATTCCGTCGCGGTTGAATAGGCGGTTTTGTCAATCTCAAACGGCTCTTCGGCTTGATGCGGCGACGTCGCGTTGAGCGACTTGAGCGAAGCCTGAAGGCGGATGCGAATGTGTTGTAGTTTGCGCGCATAGGGCTCTTGCGATTGCCGGTTATGGCGCTCTGATTTGATTGGCGCTTCAATGGCGTCTTTCGCCAACGATTCGCGTAACGCCTGGTCGGCGGGAACGCGGCGGGCGCTTTGAGTAAACTCTTTCAACAGCGAATTGATTTGCCTTAAATAGATTTGAAGAACGGTGCGCTTATGAAAGGTCAGCGTTTTCCAGGTTATCTCTGGCGTGACCTTGGGGTTGCCGTCGCGGTCGCCGCCTACCCACGAGCGGTATTGAATGAAGGCTGGCAGGTCAAACGATGCGCCGGGATAGGTTTCGTGTAACGCATGGATTAGATCTTGATGAAGCCAGGCGACGATAGGGAAGATGGTATGTTCAAGAAAATAGACCGCGTTGCGCGACTCGTCTTCGACTGTGACGGGCGTCAGGCTCAGCTCTTCGGTCAACCATAAAGCGGTCAATCCACGAAAGAGGTCGTTCTCAATGCGGCTGCGGTGGTTCAGCGGCTGGTCGAGACGCGTACTCTCTTTGGGCTGGCTCGATTCGGCCAATAAGGTAACCAAAATTTCAAGTTGGTCTAACACCGCCCTGCGGCGCGCTTCGGTCGGGTGAGCCGTGAGCGTCGGGATAATCTCAAGCCGCTGAACAATCTGCCGCATCGTTTCGGCGCCAATGCCGCTGGACCGAATCTGTTGGACTGTATCAAGAATTGATTCCCGTCTGGGATGATCGGCGCTTGATTCTGCCTGGCGTTTTAAATTGACTCTGACAATCTCTTTTTGTTCAGCTAAATTCAATAACTGAAATAACACGGTGAATGCGCGCAAGAGCGTTTGGACGCGGTGTGGGTCTTTGAGTGCGCTGAACTGTTGGAACACAGCCGTTTTGTCTTGCTTGGTTTCAGCAAACAATGACTTGGCCAGTTGAATGATGTCTTCGCCGGCTTGTTCGCGAATGACTCCGCCTAAGAGTTTGTCCCATAGCTCAATGTCGCGGCAGAGAGGATCCGTTAGTGAAAATTGTGAAGGGTTGAGAGACAAAAACGTTCGGCTTTTCATTCATCACCTGGCGATTAGGATACAAACAAGAGGACTATTATACCCAAAAAATTAGAATGTCGCATGTAGGCGAAACAGTAAGCGCGAATGGCTTACATGGATTGAATGATCTTGGTCCCAATGCGGATTGAGTCGGCGACGGCTGAGCCAATTTCTGTCAATTCATGCATTGGCTCGCATTTGATATCGTTTTTAGATTTGAGTTGCAGCAATTGCTTTTCGACTAGACTGATCGTGTATCGCTCAATTCGTTCTTGTGATGAAATGCCCGTGTGTTGTATGAGCGCCGACATCCAATTGTTGATCGCCCCAGAGGCCATTGGCGCCTGTTCAATCTCGTGATAGGCCTGTAAAACCAGCAGCTCGCCCGCTTGAACCTCCACACACGGTTGTAGGATGTTTAACGCATCGGCTTCTTTCAAGGCGTCAATCTCGGCCATAATCGACAAGAAACATTTTCTTACCGCTGAAAAGGTGATTTCGTCAAACGAGTCTTGGGCGAGGCGGTCAACTATCAGGGTAAAACATGCAATCAACGTATGTTCAACAGATGAGTCATCGTGAAACGGTTTTTGCTTACAGAGATGTTCACAATCAGTATGGAGCTGTTTTAAAAATTCAACGTTTCGAAGGCGACCAAAAATCGTTGTCACATAGCCCAGTGGGTCTTTGCGTTTCTGGTCAGAGACACCAGTCGTTTTTAGCGCATATTCGCCCAGCGCTTTGCGCATATGGTGTTCAAAATTAGCTGTTGTCAAACTCATGATTTGTTCCTACTTGTTTTTGCTACGCCATCGTACCGGATGTTGGCATCCGATCAATTGTACCCTGGATTTTCTGGCGCTGTTCATGAACTATTTAGATATAGTATAGTGAATCTTTTGTTTATCTGTTAATCATAATGTTTGTAATATAGATTTAAATACTAAATCCCTTTTAATTTATTTAATTTGTGTTATGATATTATAAATTATATTATATAAAATATAATTTATACGCATTGGGAGAAGCTTATGTTTACAAAAAACACTGCAATTCAATCAATGAATGACCCGATTTATGCGCGTGTTCGAGAGCGTTTGCGTTCAGATATATTGAGTGGGGAGTTTGACACAGGCTCTCGTTTGAAGATTGCCATGTTGTGTGAACGCTATGCGGTGAGTCAGATGCCGATTCGCGAGGCGCTTCAACAGTTACAGGGCGAAGGCCTGGTGAATATCGAACCAAACAAAGGCGCCAGCGTACGCAAGATTGACGAGCAGTTTGTCAGCAACCTTTATGAAATACGAGCCGCGCTCGAAGCGATGTTGACGCGCCTGGCGACGCCAAATCTTCTTGCGCCTCAGCGCGAGTCGATGCGTAAGATTCAGGCGTCATTCGAAGCGGCGGTCAGACGCGGCGATTCTGAACAGGCCTCTGAGTTAGACGCCCAGTTTCACCGCACGGTCTATCTAGCGGCGAACAACCAGGAAGCGCTGGAATGGATTGAGCGCCAGAGTGGGTTGATACGATGCCTGCGCCGTAAGTATGGCTTTGGCCCGGCGCGTACGCCCGCTATCATTCGAGAGCACCGCGCATTGGTATTGGCGCTTGATTATAAGAACGCGGCTGACGCCGAAGCCGCAGCGCGCGAACACTGTGACCACGCCAAAAATGATCTTTTGCAACAGATGAACCAGCGTATGGAATGCGCCGGGTGATCACAGAAAGATGGTTTTAAAATACCAGAAGCCATCTCAGAAATTGCTTGATCATTTGCAGCAGGCGGCATGGGTACAACTCTGCTCGCTTCAGTGTTGCTCCGCGTAGAAGCACAGGCGCTCCCAGAGTTGCACCCAAGCCTAGATTCAATAATTGATGCGCCAAAACCTAAAAAACAATCTTAATTTTTGAGATGGCTTCTAAACGGCCTGGCTGTTCGCTAGGGCGTTTTGGGTTTTTTACCGTTTGATTATGACTGCCATGCCGTCGCCTTTTTCCTGCGAACATTGAATGACCTGCATCTCGAAGTGCGGGTCGTTTTCCATGAACTCTAAAAAGTCTTTCATCTGGTTTTCAAACTTGATCACGTTGTCAGCGATGATGACGGCGCCAGGGGCCAGTTTGGGCGCGATGGCTTTAAAGTAATTAAAGTAGTCTTGTTTGAGCGCGTCGATAAACAAGAAGTCATACTTGCCTTCTAACTCAGGCAAAACCTTCAAGGCGTCGCCTTCAATCACAGTGACGGAGTCGGCCAAGTCCATCTTGTCGATGTGTTCACGAGCCGCGACAACCATTTTGGGGTCAATGTCGATGGTGTAGAGATGGCCGCCGGTTTGCTCGAACGCCATACCCATCAGCAACGCGCCGTAGCCTGTGGCTGTGCCCACTTCAACGCCGCGTTTGCATTGGGCCGCTTCAATCATAATGCGTAAAAAACGGGCGTCGCCTGGAGTAGTGTTGAGGCCGATGCGCTTAAAGGTTTCGACATAGTGTTGACGGGCCATTTGTTTTTCTCCTGGCGAAACAATGGACGAGATCGGTTCGTGCTCAGCTGTGAAGGCTAGCGATGCAGCGCAAACCACTACGGATAATAAAAGGGACATGCATTTGAGTTGTTTCATGGTTTCTGCTCCTGGCAGCAAAGATGAATTTCTGGCAGCACTATAAACAATCTTTATGAAGTTCGCAATATGAATCAAGTTCAGCCTAGAGTTTGTGAGGCTCTCTATGGTACTCTACCAATGATTCATCACCACGTTTGGGAGGAAGAGGCATGGGGGCGATTCACGTTGGAGTCAATATGGAGTTCGTTCGCAGCGCAGACAAAAGTTTTGTGGACGGCGTCAAGATTGCGGCTGATTTAGGGTATCAATACATTGAGCCGATGGTCCACAATGGCCGCGAACTGCTCAGCGAGGCGGGGTATTTTCACTCGTTCAGCATGGATGACGACCCCATCTGGATGAAAGAAATCTGTGACGAAAACGCGGTGACGATTTCAGGCCTGTCGGCGCACTGCCCGTTGATGCGCCCTGAGATTAGCGTGCCTTACCTTCAGAAAGCCATCCGGTTTGCTTCTGATATCGGCGCCCCGGTGGTCAACACCGATGAAGGGGTCAAGCCGCCCTGGATGGATGAAGAACACGCCTTTCAGGTGATGAAATACACCCTGACCCAAGTGGCCAAGACCGCCGAGCGCTATGGAATCTACATCGGCATCGAAGACCACCAGATTTTTTCAAAAACAACCGAAGGGTTGTTAAAGATCGCCAACCTGGTCGACTCGCCCTACATTCAAATAAACTTTGACGCGGGCAACGCCTACATCGCGGGCAGCGACCCCTACGAAATGTTAGCGGCGACCCTGCCGCAGCTGATTCACCTGCACGCCAAAGACATCGGCGGCCTTCAGATGGAACAACGCGGCAAGGTGACCGGCGTTCCGGTTGGGGTTGGCTGCGGAGAAGGAGTGATTGATTGGAAAAAAATCATCGACTTGGTCAAGCCGATTGAGCGCGACATTGTCTTCTCGGTCGAGTGTGGAACCATCGAACAGGCCAAGACCAGTTTAGAACATTTGAATTCGCTAGTGCAGTAATTGTGGATGATTCGCGTCATTTGACCCACCGTTGAAATCTTACAAACGATTGTAGGGGCGCAGCGCGCTGCGCCCCGGATTGTTTATCTTTGAATACTGAATTTAGCGATTTTCTTCTTATCCCCCCAAGTGATGCAAAATTCAATACCCTCGGCGGATAAACGCTTCCCTTGTATAAGGGGGGTGGCACCGCAGGCGCCGGGGGGATAAGGCAGGAATGACAAGGGCAAGGCCGAATGAAATGATCCGCTGTGGCGGCTAGCCCTTGAATGGTATTCGGCGGGTATCGCTTGCGCTCAACCCGCCCTACCTGGCCGAGAAGGGGTGGAGCAATCACTCACCTGACAGGCGGGGGTCGATGGCGTCGCGCAGGGCGTCGCCAACTAGGTTATAACTGAGCACGGCGAGAAAGATGGCGATACAGGGCGGGTAAACCATGTGAGGCGCCGAGCGGATCGAGTCATAGGCTTCGCGCAAGATGTTTCCCCACGACGGGTTAGGTTGTTGAACGCCGAACCCCAACCATGACAGGCCGGCTTCGGCGAGGATGGCCGAGGCGATGCCGAAGGTGATGGTGACCAAGACAGGCGCGACTGAGTTTGGCAATAGATGAATGAACATGATGCGCTTAGACGAACACCCCAACGACTTCGCCGCTAAGACATAGTCTTCATTTTGCAGGCGGATGAATTCTCCCCGCGCATAGCGTGCGATTGACGTCCAACTGGTGAGGCCGATGACCACCATGACGTTGATGATGTTGGGTTCGAGCCAGGCGAGTATTGAGAGAATCAGAAAAAACGTAGGGAAGCACTGAACGATCTCGATGATTCGCGAGATGGTGATGTCCGTCCAGCCGCCGAGGTATCCCGCCATCGCGCCTAAGACGATGCCCAGCAGCGCCGCGATTCCCATCGAGACAACCCCCACTTGAAGCGAGACGATGGCGCCGTAGATGATTCGCGCGGCGATGTCGCGGCCGTTTTGGTCGGCGCCCAGCCAGTGTTGAGCGTCGGGCGGTTGAAGCGAACGGGATGAAGTCTCGGTGGGGCCGTAACGAATCAGCGGCCAGACGGCGAAGTCGTCATCGCTGAGTGATTGCTTGGCGTTAAAGGTGACCTGGCTAAAGGGCGGTTTTTTATCAATGATGTTTTTGGTAAATGGGATGTTGTGAATCACGTCGATCACGGCAGGGAAGCGCCACTCGCCTTGGTAATTACACACTATCGGCTGATCATTGGCGAGCAGCGGGCTAAAAAACGCGACGCCGACCATAATCAAAATAAAAAACAGCCCCGCCATGCCGCGGCGGTTGCGTTTGAATGAGTCCCACGCGATTCGGCCTAGGGAGCGGCCGGCGGGCGCCTTACTCATAGCGCACCCTCGGATCGACCACGGCGTAAAGCAAGTCGGCGATGAGCGTGCCTATGAGGACTAAAAGCGCCGTAATAAACGACAGCGCCATGATGGTGGGGTAGTCGCGCTGCAAGATGCTTTCAAAAAACAGACGCCCGATGCCCGGCCAGTTAAACATCACTTCGAGAATGACCGAACCGCCCAAAATCTGAGGAAACGTTAATCCAAACAAAGTCACCAGCGGGATGAGGGTATTGCGAAAGCCATGCTTGACAATGACGCTGGTTTCGTCGACGCCCTTGGCGCGGGCGGTGAGGATGTAGTCTTGTTTGAATACTTCGAGCAGGTTCTGGCGAACAAAACGGGTTTGGTAAGCCAGCGCTCCATAGGTGAAACAGAAAGTAATTAGGATGTAATGTTTTGCCAGGTCGAGAATCTTTCCGCTGGTTGTTAACGTATGGTAATTGTCTGACACCATACCTTGAAACGGTAACAGGTCGAGTTCGATGCTGACCCATAAGATCAGCGGGATCGCCATGACATAGCTCGGCACAGCATAGAGCCCATACAAGATCGTGCTGCTGATGGTGTCAAACCAGCCGTTTCGATACGCGCCCGAAAGGATCCCTATTGGGATGGCGAGCGCGAACCCAAGCACGAGCGAGATGAAGGCCAATGAAAGCGTCGCGGGCAGGCGCTCCATGATTTTGGTCGAGACTTTACGCGCATCGGGGGTCATTGAATTGCCGAAATCAAAGGTGACGATTCGACGCAGCCAATCGACGTAGCGAACATGAATGGGACGGTCGAGGCCGTAATATTCGCGCAGTTGTTCATAGACGCGGGCGGAGACGCGCGGGTCCATCACCGAGTCGGCGCGCACCGACGCCGGGTCGCCCGGCGCCAGGTTGATGACGATGAAGGTGACCAGCGAGATGCCAATCAGGGTTGGAACCGCTAGAAAGAGCCGGCGAATGGTATAAGCCAACATAAATGGCGTCGCCTCAGTTGCGCCGGCTATTCGGCCGCTTGATCAGCGGGCGTCCACCAGCCTTTGATCGAAGGGCTGAAATTGAACAGGCCGCGCGGCCCTGATTGAACGCCGCGAATTCGCTTGTTGACGGCGTAGGTGCTCGCCCGGTTAAAGATGAATGTATAAGGCTGGTCGTCATAGATAATATTGTGAATTTCTTGATAGATGGCTTTGCGTTTTTCGTGGTCAAATTCTTGGCGGCCTTGTGTGAACAGTTCATCAACGCGTTCGTTTGAGTAACCGCCATAGTTGCGGCCGGTGTTATACTCTTCGGTGCGCCACAGGTTCCAACCGGTGTCGGGGTCGGTGCCAGTGCCCCATCCCGCGATAAAGGCTTGGAATTCGTGTTTGCGCGTCATCTGTTGAAAGGTCGCCCATTCGATGGTGCGGGTTTTCATGTCGACGCCGATGCTGCGCAGGTCCTGCTGAAAGTAGTTGGCGATCTTGGGGCCGACTTGTGAGCCTTGGGGAAGCATCAATGTGAATTCAAATTTCACGCGCTCGCCGTCAATGGTCTTATAGCGCCAGCCGTCTTGCTCGTCTTTGAGCCACCCGGCTTCGTCAAGCAACTGTTGGGCTTTGGCGATATCAAAAAGAAGCAATTCGATGTTTGGGTTATACATCCACGAGTCGGGGTGATAGATTCCGTGCGCCTGGTCAGCGAGGTTGTATAACACGTTGTCAAGAATTAAGGGCATGTTGAGCGCATGAGTCATCGCATGGCGAACCGTCTTGTCGTTGAAGAACGGGTTGCTGCCGTCCATGTTCCAGCCAATGTAGTAATACGACCATTCCGGCTTCTTTAATTTGACCCCGACTGTAGCAAAGCGCTCGCCGTTGGTTTGATTGGCGAACTGGTCATGAGTGAGAAGTGTGCAATCGAGTTCGCCTTTCTCAAACGCAAGCAGCTGAGCGTTGCGGTCTTGGATGAGGCGGAAAACGATTCGTTGAAAATACGGCTTCTCGCCTGGATAGTCTTCCCAGCGGTCTAAGACGATGCGCTCGTTGGCGGCCCATTCGACCAGTTTGTAAGGGCCGCTGCCGACCGGGTTGCGGTTGAGCTCTGAATAGTAGTCGCCCGTCATCAGGTCAGGGTTTTCCTCCTGGCCCTTTTCATATAAATGTTTGGGGATGATGGGAAAGAGGATGTTCCACTTGGCGGTCGGGACCGCTTCTTTGTGAACGTATTTGACTGTCAGATCATCCAGCGCGATGCATTCTTCAATGTCGATTGTGCCTGTCTTCACCGCGGGGCAGGGGACTTGGTCGTCGATGATGCTCTGCCATGAATAGACGATATCGTGGGCGGTTAGCGGTTCGCCGTCATGCCAGGTCAGCCCGGGTTTGAGTTTGAGGGTGGCGGTGAAGTGGTCTTCTGATTCTTCATACGAATCAACCCAGGCCGGATTAACCAGCCAGTCCATCTTGTTGTCAAACATAAAGGGCTGTTCAAAAAGAAGGTCAGTCACGGTGAATTCGTATTGGGATGAGCCAAAGATGGGGTTCAGGTTTTGCGGTGAACCGTCAAGATTTAGATAGAGGGTTTGATCTGTCGCAATTAACGAGCGCTCTTCGGGTGCGGGGTCGAACAACGATTCCGGGTTCACCAATGGATCGTTCGCCGGGTTATACGCGACGATAGGCTCTGATTTTCCGCAGCCTGAAATGATGGCAACGAATAAACAACATAGTGGAACGAATACGAATCGAGTAAAAAATACTGGATAGGGTTTCTGCGTATTCATTCTGTCTCCTCTAAGTGAGTAATAGAAATGGGTCGTGATTTGGTTGTTAGTCAATCATCGCGTCTAAGGCTTCAAACTCGCTGGGGTATATTTCAAAACTTTGCTGTAAGTGGACGACCTGAAACAACTCTTGCAACTCAGGCGAGGGCGAGCAAATAGAAAGATGTTTGCTCTGTTCGGTCGCTTGTTTGTGGGCGACGATTAGTTCACGAAGACATGAACTGCTAATGTATTCAGTTTTGGAGAACTCGATTAACACATGGCTTTTCACGTCGCGAATAGAGCGTTGTAACAACGCGGCGAATTCAGAGATTTGATTGGCGTCAATACGGCCTTGGGGTTGAATGATAATGATTCCAGATTCGAGCCGTGTATGTATGGGCATATTGGTTTGATCTCCATGGTTTTGCTTAGTTTATCACAGTACATCAATGATGAGAAATGTTAAGTCGTCATCGATATCGCCGTAATTGTACTGTTTGATTCTTTTATAGATGGTATCGAGAAACTCGTCTGAGGGGAGTGAGGACAATTGGGAAATCAGCGTTTGTAAGCCCTTCTTGCCTAGCATGGTTTCTTGTTGGTTGCGCGCCTCTGTGAATCCGTCAGTGTATAGAAACACCCGGTCGCCTGAATGAATGTCGACAGTCGTATGGGTTTCGTCACTGCGAAACTGGGGCAACACGCCAACAGGCTGAAGGTGAGATGAGATTGATTCAAGCGTCTGTGATTGCGCCCGCCAGATATAAACGTCTGGGTGGCCCGCGTTGGTGCAGGTCAACTGGTTCTTCTCTAAGTCAATTTGAACCAGCGCCAAGGTGAGGAACATGCTGGTTTCTTGAATCTGTTGGTGAATGAACTGGTTTAACAGGTTGACGACTTCATACGGCGGGCGGTTTTCGGTGATGCGTTGGAACAACTGGGCGTATACCAGGTTTGCAGTGAGCGCCGCCGCAACGCCGTGGCCGCTGACGTCGAACAATGACGCTGTAATGATAGGTTCACTTTGTTGGTTTATGGTCAAATAATCGCCGCCAATCGCAATGAGAGGTTCGTAACGGTAATTGATTTTGATTGTGGGTGTATCAATGGTTTGAGGTAGAAGGCAGCGTTGAATGCTGCCCGCGAGGTATAGGTCTTCGTCGAGTTGGCGCTGTTGTTCTTTAACGCGTTGTTCGATCTCGCTGATGTGAAGAACCCGGTCGACCACTTTCATCATATAGGGCAGGTCAATCGGCTTGGCGATAAAGTCGCTGGCGCCGGTCTTCATGGCTTCGATGGCAGACTCCATGGTGCCAAACGCGGTCATGATGACGACAGGAATCTCGATCTGGTTGTCAGAAAGGTGTTGAAGAAACTTGATGCCGCCCATTTCGGGCATCATCAGGTCTGAGATGATCAGGTCGGGTGTACGGTGTTCGAGTTTTTCAAGCGCGTCGCGGCCATTGACGGCTTCGAAGACGTCAAACCCCTTAAACTCAGCGAAGTCGATCAGGTTCTCGCGGATTTCTTCCTCGTCATCAACAATCAGCAGGCATTTATTCTGCGGGTTCGATTCTTTATTCATTGGCCAGATGCGCAGACCTCATCAATGACTTGAAGTATATCGTTGTGGTCGTATGGCTTGAGAATTATCTTAAATGCGCCTGCGCTTTCGGCTTGGCGAACCACGGACGGCGCGGAGGATGCGCTGACAATGACGACAGGCGTCTCGGGGCTTTTGGCTTTGACCGTGCGTAACACTTCGAGGCCGTTGATGCCAGGCAGCTGGATGTCTAACAACACGAGTTGGGGATTGATCTGGTCAAACTGTTCGACCGCTTGCTCGCCGTCGCAGCACGCCGTGACAGAATGGCCTTTAAACTCCAACAAATCAGACAGGTTTTCGCGGAGTTCTTCTTCGTCTTCGACGATCAGGATAGTCAGGTTTGACACAACCGTTCCCTCAATTCGTTAACACTATACGGCGCTATTCTACATCAGAAACCATAGGCTTGTCTCCAGGATTAAATCTGTCTGGAAGAATTAACGCTGTATCAATCGATTGGCATGGCTGCAATTTCGTCAAATATTCAAAATTTTGATTAGTATTGCGATGGATTCTAACCCCCGTGCCGATCTATTCATTTTGGCGGCTGTATGATAGCGTAGTTCAATCACCAATGATGGGGGCGAAAATGAAACCGGTTCCAATCAAATTTCTTTCAAGACGCACATTTGTTCAGATTAACGCCGGGTTTGCGGCGGGTGTTGTAATGCCCGCAATCAGCGCCGAATCAGCCCTGATGACCTTGAAACCAGACCGAACGTTGAATGGTTTGCACATTGACGGCGGCGAAGAACTGCTCAAAGACGGCGTGTGGTATTCATCTGACAAAACAGGCGCCCAACTAGAGTACACTTTCCCTAAGGGCGCACTAAAAGGCGCGACCTATTTATGCTCTGACTTTATCGTTGACGGCAACCATCTGGCCGTATTACGAATTCAACTGCATGAAGGGCAAGACGGCCCGGCGTTCAGTCTCCATTACAAGGGCCTTAACCAGGCCGGGGCGCGCATCCGGCTGCCATTCAGCGCAATAAACCTAAACAAATGGCGACTCGACCGAGAAGGCGCCTGGCTAAAGCCGATCTGCGGCGGGCAGCGCGTCGACTTGGCCAATGTTGACCGCATTACCTTGACCTTGATTCGAAAAAGTGAATCGTCAGTCAGATGGATCCAAACGCCTCTTTACATCCTAGACAAAGAGCCGGAAAAATTGATGACCCCCATTTTGCCCAAAGGCAAACTGCTGGATAAATTGGGGCAAAGCACCATCCACCAGTGGCCAGGCAAAACCAAAACCGAATCAGAACTCAAGCAACGATTAAATCATCAGTATGAACTATCCACTAAAAACCTGTGGCCTGCCCATTTTTCAACATGGGGCGGGTGGAAAGACAAACGAGTCGAAGCGACTGGGTTTTTCCGTACCCACCACGACGGAAAGCGTTGGCGCTTAGTCGACCCTGATGGACATTATTTCTGGTCGGCGGGGTTGGATTGCGTACGCGCGTATATTCGTTCGTTCAGTAAAGACCTTGAAACCGCGCTGACGTGGCTGCCGAATGAGGGCGACCCAATGCGCGTTGCGTATGATGGTCAATCTATGAATTACCTCCAGGCGAATTTCATGCGCGCCTTCGGCCCTGATGATTGGCGCCAACGCTGGGCGGACATCTCATTGTCTATAATGAAACAGATTGGGTTTAACACCGTAGGAAACTGGTCTCATTGGGACATCGCCCGCCAAGCCCAGTTTCCCTATGTCATCCCTCTTTCGACTAAACTGTCTCGCTCAAAAATGGTGTATCGCGATTTTCCTGATGTCTATCATCCTGATTTTGATCTTGACGCAAATGAGTATGGCAAACAGTTAGAACATGTACGCGGCGACAAGGCGCTCATCGGCTATTTCTTGATGAATGAACCCACCTGGGGGTTTTCAAATGAGTCGCCCGCCGCCGGGATGTTATTCAACACGCCAGACTGTGTAACCCGAAACGAACTGGCGACGTTTCTCAGTAAGAAATACGGTGATTCAAAACACCTAGCAAGCCAATGGAAAATCGAAACAACATTCGAACAGATCGCTCAAGGCAATTGGACAACGCGCCTCACCGAGCCAGCCAAAAAAGACTTGTATGACTTTAGCGAATTGATGGTAGAAAAATTTTTCAAATCGCTGTCATCCGCATGTAAACGGGTCGACCCTGACCATTTAAATTTGGGCATTCGCTACGCGGGCGTCCCACCAAAGTGGACGGTAAAGGGCATGGAGCCGTTTGATGTCTTCAGCGCCAACAGTTATACCGAAAAGGCGCCTTACGAAAACTCTAACGAAATTGCGACTCGGCTCAACATGCCGGTTATGATTGGCGAGTGGCACTTTGGCGCGCTTGACGCCGGCCTGCCAGCGTCGGGCATCGGGCGCGTGAAGACCCAAGCAGACCGGGGACGCGCCTATCGCTATTACTTCGAAGACGCGGCGGCTAACCCGAATATCGTTGGCGTCCACTGGTTTACTATGTATGACCAGTCGGCGATGGGGCGCTTTGACGGCGAGAACTACAACATCGGCTTTTTGGACGTCTGTAACCGGCCCTACAAAGAAATCTCAAACGCGGCGCGCATCTCTCACGAACGGATGTATCAACTGGCGATGGGAGAAGTCGAACCGTTCAACGACCCGCCCGAGTATTTACCGAAGCTGTTTTAGTGAAAGAAGGGGGGGGGAGCAATCGGCCCCTTTTTACATTATGTTTTGATTTTGAACTAAACCGCCCTCGCTTGAAGGCAAGGGTAGTTTAGTTTCTGGTCGAGCGAAAATTCCACAATCGCCGCTTGCGTCCATGGTTTTCTTTACTGAAAACCAGTTGCGTTGAGATTCCTTCTATTCTGAATTGGTATCGTTCAACCTATAATTTTTTGTCGAAATGATATTGTTTAAGAAAGTGAAGTTTACATGCTGGATACACGCGCGAGCGGATTATTGCTACACCCTACTTCGTTACCAGGCGCCTATGGAATCGGTGAACTAGGCAAGGAAGCGTTTGAATTTATCGATTTTCTAAAATCCTCCAAGCAACGCTATTGGCAGGTTTTGCCGCTAGGCCACACTGGCTACGGTGACTCGCCCTATCAATCCTTCTCTGCGTTTGCTGGCAACCCACTTCTGATTAGTCTAGAGCGTCTGCAAAAAGACGGCTTATTGACACAGAGCGAGTTAAATGCGTTTCCAATATTCACTGAAGGCCGTGTCGAATTTGGGGAACTAATTCCTGCAAAAATCGAATTGTTAGAGAAAGCGGCGAAGCGCTTTCGAGACGCGATCTCAGAAGAGCACAAAGATGAATATCATCAGTTCTGGTTGCATACCAGCTGGTGGTTAGACGATTACGCCTTATTTATAGCACTCAAAAACCATTTTAACGGCGCGGTCTGGACGCAATGGGAGCCTGGTTTGCTCCATCGCGACCCCGAAACGCTGGGCCGCTGGACGGGCCTCTTGCACGACCAGATTGAGGCCATCAAAACGTGGCAGTTTTTCTTTATGAACCAATGGGGAGAGGTCAAACAATACGCCAACAAACGCGACGTGAAAATTATTGGCGATATTCCCATTTACGTTGCCCATGACAGCGTGGATGTCTGGGCCAACCAACACCTGTTTCAACTCGACCAGAAGGGCGCCCCCAGCGTGGTCGCTGGCGTTCCCCCAGATTATTTCAGCGAGACAGGCCAATTGTGGGGCAACCCAATTTACCGCTGGGACGTCGCTCGCGACCAAGGGTATACATGGTGGACGGCGCGCTTTCGCGATACATTCAAACAAGTCAATATCATTCGCTTAGACCATTTTCGCGGGTTCGAAGCCTACTGGCAGGTACCTGCCGATGAAGACACGGCCATCAACGGCGAATGGATCGCCGGGCCGGGGTATTCGCTCTTTGACCACTTAGAAAATGAACTCGGCGGCCAACTCCCTATCATCGCTGAAAACCTGGGCGTGATCACCGAATCGGTTGAAAATATGCGTAAACATTACCAATACCCCGGTATGGCGATTCTACAATTCGCCTTTGGCGCTGACACGGAGTGCGGCGACCTGCCACACAAGTACCCCAACGACATCGTCGCCTACACCGGGACGCATGATAATAACACCACAGTCGGCTGGTGGAGCTCAGCCGGCGGCGATAGCACTCGAACAAAAGAAGACATTGAAAGCGAAAAAACCTACGCAAAACAATACTTGAACACAGATGGCAGCAACATCCATTGGGATTGCATACGCGCGGTGATGGCTTCAGTGGCCAACACCGCTGTTGTCCCCGTACAAGATGTACTGGGGTTGGATGGCGCCGCGAGAATGAACCTTCCTGGCCGTCCGTATGAAAACTGGCAATGGAGGCTAACAACAGGCCAACTGACAAATGAGATTCATGACAGGTTGCTTGAATTGACAGAAATCTATGGCCGCGCCCCTCTTACACCTAAAGAGGAACCCAAAGCCGATTGCTCTGCACTCTTGCGAGAGAGCCAATTGGGGAAATAATATTGGCGGATTGAATTCTGAAGTTACACTACTCTATACGCGGTAATTTGTAGTAATCATTTTTGAAAGAATTAATATGAAAGTAATTATCGCCGACGATGAACCTACTTCTCGTCGCATGGCCAAAGAGGCCCTTCAGCGTTGGGGATACTCAGTCGTCGAAGCGTCTGATGGGTTGACCGCTTGGCATGAAATGCAGACGGATGAACCTCCCCGCTTGGCTGTCATTGATTGGATGATGCCCAAACTCGATGGAATCGAATTTTGTAAAAACGTACGACAACGAGAACACTACCACCCATACACTTACATTATATTGTTGACAGGGAAAACTCGAAAAGAAGATATCGTACGAGGCCTCGAAGCAGGCGCTGATGATTTCATTCCTAAGCCGTTTGACCGGGATATTTTGCGCACACGCTTAATGGTGGGCAAGCGAATCTTAGATCTTCACACACGCCTTCATCATGCCGCTACACACGACGCATTAACCAACATCACCAATCACGGCGCCATTTTAAAACACCTCGAACAATGTATGGCCCGGGTCGAACGTGTAAGAGAACCGATTAGCGCGATTATGATCGACATCGACTTTTTTAAGCAAGTGAATGATGAATTCGGTCACTTGGCGGGCGACCGGGTGCTTCACGAAGTCGCTAAGAAAATTCAAGATTCCATCCGGGCATACGATTCAGTTGGGCGTTATGGCGGCGAAGAATTTCTTATCGTCAACCCTGCAACAAAAGTAAATGACGCGGCGGGGCTCGCTGAGCGTATTCGGCAACGGTTCGAGAAAGAGCCGATCCGGTTTGACAACTTTGAAATTCCCATCACGTTGAGCCTGGGCGTGGCCGATAACCAATACCCCTTCCATTCCAATGTCGAAACACTGATCAAAGACGCTGATATGGCCCTCTATCAGGCCAAAGAAAAGGGAAGAAACCGAGTAATTCGGGCGGATGAACGGCATTAGCCACGGCCCTGTATGCCATAAATTTCTCATAGCTTACCCTTTTTTGTCTCTCCATTTACGCTATTATATGCATATATCCGGATAAACGAATATAATGAGTGTGAGCCTAGAAGGAACCCAATGTCGAATCCTGATTTATTTCAACAAACTCTGAACGAACGGATCGTCGTCTTTGACGGCGCCATGGGAACGTCCATCCAAAATTTAGACTTGACGCCCGATGACTTTGGCGGCCATGACTATGAGGGGTGTAACGAAAACCTGGTGTTGACCCGGCCGGATGTGATCGAAACCGTCCATCGCCAGTTTTACGAAGCCGGCGCCGACATCGTCGAGACCAATACCTTTGGTTCGACGCCATTGGTGCTGGCTGAATATGACCTTCAAGATAAAGCCGAAGAAATCACCTTGGAAGCAGCCCGAATCGCCCGCAGGGCTGCTGATGCAATGTCCACTGCCAGCAAGCCGCGCTTTGTCGCTGGTTCGATGGGGCCGACAACTAAGAGCATTACGGTCACGGGCGGCGTGACATTTGACGAGTTGATTAAAAATTTTTACCTCCAGGCGAAGGCGCTAATCGAGGGCGGCTCTGATGTCTTACTTCTCGAAACCCAGCAGGATACGCGCAACGCCAAAGCAGGCGTCTTTGGCGTCCAAAAAGCCTTTGAAGCGACAGGCAAACGCTTGCCCATCATGTTCAGCGGGACCATCGAGCCCATGGGCGCCATGCTGGCGGGGCAGGGCGTTGATGCGCTATACGCTTCACTCGAACACGCTGATTTATTGTCCATCGGGTTAAATTGCGCCACCGGCCCGAAGTTTATGACCGACCACATTCGAACATTGGCTGAAATGGCCCATTGCCATATCAGTTGCATTCCAAACGCCGGTCTGCCTGACGAAGAAGGAAACTATAACGAAACTCCTGAGATGATTGCGGGCGTGTTAGAGCAATTTGTCAACGAAGGCTGGATCAACATCTTGGGCGGGTGTTGCGGCACGACGCCCGAACACATCGCCGCTATCGCCAAACTGGCTGAGAATAAAAAACCACGACAACCTCAAACCATCATGCGCTGTCATGTCTCTGGCATCGACTATTTTGAAGTGACCGATGAGAAGCGCCCCATTCTGGTTGGCGAGCGTACCAACGTAATTGGCAGCCGAAAGTTTAAGCGGCTGATTTGTGAAGAAAAGTTTGAAGAAGCCAGCGAGATTGGCCGCAAACAAGCGCGAACGGGCGCCCATATTCTTGATGTATGTTTGGCGAACCCCGACCGGGATGAGTTGGAGGACATGAAAGAGTTTCTCGGTCATGTCATCAAAAAGGTCAAATTACCAATCATGATTGACTCGACCGACGCCGCCGTGATTGAGTGTTCGCTGACCTATTGCCAAGGCAAGAGCATCATCAATTCGATCAATCTTGAAGACGGCGAAGAGCGATTTGATCAAGTTGTCCCTATGGCCAGGCGCTATGGCGCCGCTTTTGTCGTCGGCTGTATCGATGAAAACCCCGAACAGGGCATGGCGGTTACGGTTGAGCGCAAAGTTGAAATCGCCAAACGTTCGCATGACCTGCTCGTCAGTCAATACGGCGTGAAGCCGCAGGACATTATCTTTGATCCACTGGTTTTCCCCTGCGCAACCGGCGACCAAAACTATGTCGGTTCCGCCGAACAAACCATCAACGGCGTGGCGGCGATTAAGCGAGAACTGCCTGAGTGTAAAACCATCCTTGGTGTGAGCAACGTGTCGTTTGGGTTGCCCCCCGCTGGCCGCGAAGTGTTAAATTCGGTCTTCTTGTATCACTGCGTCAAAGCGGGCCTCGATATGGCCATTGTGAATACTGAAAAACTTGAACGCTACGCATCAATTTCTGAAGAAGAGAAGACGCTCGCTGACAACCTGTTATTCGACCGGGGCGATGACCCGGTTGCGGCGTTCGCGGCGTTTTATAAAGACAAGAAAGTGTCAGACAAGCCCGCCGTGCCTCGCGATTCGATGCCCCTCGAAGAACGCCTGGCGGACTGCATCATTGAAGGCAGCAAGGAAGGCCTGATTGACGACCTGAACCAGGCGCTTAAAAAATATAAACCCCTCGAAATTATCAACGGCCCGCTCATGAAAGGCATGGATGAAGTCGGGCGTTTGTTTGGCGCCAATGAATTAATTGTCGCCGAAGTGCTGCAAAGCGCTGAAGTAATGAAAGCCGCTGTCGCACACTTAGAACCGCTGATGGAGAAGGGTGACATTCAACTCAAAGGCAAGATGCTTCTGGCGACGGTGAAGGGCGATGTTCATGATATTGGCAAGAACCTGGTCGATATCATCTTTTCAAACAATGGATACAAAGTGATCAACTTGGGAATCAAAGTGTTGCCTGAGACGTTGGTCAAAGCCTATCAAGACCACAAAGCTGATATGATTGGCTTGTCGGGCTTGTTGGTGAAGTCTGCCCAACAGATGATCGCCACGGTTAACGATTTAAAAAACGCTGACGTGAAGGTTCCGGTCTTAGTCGGCGGGGCCGCGTTGTCGAATGCTTTTACGCGCAATAAGATTGCGCCCGCGTATGGCGAGTTGGTGGTGTACGCCAAAGACGCGATGAGCGGTTTAGATCTCGCCAACCAGATTACCGACCCCGAGCGCCGGCCCGCGTTAGAAAAAAACATACTCGAAATGAGCGAGATGCTTCAACAGCGCGCTCAGAAAAAAGCCGAAGCGGCGCCAAAGCCAAAAAAACAGCGTGTGTGTGTAATTGGCGATGAGCACGAAATCCCCGCCCCGCCAGATTACAAGCCCCACTTGATTGAAGACCATCCCTTTGAAGAACTGATGGATTATGTGAATCCACAAATGCTCTATGGCAAACACTTAGGGCTTCGCGGCGCCGTCGAAAATCTGTGGGAAAACGGCGACGAAAAAGCGTTGACCTTAAAGAAACAGGTCGAGGAATGCGTTGATTTAATCTTGTCCAACCAGATACTAAAACCACGCGCTGTATACCGCTTTTTCCCGGCCAAGCGCGACGGCGACGCCATCGCGGTTTATCATTCAACCCGAAGCGAAGAGATTGACCGCTACGTCTTCCCGCGCCAATCTGACGGTGATGAACGTTGTCTGAGTGATTTTGTGTCAGCCAGTCGCGATGACACGGTTTCGATGTTTGTTGTGACAACGGCGAACGAAACTCTTTATGAATGGGCTGACCGTTTCAAAAAAGACGGCGATTATTTGAAATCCCACATGCTGCAAGCCATCGCAATCGAAAGCGCAGAAGGCTTCGCCGAACTCTTACACAAGAAGATCCGCGAGATGTGGGGCATCGCCGATTCCACTTCGCTGACCCGAAAAGAGATGTTCCACGCCAAATACCGTGGATTACGCGTCAGTTTTGGCTACCCCGCTTGCCCCCGGCTCGAAGACCAGCGTATCCTGTTCCGGCTGTTGGATGCGACTAATCAAATTGGCGTCCAGTTGACTGAGGGGGACATGATGGAGCCTGAGGCGTCAGTGTCCGCTTTGGTTTTTCACCATCCTGAGGCAAAATACTTCAATATCTCAGACGCAGACTTCCAGGCGTTTGAAGAATCGCTCAAACCGTCAGCGACAGCGGCGGTGTAGAGCCTATGGAGTAGGGTGAAGCGATGAACCGTTATTTATGCGCCGCTTTTGCGGCGCTTCTTTGTAGTGTCGTGTTTCTGCCCGCCGTGTTCGCGCAACAAAGCGCGACGGCTGCTGTCTCGGCGACCGCGCAAATCACCATTCTTCATACCAATGACTTTCACAGCCGCTTTGAACAAGCCGATGCGCTGCTTGAAACCATTGTGCGCCTGCGCGAACAGTATCCCCACTCGGTTCTTCTTGACGCTGGCGATATGTTTGAGATTGAATCGCCGCAGGCGAAATCGACCCAAGGCCGAGCGGTTGTTGACCTGATGAACCGGGCGGGATATGACGGGATGACGTTAGGCGACGGCGCCTTTCGCGGGTTTGACTTGGATGACATGCGGCGATGCATTCAAGATTTTACGTTTCCGGTGTTGAGTTCAAACTTGGTCAGCCGTGAAAACGGCGACCCCATTACGATCCCCTATTGGGTGTATTCAATCGGGTCGGTGAAACTCGGCGTGATCGGCGCCTATAACGACGAGCCGATCCGCGGCGCAGACTTACACGCCATCGACGCGACCGCGGTGATGGACTACTACGCCTATCACTTAAACGATAAAGTCGATTGTATCGTTGCGCTGACTCACGCTGGGCTGGCGAACGACAAAGCCCTGGCCAAAGCGGTGCCTGTCATTGATGTGATCGTGGGCGGTTCGTCAAACGACGCGCTCGAAGACCCGGTCGAAATTCATGATACAATTATCGTACAGGCTGGTTCGGTGGGGCGTTATGTCGGCGTGCTCCATCTCATCATTGATATGGATGCGAACACGATTGTGTCTTCGTTTGGCCGTCTGGAACCAGTACGCGTTGAATAATAGATGCAAACGAAAACAGGACGATTGTATGGATGATGAATTTCGGTTTCACGCGCCGTCAGGCGGCGGCGATGATTATTTGATGTTGACCAACCCATGCGTGGTCGACTGCAATACAGAGATTGGCCGTATTACGTTGATCCTTGATCGGCAATACCCCCAATGTTTGTTCGTGCAAATCATGAACGAATGGCGCAAGTGTATTTTGTTAGACCCTCATCTGGCCGAATTTCGCGATGATATGGAAGTCTTTGACTTTCTGACCCGCTTTCAAGAAACGACCGCATTTAACAAACTCATTGAAGAAGAGAAGAATTTAGACGAAGGCTGGGAAGCGTTATAGTCAACCTTTCTAAAACGGCCAGACGATGGGGGCCAGCGTCACTGTTACAGCGCCAAGCAGGACGGTCAACGGCAGGCCGAGCCGTGTGTAGTCATAAAAGCGGTACCCGCCCGGGCCATACACCATCAGGTTTGTCTGGTAGCCGATGGGCGTCGAAAAACTGGCTGACGCCGCCATCATAATTGAAATAGCGAACGGTAAGAAACTGACATCCAGTTTGTCGGCCGTCGCAAGCGCAATCGGAAAGACCAATACAGCCGCGGCATTGTTGGTGATGAGTTCAGTGAAGACCATCGTCAGTATATAGACGCAAATCAGCGCCAACATCGGGTTGTCGCCGGCGAGCGAGATGAACCCACTCGCAATAAACGCGGCGGCGCCCGTTTCGTTGAGCGCGTGCCCAACACCCAGAGAAGCGGCTATCACTAACAAGACCTGCCAGTCGATGCTCTTGCGCGCCATTGCGCCGCTGCAGCAGCCAGTAAGTATCATGGCGCCCGCCGCCAGCATGGCGGCCTGTAACATGCTCATGAAATTCATCGCCGTTAACCCGACCATGCCGCCTAGAATAAAAAACGCGAGCAGGCCGCGTTCATGGCGGACGGGTTGTGAGTCTTGAATCTGGCTGGCCAGAAAAAAGTCTCTTGAGTCGCGAACTTGTTGAATAAACGTGATCGGCGCTTCAAGGAGTAACGTGTCGCCAGGCAGCAATTCAATATCACCGATTTTTTTGTTGATGCGCTCGCCGTTGCGCGCCACCGCGATGATGGCGGCGTTGTAGATTGTGCGAAAGCGGCCTTCGCGAACGGTCTTGCCAACGAGTGGACAGGTATTTGAAACCACCGCTTCAACCAAGACGCGCTCTGTTCGCGGCGCGTCGAGTTTAAACACTTGGTTTGTCGCGGGCGTCAATCCACGGGTTTTTTGTAGGTCGACGATTGACTCGACGATTCCAACAAACACCAGCCGGTCGTTGGCTTCTAAGATTTCCTGAGGCCCAACCGCAGGGATCAGGCGCCCGGCGCGCTCCACTTCCATCAAAAACAGCCCAGGGAGAGAGCGCAGGCCCGCATCTTCGATGCTTTTTCCATTCAGCGGGCTTCCCTCTTCAACCATCATCTCGACCGTGTATTCGCGAGGGTCTTGTAGGGCGCCGATGCTGGGGCGGCGGTCAGGCAGCAGCCAGTCGCTAAATAGAAAGACATAGGCAAGGCCGATGATTGCGCAGGGGACTCCCACCCAGGCGATGCTAAACACATGAAAGGGCGAGCCGCCCGTCTCGCTAATCATTAAGCCATAAACGATTAAGTTCGTGCTGGTGCCAATGAGTGTGCATGTACCGCCAAAAATTGAGGCGTAACTTAATGGAATAAGCAATTTTGAAACGGAGAGTTCGTTCTTTTTCGCCCACTCAATTACCGCGGGAATAAACATACCGACAACGGGCGTGTTGTTGAGAAACGCGCTCAGCGCAGTGACTGGCAGCATGAGCCGAAACTTGGCCTGGAACGAAGATTGAGGGCGCCCCAACCCATTTTGCACCAGCCAGGCGATGCCGCCGGTTTCGCGGACGCCGCAGACGACAATATACAAAGCGCCTACAGTAATCATTCCAGGATTGCTGAATCCGCTCAACGCGTCCGCCGCATCAATGCGGTTAGTGACAAACAAAAGGGTCAGGGCGCCTAAAAAGAGAATGTCAGGGGCAACGCGAGTAAACAGCAACGCACAAAGCAAGCCCACTAACAACGCCAACATAAAGAGAATGTCAAATGTCATCGATTTCGCCTATCTCAATAGACCCTTCGCTTCAAACGGTGAATCATTCATACTATCTCGTGAATTGAATCTATCTTAGACGAAAACGTAGAGTTTCATGGCGCCTGTAACCCAAAAAAGAACGACTCATGGCCAACAAATTTGGGACCCATCGTTATACCAAACCAACCACCAGTATGTGTATGAATATGGAGAAGAACTGCTTCAACTCCTTCAACCCCAAAGCCATGAATCCATCCTGGATATTGGCTGCGGTACGGGAAATTTGACTCACAACATCGCCCAGCAGTCAGGATATGTTTTAGGCCTTGATTCATCAGAATCGATGGTTCGAGACGCGAGACAAAACGCGCCAAATATTGATTTCGTCGTCGCCGACGCGCGGCGTTTTACTCTCTCAAAACAATTCGATGCGGCGTTTTCTAACGCGGCGCTTCATTGGGTTCCAGATGCTGGCGCCGTCGTTCAGCGTTTGAGCGAATCGATCAAGCCGGGAGGACGGTTTGTGGCGGAATTTGGCGGCAGCGGCAATGTGAACGCCATTGTTAACGGAATCAACCAAGCCATAAAAAGTCTTGGCTGCGAAACGGTCGAGCCGAATACGGTTTACTACTTTCCCCGTATTGATGAATACGCTGCTCTATTGCATGAGCATGGGTTTGAGACCGCGGCGGCCTGGTTGTTTGACCGGCCAACCAAACTCGAGGGGAAATGCGATGGGCTGCGCAACTGGGTCAAAATGTTTGGCGGCGCATTGATTAAACATGTTCCCGAATCTGAAATAGACCAACTGTTTGAACAATTAGAACAATCGCTAAACCTAGGCCTCTTTAAAGAAGGCAGTTGGTATGCTGACTATCGAAGAATTCGAATCGTCGCCTTTCGCCGCTAACGCCGTGGTGGGCGCACCATACGGACGGCGGACTGTTTTTTAGCGATGCCCACGCCCGCCCCAGACTTCTCGACCTTAATCTTCTTTTCAAACTTGATGCCTTTTTCTTTTAGTTGTTCGCCAAAGGTGTTAAACAACGCTTCTTCGAGTTTCTGTAACTGTTCGATTTGAGTTTGACAATCAGACAGCCTTTGGTCGATGGAAGAGATTTGTTGGTTTTTGCTCTCGAGGGCCGTTTTGTATTCCTCTAAGGTCTTGGGAGAGTCGTCATGTTCATTCTTGACCAGCGTCCCTGTTGATTTGACCGCGTTGACTTGGGTCAGAATCATATCAGACAGTTCGGGGTCGGCGTCTTTAAAGAGTTTTGCCATTTCGCCCAAATTGCGGTGGCATTGGTTGCGACAGGCGTCTAACAGCTCTTGTTTGACGCGCAACACTCGCTGATGATGGCGGGCGAGCGACAACTGCGACACGGCTTGCTCGAGCATGTCTGGTTCGAGCGCCCGTTGAGCAAGGCGCACCTTTGACTGCATGTGGTTGTTAAAGGTGGCGCGGGCGTTGTCTAACTTTCGCTTGATCTCAGCGTATTCGTCTGACTCGGGGTGATAGTCTTTCAGCGAGGCTTCATAGCGTCGTATTAACACCTGCAACTTAAACGCCATGACAAAATCAGGATGCTCGTGCTTTTTGTCAGCGATTTGTTTCTCAAGGCGCGCCACTTCTTTGGCGGCGTCGCCGCTGGGGTTGAGATATTCAGACATGACTGGCAGCATCGCCTGCAGTTCTTTGCCGGTTGTGCCGCGTTCACGAGTCAGGTCTGCGACTAGGTCAAGACAATCGGCCAGGTTTCTTCGAATCGGGAGAAGATAGACCTCGATATCAAACGCGAGGGCGTTTTCAACGGTTTTTAACAGGTCGCGGGCTTTTTGAGTTGAGAGCGTAGACTCAAACTTCTCAAACGCTTGTGAGAACGAATCATTCGACTGTTGGGCTATCTTTATCTTGTCCATATCAAACCTTCATCGCAGCGCATTCACATCAATAGGATAGCAACAAACCGTAATTTTAACTCCCGTTGTGATACCAATTATATATGATACCTAGTATTACTTCTTTTGCACAGCTATAATTTTCGAAGTCGTCCCGACAAAATATTATGTAACCGTTCGAGTGGCCAGGGTAAAACTCCACTCGCTTCAGTGCGGGCTTTCAGGCCCCTTCGCACAGGCGTTCCCAGAGTGTCGCCCAGGTCTGAAAAACGCTTGTCATCATTGATTCATCGGCGCTTCTTCTATTATATTCATGTCGGGGATGGTGTCTCGTCAGAAAATCTCTTCGTAATATCAGAGTATGAATCGATTCGACGGTCGCGCAGGAACGGCCAGTTTCGGCGTACGTCTTCGATTCGCTTCGGGTCGATTTCGGCGTAAAGAATTTCGTCTTTATCCTGCGACGCTTCTGTGAGAATGACGCCGAACGGGTCGCAGATGAACGAGCCGCCCCAAAATTCAATGCCTGGCGAGTCACTTGACTGTTTTTCTAGCCCGACCCGGTTTGCGGCGGCGACATACACTCCATTGGCAATGGCGTGAGAGCGTTGGATCGTCTTCCAGGCGTCATATTGTGAGGCGCCGTATTGGTCTTTCTCGCCAGGATGCCAGCCAATCGCGGTGGGGTAGGCGATTACATCGGCGCCTTGCAGGGCGGTAAGGCGCGCCGCTTCAGGGTACCATTGGTCCCAACAGATGAGCGTCCCGACGGCGCCGGGGGTAGTGTCAAACACGCGGAATCCCAAATCTCCCGGCGTGAAATAGTATTTCTCATAGTACCCCGGGTCGTCGGGGATGTGCATCTTTCGGTAGACGCCGATCAGCGAGCCGTCTCGGCCAATCATGGCGATTGAGTTGTGATAGAGACCGGGCGCCCTGCGTTCAAACAGGGGAAGAACGACGGCGATATTTTTGTCTTTCGCGATTATTGATATGGTTTTCGTCGTCGGGCCGGGGACCGGTTCGGCGACGTCAAATAACGTTGAATCTTCTGTTTGGCAGAGATAGGGCGTCGTGCAAAGTTCTTGAAGGCAGATGACATTGGCGTTGTTATCAGCGGCTTCTTCAATCGAGTTGATTACTTTTTCACGATTGGTATCGATGCTTTCTGATAGCGCCATTTGCGCTACGGCGAGAATGTAAGCTAGAGAGTCGGGGGTCATCTTGGCTTTAGGCTCCTCAGCGTTTCACCACATCACTCAACGCGGTCTCTAAAACAGGTTTTTGAGGATACCCGTGGCCTTTGTGCATGCGAAACCCTTCGCCGTATTCGAAGCCATACTCTTGACCCCGGGTTTGGTTCCATTCCAACATCGAGTGGATGTAGTGGTCCATGCCATGATAGGCGCGTAGCCACTCGCGTTGTGAAGCGTGTTTTTCGAGCATCGTCTTCTTTGTTTCAATCACGCTAGACACATTGACGCAGAAGTCGGGGCGAATCACATTGCCAAAGATGTTTTTGCCTTCAGCCGGGTCGGTGTAATACAGCGTTGGGACGGCTTTCATCACGGGCGCGTTTCCCGTCTGGTAGTTGGGCGCGCCCACGATAAACGCGGCGTGGCGAACCAGATGGCTGCATGCCTCGTGGTCGGCGTGATAATCCTGGGGCGGGGCGGTGATGATGACGTCAGGGTTTACGCCGCGAATAAATTCAGTCACGCGGCGGCGGGAGGCGTCATCATCAAAAATCTCATAATCATTAAAGTCGACGCAGCCATAGGTCGCGCCAATCACGTCGGCTGCGTGTTTTGCTTCGCCTTTACGGATGCGGGCGGTTTCTTCGTTTGATGTTTCTAATGATCCTTTGTCGCCGTTGCTGATGGTGGCGATGGCGATTTCATGGCCTTTTTCTTTCAACAAAGCGAGCGTCCCCGCGCAGAGAAACTCGACATCATCAGGATGAGCATGAATGGCAAGTATGTTCATAAAAGACCCCTTATATGCAAATAATTGAACGAATACTAGTTTACATCGGTTTTATAAATCATGCTTTATTGAGGTGATATATCTTGATTAAATCTCATAATATTGGTCTAATTTAGGTACGTTAATCATCAAGGGGGATTTTCATCTGGTCTAATCTCCCCTGTTCGAATGTATGCGCAACGAGGTACGACTTCATGAACTCACCAAACCGTATGTTGCTCAGCGGTAACGAAGCGGTCGCCCTGGCTGCTGTCCGCGCGGGCGTTTCTCTTGGGGTTGGCTACCCAGGAACCCCCTCTACTGAAATACTGGAAGCGTTTTCGAATCTTAAAGGCAAGGCGCAGTGGTCGCCCAACGAAAAGGTCGCGCTCGAAGTCGGGCTTGGCGCGGCGTATGCGGGCGCGCGGACGCTGGTGACTATGAAACACGTCGGCGTCAATGTCGCGGCTGACCCGCTCTTCACCGCGGCTTACACAGGCGTCGATGGCGCGCTGGTCTTGATCTCGGCTGACGACCCCGGCATGGCGTCAAGCCAGAACGAACAAGACAACCGCCGGTTCGCCGTCGCCGCCGGATTGCCGATGGTCGAGCCGTCAGATTCCCAAGAAGCGTATAGCCTGTTTATCGAGTCGGTGAAACTATCAGAACGGTGGAAGATTCCTGTCATCTTTCGAATGACAACCCGAATCTGCCACTCAAAGACCGTTGTCTGGCCGAACGGAAACATCGACGACCCGCCGGCGCCAGCGTTTGTCAGAAATATTAAAGGCCGGGTGATGATTCCAGGCTATGCGCGTCAAGCCCACAAACGGCTGAGAGAAAAACTCGCTGAACTCAAGAAATGGAACGAGTCGTCTCCAATCAATCAAGAGATCAGACAGAGCAACGAACTGGGCGTGATTACCTCAGGCGTCTCGTACATGCACGTTCGCGAGGCGGCGCCTGAAGCGTCGGTGTTGAAACTCGGTTGTTCGTATCCATTGCCGATAGACCGTATTCGAGAGTTTGCCGAGTCGGTGTCCCGCTGCGTGGTCATCGAAGAAGGCGACCCATACTTGACGGAACAAATCCGCGCCGAAGGAATCGATATTGATTCTAAACAAGAGCCGTTTCGGTTTGGCGAACTAAACGTCGAGCGCGTAAGGCAAATTATCAATGACCAAAAGCCGGTCGAGCTTGTGAGACCAGCGGGCAAACCGCCTCAACTCTGCCAAGGCTGCCCGCACCGAAACGTCTTCCAGGTGCTGCATGATTTAGACTGTATCGTTTCCGGCGACATCGGCTGTTATACCTTGGGCGTCATGCCGCCCTTTGAAGCAATGGACACCTGTGTATGTATGGGCGCCAGCATCGGCGTCGGCTTGGGCCTGCGTCATACATTGCCCGAAGACCAGGCGCGCCGCGTAGTCAGCGTCATTGGTGACAGCACCTTTATTCATAGCGGAATCACAGGCGTGGCCGAAATGGTCTACAACCCGCCGCCGACCGGCCATGTGGTGATGGTTCTCGACAATGGAACCACTGCCATGACAGGCCTGCAAGAACACCCGGCCACAGGGCGCACACTCGACCATCAACGCACTCGCCTAGTTTCGATGGAGAAACTCTGCGAAGCGATGGGCGTTGACCGTGTCGAGGTATTAGAGCCAACCCATTTTGAAGACTCGCTTCAATCAGCGCTAAAAAGCAACGACCTTTCCGTATTGATTGTCAGACGGCCGTGTATTCTCGCCGCGGGCAAAATTCGCCAATACGAAAAAGCCATCGCTCAAGAAGAATCTTGTTCTTGTCATCACGAGTAGGAGCACCATGAAAAAACAAGTGACCGATGTTGTATTCGCAGGATTGGGAGGCCAGGGGGTTCTGAAGGCCTCTGATATTTTCGCCGATGTTGTGTTTCGCGCCGGGCTGGATGTAAAAAAGGCCGAGATACACGGGATGAGCCAACGAGGCGGTTCTGTGACCTCTGACGTTCGCTTTGGCGAGCAGGTCTTTAGCCCGATGGCGACATCGAACCAGGCTGATTATCTCGTGGTTTTGTCTGAAGATCAGGTCGAGGTCAACAACCATTATCTGGCCCCAGACGGGGTGATGATATCCGCCGCGATGATCAATGGGGCCAAACTTCCTCATCCCAAAAGCGGCAATGTGGCGCTGCTGGGCATGTTAAGCAAACACCTTGATCTTGACGAGGCGCTTTGGCATGAAGCCATTCGCGCCAACATGCCCGAAACCATTCATGACGTGAACATCCAAGCGTTTGAATTAGGACGGTCTATTCATTCTGGGGAGGAACGCTTATGAACCGAATCTTAGGTGATGTAGCTTGCGCATCGGGAGAATTTCATCCCGCTAGCGCGCCCGATTATCTCCCAGTCGAAAAATTACGCCAACTCCAGACCCAACGCCTGCAACAAATCGTCTGGCAGGCGTATGACCGGGTCGAGATGTATCGCGTGAGGATGGATGAACGCGGCGTCTCACCTGAAGACATCCAGTCAATTGACGACATCGCCAAGTTGCCGTTCACAACCAAAAACGATCTGCGCGATAATTACCCGTTTGGATTGTTCGCTGAACCGATGAATAAAGTGGTTCGGGTTCACGCCTCAAGCGGAACAACGGGCAAGCCAACAGTGGTTGCTTACACACAAGAGGATATTGACGTATGGGCCAATGCCATGGTGCGGTGTTTCGCGTGTTATGACCTTCACGCGGGCGACATCATTCAAAACGCCTATGGTTATGGTTTGTTTACGGGCGGGTTGGGCGCCCACTACGGCGCTGAGGCCTTGGGCGCGACTGTGATTCCTATCTCGGGCGGCAACACCGATCGCCAGATCATGTTGATGAAAGATTTTTCGGCGACGGCGATCTGCTGTACGCCAAGTTACTTCCTTCACATCATCGAACGCGCCCACGAGTTAGGCGTCAACATTCGCGACTTGCGTCTGCGCGCGGGCGTGTTTGGCGCCGAGCCGTGGACGGAGTCGATGCGCGAACATATCGAAGCCGCCACCGGCATCAAAGCCTATGACATTTATGGCTTGTCAGAAATTGTCGGCCCGGGCGTCGGCGCCGAGTGCTGCCAACAAGACGGGTTGCATATCATCGAGGACTATTTCTATCCTGAAATTGTCGACCCCGAAAGCGGCGAGCCTAAGCCTGACGGTGAAGAAGGCGAACTGATTTTGACCACGCTGAGCAAGATGGCCATGCCCATGCTTCGCTACCGCACCCACGACATCACATTCATTAAAAAAGAAGCCTGTCCGTGCGGGCGCAGCATTCGCCGCATCCAGCGCATTGGCCGCCGCAGCGACGACATGTTTATCATTCGCGGCGTCAATGTGTTCCCGTCTCAGATCGAATCCGCCCTGCTGGCGGTTGAGGGAACGCTGCCTCACTACCAGATTGTTCTCACCCGCGATAAGGGATTGGATATCATGGAAGTACAGGTCGAGGTCACAGCGGAACTGTTCAGCGATAAAGTGCGCGAGCTCGAAGCGCTGCAAGAAACACTCAGCCAATCGATCGAACACACCCTGGGCATTCGCGTGAACCTGAGACTGGTCGAGCCGCACACCATCGAACGCAGCATGGGCAAAGCCAAGCGCGTGATTGATAACCGGCAACTCTAAACGAGGTGCAGACCATGAAACTCAAACAACTCTCATTGTTCTTAGAAAACCGCCCCGGCCAACTCGACAACGCCATTCAGATTCTCGCTGATGCGGGCGTCAATATTTTGACGCTTTCACTCGCAGACACCGAACAATTTGGCATCTTGCGCCTGGTGGTGCGCGACTGGGAGAAAGCCAAGGCCGCGCTTGAAGCCAAACAATGCGTCGTCAAACTGACTGACGTCATTGCGGTCGAGGTGCCTGACCGCCCGGGCGGGCTCGCCGAGCTGCTGCGCCAAGTCGACAAAAGCGGCATCAACATCGAGTATATGTACGCATTTACATTCGGGCGCGGCGATCGCGCAATTATGATCTTGCGCTTTGACGATGTCGACGACGCCATCGAAAAACTCAAAGCCAAGAACGTGAATATCGTTGGCGAAGTCGACCTGTTCGGGCTTTCGGCGGGCGAATTGGGATGGCGGTAAATCCACGCTCGATCTCGACTCACGCGCCTGATTTTGTCACCGAAAACCGCATCTGGGACGAAGACGAAAGCCTGCCGCATGATCAACTTGAGGCGCTTCAGGTTGAACGCCTGCGTGACTGTGTAGGCCGCGCGGGGGTCGTGCCATTTTATCGCGGCGCCTTTCAGGAGCGCGGCGTTTCGATAAGCAGCATCCAATCCTTAGACGACCTCAAGCGCCTGCCGTTTACCACCAAACAAGACCTGCGCGACCATTACCCTCTCGGCTTTCTCGCCGTCACCCGCGATAAAATCGCCCGCTTGCATGGCTCGTCTGGAACCACAGGCAAGCCGACCTTTGTCGCCTACACCCACGACGATCTCAACCTCTGGTCGAACCTGTGCGCCCGGTTTTTGACGGCGGGCGGGTTGCAGGCCAAACACATGGTGCATATCGCGTTTGGCTACGGCCTGTTTACCGGCGGATTTGGGCTGCATTACGGCGTGGAGCGCGTCGGCGCGGCGATTATCCCCGCCGCGTCGGGCAACACCGAACGCCAGATCATGCTGCTGCGCGACTTAGGCGCTGAGGTGTTGGTGTGTACGCCGTCGTATGCTCTCTACATCGCCGAAGTTGCACAAGCGGAAGGAATCGACCCGCATGAACTGCCCCTGAAGTACGCCCATTTTGGCGGTGAGCCGTGGACGGAAGACATGCGCGCCCAAATTGAGCGCGACATGAACATCCTCGCGTTCAACAACTATGGCCTCTCTGAAATTATCGGCCCGGGCGTATCGGGCGAATGCGCCGCTCGGCGCGGAATGCACATGCAAGAAGACCACTTTCTGGTTGAGTGTCTCGACCCTGAATCCTTAGAGCCAGTCGCTGACGGCGAGCCTGGCGAGTTGGTCATCACCGCCATGACCAAACAGGCGATGCCCATCATTCGCTACCGCACCCGCGACATCGCGTCGCTTGACCACTCGCCGTGCCCCTGCGGGCGCACCTCTGTCAGAATGAGCCGCGTCATTGGCCGGACAGACGACATGCTCATCGTGCGCGGCGTAAATTTATATCCATCACAGATCGAGGAGGCGCTGCTGCGCGTCGAGGGCGCCGCACCGCATTACCAGATCGAAGTCGACCGTCATGGAAGCCGGGATGAAATTACCGTGCGGGTCGAGATGCGCGCGCAAGATTTTTCCGATAAAATGCGCGAGATGGCGGTTTTGCGCGACCGCATCGACCGCGCGATTCAGCATATCACCGGGTTGCGCATGCACATCGAACTGGTCGCCCCGCAAACACTCGAACGCTTCACCGGAAAGGCCAAACGCGTCATCGACCATCGCCCCAAAGCGGAACTGTAAGTTGACCATTTTGAATTGAATCTCAATGGATGATGGGTTCTTTTCTTTTCAACGGCTTCTCTTTACCTTGTTTACCTAGAGCGTGTGCTTATGAAGGTAGAAGGCAAATTATAGCAAACTCGTTCATCTAATTTCTTTGATAGACAATATACAATTTCCTTCGCCACCTTATGTTTCTTCATCTCCAACGATAGGATAAATGGCATTCATAACCCTATTTTAACGATCCAGAGTTTTGATGCGGATGTTACGATTTCTTCCCTTGTTCGCCGTCTTTCTCGCTCTCAGTGCTGTTGCGACTGAGAACGGCGGCCTATCTCAAATCGCACTGTCTGACTTGACCGAACTCAGGCTCGAAGACCTTCTCCAGGTTGAAATTACCTCTGTCTCCAAAAAGGCGGAATCTGTCTCAGGCGCTCCCGCAGCGGTCTTTGTGCTTTCCAATGAAGACATCCGACGCTCTGGCGCGACTACCATCCCCGAGGCGTTGAGGCTTGTCCCTGGCATGATCGTCGCCCGCATCGATTCAAATAAATGGGCGGTGACGTCGCGCGGGTTCAACGACCGCCTGGCCAATAAATTGTTAGTACTGATCGATGGGCGGTCGGTTTACACGCCTCTGTTCTCCGGCGTCTATTGGGAACTGCAAGACGTTGTGCTCGAAGATGTCGAGCGCATCGAAGTGATCCGCGGGCCTGGCGCAACCTTGTGGGGCGCCAATGCGGTGAACGGCGTCATCAACATCATCACTAAAAACGCCAAAGACACTCAAGGCGGCCTGGTCAGCCTGGGCGGCGGGACCTATGAGCGCGCATTCGGAACGCTGCGCTATGGCGCCTCAATTAGTGACGACCTGGCGTATCGGGTCTATCTGAAATATTTTGACCGCGATGAGTTTTTGGATGATGAAGCGAACACCGCTTCTGATGATTGGGACATGCTGCGCGGCGGCTTTCGCGTCGATTGGCAACTGGACGAAAATGGTTCGTTAACGCTGCAGGGCGACGGCTATGGCGGAACCCTGGGCAACATCTATACGTTTCCTGAACCAAACGAACCATTTTGGTTGTTCATTGATGCCAATGACAACGTTCAAGGCGCCAACGTCTTATCAAAGTGGACGCGCGAACTCGGAGACGGCTCGGACCTGTCGCTACAGTTCTACTATGACTATTCCGAGAGAGACCATTACACCTTTCATGAACAGCGCGACATTCTCGATTGGGAATTTCAACACCGCTTTCAGATTGGCGACCGACAAGAATTTATCTGGGGGCTGGGATACCGCCTGAACATGGATGACCTTGAGGGAGGCGAACAAATACAGTTTAGCCCCTCCAGCCGGACTGAGCATCTCTTTAGCGGATTTATTCAAAATGAATTTGAGTTGGTTCCCGATACGTTCAAATTCATCCTGGGATCAAAGTTTGAGCACAACGACTACACCGGGTTTGAAATTCAACCCAACGCCCGCATGGTCTGGACGCCCCATGAGAACCATTCGCTTTGGGTGGCGGTATCACGCGCCGTGCGCACTCCATCACGTGGCGAACATGATTTATCGAGATATGAAAGCGGAAGAGTGTTTGGCGATGAGCTGGGGCTGCCGTTTGATGTTCTCATCAAAACAGTGGGCAATGAAAACTTTTTATCAGAAGAATTGCTTGCCTATGAAATTGGATATCGGACCATTTTCTTCAACAAAGCCTTGTTTGACGCGACTCTGTTTTATCATGACTACGACCGCTTGCGCGTGGCGATTGATGGAGGGGTCGAATTCGCTGCAGACGACCAGGGCCGGCCGTTTATTGAAGTTCTTAGTCCTATTGAGAACGAAATTGAAGGCTCAATCTATGGGTTTGAATTGGCGTCAACGATTGATGTCTCCAGCTGGATGAAATGGAAACTGGCGTATTCTCTCTCAGTGGTTGAACTCGACTTTCAGCGGCCGTCAGCGCTTGATAACGCTGAAGAGATTGAAGAAACCGTTACCCCGCAACAGCAAGTATCATGGATGACCCAGATTGATGTGACAAAAGACATTGAGTTTGACATCTGGCTGCGGTTTGTGGATGAAATCCCCTTTCCTGATTACAGCTCGTTTTTGGCTGACAGCCAAATCTCACAACACTTCAATCTTGACCTTCGATTGACATGGGCTCCGACCGAACAGTTTGAACTGTCGCTTGTCGGACAAAACCTGCTCGATTCTCACCGCCGCGAGTTTTACGACTCGCCCTTCTGGTTTTCGGCCCCGACCTATTTAGAGCGCAGCGTCTACGCCAAAGCCACCTGGCGGTTTTAGTTTCCTCTATGCCTTTTCTGGTTTGGCCATCATACTAAGCTTTTATATTCCATCCATCAAACTAGGGAGGATTTAATCATGAGTAAACTTCTTGTTGGTTTTCTTTGTTTCGTTTGCGTGGCAATCTCGATTGAAGGACAAGAATTAAGCGATATTGTGGTGATTACTGACGCTGAGTTTGGCCAACAATTTCCTGATGTGGCTTATAATTCTACAGACAATCGTTTTATCGTTGTTTGGGAGGAACAATTAAATGACCGTTTTCATGACATCCATGGCGTGATTGTCGACGGTGAGTCAGCCAGCCCCGTAGGCGAACCGTTTGTCATCATGAGTGACTCAGGCGGGCTTGATGCGCCTGAGGTTGTTTACAATAGCGCTGACAATGAATTTGTCGTTGTCGCCCGCGTGGCTAGCACTGAGCAAGCCTTCGCCCAAAGAGTCTCTTCCAGTGGAACCCTTTTAGGCGACTTCACAGTGATTGATTCTAGTGGAGGGCCAACGTTTTTTGATCCAGCCGCGCGCGCTCGTGTTGTGTCGATTGCCTACAATTCGACCGAAAACAAATTGGTTGCCGGGCTGTCGGGCAACCCAAGAATACAAATACTGTTCCCTGACCTGGGCTTAGATATTCCCGTTGATGAGTTTGGGTCTGGAACCAACTCGTCCGTCGCCTGGTCAAGCGTTAGCAACGTTTACTTGATCGCTTGGGAAGACCGAATGTCACGAAGCACTGGCGCAGAAAACCTTAGCGCCCAGTTGATCAGCGCGACTGGGGACTTAATCGGCGACACCATGTTTATTCGGGACCAAGATTTCGCCGAAGAATCGCCGCGCATCGCTTATAACTCTGACGATGACCAGTTTTTAATAATTTGGGATGAACGGATCGGCTTTTCTGAAAACGCCGATCCTCAAACCAATACCGATGTAATCGCTCAGATTGTTTCTTCTCAAGGCGAATTGGTTGGCGAACCGATACCAATCGAGCAAACGACGGCGTATTCACTCAGACAAGATGTTGATTACAGCAGCGCCGCAGAAGCCTACCTGGTCGTATGGAAAGGCGATCCCAGCGGAGATTTTGCGTTTGCCGATATTTATGGACGCTTGATTGGGCGCGACGGTGTTCCCATAAGCGATGTCTTTTTGATTTTCGATGGCGGTGATGATGCAACCGAAGCCTTCGAAAGTGAACGCTTTTTTGATGAATCTAAATTGCCTGCTGTTGCGACCAACACAAACACCGGCGATTTTTTTGTTGTGTGGGAAGAAGCCGGCGTTGAAGGCGACCCTGACATGCGAGATATTTATGGGCGCTTTGTTCGTGCGGGAAACTCTCAGGCGAATCTCTGGCATCTATATTAGAGCGTTTGTCAAAAAAATGTGCGTAATGCGCGCCCGTATCCGCCGCGGCGGACAGCGATAGATACAGTTATGTAAACTCAATCCGCACATAATTCTGGCAACCACTATAAATGGGTCGTTGAAACGTTCATCGTCTTACAAATTCCTTCACGATTCGTTTCGTCAAACACCCGCAACTTGAACGCGTCCGCCATGGGCTCAGGGAATTTACAAACGCAATCGTTTAGCGTTTCCCAAAATTTGTCCTCGTTTAATGATGCGCTGGGGTTTTTCAATAGACGAAGTGCATCCTGGCAAAACACATCGCCAAAATCGTTGGTCAAAGATGTAGGGTTGAGTTGGCTTGAATTGCTTATGGGTGTGAAGCAGCGCCGATCAAACGTCCGTGTTTCAGTTGATCAAACCGAACCAAGACTTCAGCGCCTTTGGTCAAGGGTTGCGCTGAAGTAAATTCTGCGCGAAGGTAGTTTGGCGTATATCCAACAGAGCGGTTCTCCTCAACTGTTTCAACCAAAACGGGCAGCGTCTTGCCGATGTATGTCCGTTTTACTTCATCCGCGACTTCATTCGCGACCCGGTCGAGTTCGATGCGGCGTTCTTTTATAACTTGTGAAGGCAAGTGGTTCTTCATCTTTGCCGCCGGGGCTTCGTCGCGCACCGAGAAGGGAAACGAATGGACGCGGTTGAAGCGGCTGATGCGCACCGATTTGAGCGTCTGTTCAAAGTCGTTTTCAGATTCATCAGGAAACCCGACCATGATATCCGTCGAGACTTCAAAATTATGAATCAACTCACGGGCGGTCTGGACGCGCTCAAAAAAGAACTCGCTTTTGTAAGGGCGCTTCATGCGGCGAAGTGTTTTGTTCGAACCGCTTTGAATCGGAAGATGCAAGTGGGGGCAGGCGACATCGCCATACTCCGCTATGACGCGAACCAGGTCATCGCTGACATCTTGCGGTTCAAGCGAAGAAATGCGAATACGCTTGATCCCATCAATCGTGGCCAGTTTTTCGATAAGCGTGTGCAGCCCAAAATCCTGGCCGATGCCATAGTGGCCGATACAGATGCCGCATAGCACGACTTCTGGATAGCCCCGCTCGACCATGGTTTGCGCTTCGTGAATGACCTCGTCAACCGGGCGGCTTCGCGCCACGCCCCGGCTGGTCGGGATGCTGCAGAAGGTGCATTTGAGGTCGCAGCCGTCTTGGATTTTAATGAATGCGCGAGTGTGTTCGTGAAAAATTTCGATGCCGCCGCCGTTCCAGAGGTTGTTCTGGTCTTCGCATCCCCAGCCCAGTTCATCGGCGATGCGCGCTGCCCAGGCGTCTTGATCTTGAATGGCCACAATCTCGTCTACGCCTTCAATGGCGCCGATTTCGAGGGGTTTTCGTTCTGAGTAACAGCCCGTGACCGCGATTCGCGCGCCGGGGTTTTGGCGGATCAGTTTACGAATCATCTGGCGGCCTTTGCGGTCGCTTTCAGCGGTGACTGAGCAGGTATTGACGACAATGAGGTCAGGCGAATCTTCAACGTCGCATTGGTGCTCGAACCCACGCTGAAGCAGTTGAGTGCGGATTCGCTCAGAGTCGTACTGGTTGACCTTACAGCCCAGGGTATGAATGGAAAATCGCGGCGCGCGCGTTTGTGTAGCCATAGCAACTAGGAATTATAGCACCCTAAGGGTGTAGATCAGGCCTGGGAGAGGCAAACAGCCCCCTGCGGTCTTGAACTAACACCACGCCCACGTTGACCGCTAACTCGCTTCGTAATATGCGCGGCCCCAGGCTGGCGAATTGCAATCCAGAATCAGCCGCCCAAGCGATTTCGCTTTCGCTAAACCCGCCCTCCGCGCCAAAAATCAGTTGTATTGGAGTTTGAGAGAGAGAATTGGGCAAGCCGCTTTGGTTTTCATTCTCCCAAAATATGATTGTTTGGACGGAGCAATCAACAATGTCTTGTAATGGCTGTTTAGGTATGGCCACTTCAGGGACCGTCGACCTGCGGCACTGCCGACAGGCTTCGATGGCGATTTTTTGCAGGCGGGCTTGCTGGTTCGCCTCCGGGCGGCTTACTGCCCGGTCGGCGTGATAGAAAATAATGTGTGTTACGCCCAATGGCGGTAGGTCGCGAACGATGCGGTCTTTGTTTTTTCCTTTTATGGCTGATACGAAGATACGCAGTTCTGGCAATACATCATTCGGATTGTTGAATTGGCCCGTCAACTCAAGAAACAGACCGTCTTTGTCAGCCTCTGAGACTGTATAGAGATATGAAACGCCGTCTCCATTGAAGCATTCAACCTGCTCCCCTCGCTTCAAGCGCAAGACTCGTGATACGCTAAGCGTATCCTGGTCAGTGAGTTGAAGAATGGCCCCGCCAGACCGCTCTGAATAGAGGCGCGTTCGAATTGGTTGGCTCACGTCTTTCACCAAGAAAAAGGGTGGCTTGAACCCTTGCAAAGTTGAGTGTCTATTCGTATGCTAGTTGGTTGCGGGAGCATAGTACACCCGTAGAATTCGTATCCCAAAAAAGGAGTTCTCTGATGGCCGAATTAGTCAGCGATGAACGGCGGATGGAAATCGTGGCGATGATCACATCAAGCTATATTAGCGCATTTAACGGTGATGACATGCGTCCGCCTGACTCCATCACAATTAGCCGGTTCATGGACGACATTGTCAATAAGTTAGATGAAAAATTTCCCCGCCCCGAATAAGGTCGCGGGGTTTTTTCGGTCGGCTTGGGTAGAAGCCCACAGTAGCCCATTCATTTTTTAATAAGGTAGGTTTGTATGGACCCGAGGTTGTCGCAATTGCTGGAATTGCAAGAAACGCTTAGCGAACAACGTGAGATTGAAACAGAATACGATATCATCCCCGCCCGGCGAAAAGAAATTGAAGACATGTTCGCCGAGATTGAAGGCGATATCGAATCCGCGAAAGCGAAGATTAAAGAGTGTGAAGCAGAACAAAAAACCCGCGAACTTGATTTGAGTTCTAACCAAGATAAACGTCTCAAAAAAGAAGCCCAGCTTCAAACCATCAAAAATAAAAAAGAATACGACGCCACGTTGGGAGAGATCGAATCTCTCGATAAGAAAAACCAGCGCATCGAAGGCCGTGTGTTGGAATTGATGGAAGCGATCGAACAAGCCAGCAAACGGATCGAAGAAAAGACCGCCGAATTGGAGACCAAGAAGTCGCAATTCAACGACGAACTCGAAGGGCTTCAAGAACGCGCCAGCGAAATGAACGCTTCGATTGAAGACGCCAAAAGCGCCTCAAAAGAAGTCGTCGACAAAGTAAACCCTAACCTCTATCAGCGCTTTATTCGCGTGTTTAATTCCCGCAACGGCCTCGCGGTCGTCCCCGCCAACAACGGCCACTGCGGCGGGTGCAGCGTACGCCTGACGCCGCGAATCATGCAATTGGTCAAGCGCGGCCAAGACGTTGTACAATGTGAGGCGTGTCATCGCTTTCTGGTGTGGGAAAGCGATGAGTCGTTAGACGACGATCAGGCCCTGCTGTAAGGTTTCGGCGGGCGGAGAGGGATTGCTGTGTTGACCGTTTCCGACCGGAACTTAATTCGTATTAAATGGCTGCGCATGGTGCGGTTTTGGCGCCGCTTTAACCTGGATGCGTTTCTTCAAGGGTCAGCGTTCTTGTTGTTGCTGATCTTCTTTTGGGCGCTGTGTTTTATTGGCGTCAGCCGCCTCTGTAACAATCTCGCCGCGGTTGATGTGATTGGGCCGATTATTCTTACTCGCTTTCTTTCCCTCGGTTTTTTTGCGGCGTTTCTCATCGTGTTTTTGGGTCACGCATTGACCGCATTTGGCTCGTTATTTCGCGGGCAGGAACTGCCCCTGTTGATGTCGACTCCCTACCATTTAAGCAATATGTATCGCATCCAATGCGGTGAGGCCCTGGTTCGCGGCGGATGGGGGCTGGCGTTATTGTGCATCCCCGTCTTGTTGGCCTATGGCTGGTCGCTTGAGGCGCCGCTTGTGTATTATCCGGTTGCGCTGTTAGGCCTGTTGGGGTTTTGGGGCGTGGTGGGTCTGTCAGGCGTCCTTTCCATGGTCTGTATCTCCCGTTGGATCTTAGGCCGGCCCATTCGGACAACACTGGCAAGCCTGCTGTTGATTTCGACTCTCTTTATTTTGGTCGGCTATGTCGTCTCCAATAACAGCGACCTGTTTACCCAAGTTGACGCCAGGGCGATTGGCGAACGCCTGGCCAACATGCAACTATCAACCTTGCCCTACCTGCCAAACCAATGGCTGGCCAGTTTGATGACGGCGGCGGTTCAAAGCGACTGGAGTGAGGTTGGACTAAATTTGTTTCTATTGACTAGCGGGGCGTTTTTGTTATGGCAATTGACTCTTGAAATGGGCGAACGTTGGTATCGCGACGCCTGGTTGTGGTCGCAAGAACGCATTCGCTTTCTGAATACCCGCGAGTCGAAAGAATTTAAACCGCGCGGATTGCGCGCGATTCCGTTCCTGCCCAAAGCCTCCGGCGCGATTTTGTTGAAAGAGATACGCCTGTTTGTTCGCGACTTTTCTCAATGGGGCCAGATGGTGTTAATTTTTGGCTTTGTCTTGATTTACATCGCCCACATGCAGAACGTAAACCTTGAGGGGACCGAGTCAGAAGAACGCGCTTACTTTTTGGTGTTCTTCAATATCATTCTGTTAGGGTTTATCCAGGCGACCTTGTCGCTTCGGTTTACCTTTCCGTCAATCAGCCTAGAAGGCCGCGCCTTTTGGAAGGTAATGAGTTCGGGCGTGGGCATGCCCAAGTTTTTCTTCACCAAATATTACCTTCATGCGCTGTTTCTGCTCTTGATTGGCGAGAGTATGTTGTATCTGTTAAACTCAATTTTAGAAGCTGACCCGACCCTTTGGATGATTAGCTCGGTTTCGCTGTTGCTGTTCGCGTTTGGCTTCACCAGTTGGACGATGGGGCTGGGCGCGGTGTTTCATAAATTTGACGCCACCAGCGCGGCGGACGTAAGTTCAAACACGGGCGCGTTGGTGACCATGATAGTAACAATGGTCTATTTCGCCATCAGCGCAGCATTGTTGGCGGTGTTCGCCTTGAGGCATACCCCCGGCGTTGATTTCGCGACGCTTCTCGCTATTGAGCCTGACCTGATGTTGTATGTGACCCTGTTCTTGTTTTGGCAGACCTACGCAATACTCATCCCCGTCTGGTATGGCCTCCAAAAATTGGATAAATTAGAGTTTTGATTTTTTCGGGATTCATTCCTTATCTCGTAAGGCGCAAAAAATACAAGAAACCAACTCAATACAAATTGACGTTTCATCAATGCCGATGAGACACTCGCTCCAACAACAAACAATGAAAGCGACAGAACCGGCAGGTTCCATTCATCAATCAACTTCACACATAACGCGCCGCATTTCTGCAGCCAGGAAAGCGCTGATTCATCTGCAATCAATATCGTTCGATAGTCGCCGCCCAGGATATAACTGATGTAGTCAGCGGAGCCCATCGCTCCGCCATCCATATAGGGCGGGTTCATTTGTAGGCGTAAGAAAAAGAGC
>CAZKYC010000020.1:0-57421 GCA_964556895.1 uncultured bacterium | reverse complement strand
CACAGGCGCTCACAGAGTTGCACCCATGCCTGAGTTGGATTGTCTATTATTGATATGACGAATGCCGTTTTTTTGACCAAATTCCAGGTCATCCAGCAAGGGAAGTACTCAAATATCGGAAGAACCTTTTTTTATTATCTTTGCATCCAACACGAAATGTCATATTCTAAAACCGTTATGACCAATCAACTATTTGTTTCACTCTTCTATGATTGCGCCGGGCCGTTCTTTCTTGTTTTGATGGCGTGTGCGTTCTATCTCTTTATTGGTCATACCCTAGAGTTTCTCAATCCCCTTCGTTTTACGCTCAGCCAAGGGCTCTTCATTTTCTATGTCGGTTTAGGTTGGTTCGTTCTTCGAGCATTGATATGGGGCTACCTGGCCTTTCACGCCATGAATCAAGAACCATCAGGCAGTTTTCGAGTCGATGGCGCTTATCAGGCAATCAACAAAGCCCAGCAATTCAGATATCCCAATTTATCCAACCTGATTCAAACCCAGTGGCTTTATAAAGACCATGGCAACCTCGCCTATTCGAAACCCATGCCAGAAGACGGCTTTGACAGAATGGTCAGCGGAGCCCTCGAAGCGGAACGGTTTAGAAGAGCCTTCGTTGATGATGAACTCAACTCACTGATTGGCGAAATGGTGAATTTCAAAGAAATTTCTAACCCTAAGTTAAACAATAAATACAACTTAAGCGGATTTGACATTTCTGACAAAACCCTGTCTGTTTCATTTAAAACTGGCGTGGCTAAGGAATTTGCAACCGCCTCGTTTCAATCATTCGCTGGATCATGGTATGGGTTGTGGGATGTCCATGAAGTTGACCACGAATGGTCGCAGACTGAGGCCTATTCTCCCCCCTATATGATTCAAGACAAAGATTTGGTTATATATGTTCATGCCTTGCAATACGCCTGGATTGGCGACGGCTTTGGCTGGAATCTCGTGGTTAGCCCCGAACACCCTGATAATTCTACGTTTATACTAGGAACCGTTTATCACGTCAGAGACCATGATCCACAACAAGTCTATCTTCACCGACCTCATGTTGGTTTGGCATTAGGAGAAAGACTCATCTGGATCACTAAAAGAGAAGTGTTTTTTGAAGAGGCCTATTTAGACCTTAGCCCCCAACAATACGCCATCACTGGCTTTTTTTATGAATCAAATGGCGGTGAAATCACGAGAAAGGGCGATGGCTTTCAGGCTGTGTACTCCAAGTCTTCAGGTAAACGGGTTCCATTCAGGCGCATTCCACTTAACTAAAGCGCATTCACCCAATCATTTCTGTCTTTGTTGACATTGGCCTCAGATTCTCTTTGACAAAGTTGTCAAAAAATCTTGATATTATCAATCAAATTCTGCCTGTATTTATATATGCAGCCACTGAATCCATCCAACCAAAAATACCATAAGGTACTATCATTGCTTTCCTTACATGATTCCAAGAAATATTTTTCATTAAAATACTCATCTTTGTTATTCTTTGGCATACAACCTGCAATTAGTTATACCCGATTGCGATTGATACTTCTTTGAATCTCTCACCTACTGACAAATCGCAAACCTGGATTCACAGGAGGAATAACAACACACTTTACGGTTCTGACCCGAGCGTCCTAGTTTCGCCAACACCTTTGACATCACAACCAGGCAACAACAGACTGAGCACTTACACAACAGACATCACAACAGTACGGCAACTTGAATCAGCATCAGTCACAGCAACAGAACGACACCTTGGAACAACATCGGTTACGGCAACAGAATTCGCAACAGTACGGCATCTTTGACAACGCACCAGACACGGCAACCGACTCGACATCAGCGCAAGCAACAGTACGACAGCGGAATTCACAACAGGATTATCAGCAAGTACGGCATCAGCGCACACAACAGACTCAGCAACGTGTACGGCAACAGAATTTCAACAGACTCAGCAGCGTGTACGGCAACAAGAACCAGCATCAGAACAACACACAACGCTCAGTGGTATGGCAACAAGGCAAAGCATCGGGACACACAACAGAATTGCAACGGGCATCGCATCTTTGACACGGCATCTGTACAACATCAGAAATCGCATCTAGAACGGCATCAGAGCCAATGCTCGGCGGAATGAAAGTCTTGGAGTCAGAAACCGTTTTCAAGTGAGGCAAGACAGGATCAGATTGGTACATCCATAAAAAAACTCCCGCAAGGTGGGTCCTTACGAGAGTTCGATGTTACCGTTTCTTCAACAGTGATCCCTGTCTTGCCTTTACTTATATCCCAAAATATCGTTTCGCGCAACCCCTAAATTGAACAAAAATGGTAAATTTAGTAAACTTTACTGTTTACTTATTTGATTTCCATCCTAGTCTTTATTCCATAAAAAAAACCTCAATCTTAATCCCACATAACATAAGTTCAGTAAAAGTAGAAACAAAGAAATTGTCAATATTGACAAAACCTATGTAACCATAGCCGCATCCCCCTATAATTAGGCTGGTTTGCCATTACTATTAGATTGTTCATCTTTTCGGCGCCTCATCTTCGTTTTTTTTTCACTATCCACCATAGGACAACTTCGAATGAAGGCTCAGTCTGCAACCGAGAAGACCTTGTTTACGGGCAAGTCAATGCATTTTGACTATATGAAAACCTATTTAAACATCACTGACGCCGAAGTTAATCTAATTCATGAAATCGCCCTGGTTCTTCGTCCACGGTTGACGGAAATCATTGACCAGTTTTATGACACCATCGTATCATCAGGCATGTTTCACCAGTTTTTTCCAGACGCAGAAACGGTTAACCGCTTAAAAACGGCCCAGTATCATTACTTCAACGAGATATTCGAAGCCAAGTTTGATGAACTCTACATGAACAAGCGCCGCACCGTTGGCCAAACCCATGAGCGCATTGGACTGAAGCCCCGCTGGTATATCGGCGCTTACAGTTTTTATTGTGAGATCATCTTTCCCATCCTTCGTAAAGAGTTCAAAGACGATCCTGTCAAAACTCAAGCGGCGGAGCTGGCGTTGATGAAGGTGTTTCATCTCGACATGCAACTCGCGATGGAGACCTACATCGAGCGCTATTCTCAAGAACTGGTCGACGCCCGCTTAAAACTCGAACAAAAACTGTGGATGGAAGACCGCCTGCTGACGTCCATTATGTCAGAAGCGTCAGACGCCATCATTGGTCTGGATGAACACGGCCGCATCTCGACCTGGAGCCAAGGCGCACAACGATTGTTCGGGTTTCGCACGGTTGAGATTGTCGACAAGTCATTGCGTGATTTGATCTGCGACCCAAAACACTATGTCCAGTTGAGAAAAGAGGCGGACATCGATGGCGCGTCGACGCTTTATTCGATCGAATGGAAAAAAAAAGATGGCGGCGTGATTATCGCTGACACCAACTTGGCCCACCTTCGAAATGAAACAGGCGACATCATTGGCGCGATCTTGATCCTGCGGGACACAACAGAAATTCGCCGTCTGGCGAACAAGCTCAAAAACATGGAACAGATTCACGCCATGACCAAGATTACCGCCGGGGTCGCGCATGAGATTCGGACCCCGCTGGGCGTTATGGCGCTGACCGCTGACATGATCGGCGACCGAGTCCAGCAATGCTTAAACGCAGAAGACGAGGCCAAGCGCGGGCCGATTCAGGCTGAGTTGTTCGACATGCTGGTCGATCTGCAAAAAGAAGTCGACCGCATGAATGAGATCGTCAATCACTACCTGGTGTTGTCGCGAATTCAAAAACCCAAGCGGATTCTGACACCGCTAAACCGCTTTCTTCAAGACGTGTTTGACGAAATTCAAATGCGCAACCAGCGAGAAAATGTCAAGTTTCTGTTTCAGCCATCGGCGACCTCAATCGAACTCGAAATCGACGCCGACCATATCAGACGGTTGTTATTGAACGTGGTTGAAAATTCCGTCTACGCGCTAGTCGACGGGGGCAGCGTAACATTGCGGTCAAACCAAGTTGACGGGATGGCAGTGATCGAAGTGAAGGACACCGGAAAAGGCATTGCCAAAGAGAAACTTGATACGGTGTTTAATGCGTTTGAAACGAGCCGCCCCGGCGGCACCGGCTTGGGCCTCTATCTGGCCCGGGAGATCGCCCAGGCGCATAACGGCGCCATTGAGATCAACAGTGAAATTGGACGAGGCGCCTCGGTCATCGTACAATTGCCAATTACCAATTCAGATGAACAGTTGTACAACCATGAATGACACGCCAAACCAAGAAGCAGCCGTCCAAGACGATCCCCCAAAACGCAAGGCGCACATTCTAGTCGTCGACGACGATGAAACCATGGCCAAGACGCTTACCCGCGCGCTGCAAAGCCAGGGGCATGACAGCGAATCCGCCCTTTCGCCCGAACAAGGGCTGCGCATGGTCCATGAGAACCGCTACGACCTGGTGCTGACTGATCTGGTCATGCCCGGTATTGACGGCATCAGCCTGGTGCGCAGCATCAAAGCATACGACCCGAACATCCCAATTATATTGATGACCGGATACGCGTCTGTGGATAACGCCGTTGAAGCGATGAAGGCGGGGGCCTTTCACTACTTAACCAAACCAGTTCGCTTACATGAGTTGCACATTTTTGTAGAGAAGGCGCTGGCTTCACATGAGATGGTGTTAGAGGTTCAAGAGTTAAAAGACAAACTCAGAGGGCTTGAGTCGCAAAATATCATCGTCGGCAAAAGCCAGGCGATGCGCAATGTAATTACTCAAATTGAACAAATTGCGCCAAGCACCGCCACCGTTTTGATAACGGGCGAAACCGGCACGGGAAAAGAGATGATCGCCAACGCGATCCACGCGCTCAGCCGACGCGCCGACAAGCCGATGGTCAAAGTCAATTGCGGCGCCCTGCCTGAGACGCTGCTTGAGTCGGAGTTGTTTGGCCACAACAAAGGCTCATTTACAGGGGCGTATAAAGACCAGGTGGGCCGTTTTGAAATGGCCGATGGCGGCACGATCTTTCTGGATGAAATCGGCGAGATGAGCCCTTCCGCCCAGGTAAAATTATTGCGGGTGTTGCAAGAAAGCATCTTTGAGCGCGTTGGCAGCGGCAAGTCAATCGAGATTGACGTGAGGGTCATCGCCGCGACCAACCGCGACCTGATGGATGAAGTCAAGAACACAACATTTCGTGAAGACCTCTATTACCGAATCAATGTATTCAACCTGAAATTGCCGCCGCTGCGCGATCGGATTGGCGACATCACGATTTTGGCACAGCATTTTATTGAGAAATACGCGAAGAAGAACGACAAAGAAGTGGTCGGTTTAGGCGAACACGCCCACAAGGCCCTTGAGGCGTATTCATGGCCTGGCAACGTACGCGAACTTGAAAATGTCATCGAACACGGCGTCATTCTCGCCAAAGGCGACCGCATCCTGGTTGACGACCTGCCTGAGTTAATTCGAAACGCCACCCTATCTGAAGACGAAGCGACAACGACAGGCGGGCGCATCACGATTCCACTGGGCTATTCAGCCATCCAATCGGAAGGCGTGATTATTCGCAAAACCATCGAAATGACCAAGGGCGATAAAGAAGCCGCCGCCAAGATTCTTGGTTACAGTACGCGCACCCTCTACCGAAAAATGAAAGAACACCACATTTCACTTGACGCCGGGGCGGATGATTAGAGATTTTTCGGAGGGCCGCCTACTGCAGGCAGGCGCACCACCCCTACCCTGCCGCCCGCTCGCCGTAAGCAAGGATTGAGTCTAATTATTTCGACTGAAATTTATCATGGGGATGGCGAGGCTCCTGCCGAGCCGCGAAATCGTGAGACGCGATCTCTTGAATGTGGCTCACCAAGAGGTTCGCCCTCCCCAGCATCATCGGATCAATCAGCTTTTTCGGTTGGCTGATTCAGAAGCCCTTTTTATCTATAAAAAACGGACTCATTCAAAAGAACCTTACCAACTAATCTTCATTGATTCAATGGTTTTTTCAGCATCCATCAATGACTCAAACCCATCATGGTTCTATATCAGAGGCGTTGTGGATTGATCGCATTTCTTCGTCGCTCAGCGCGCGGTCAAACACGGCAAGCCCGCCAATATAGCCTTGCATGGCTTCTTTGGTGAAGCTGCCGACCGCGTAGCGGGCGCCGACGGTGAAATCGGCGAGCGTTAGTTTGGGCGGGTCATAGTCTTTGTCTGGGTCGTAACAGAAGATGCCCTTGCCGTGATAGTAGGGGTTCATCCCCCGGTCGCCGCCGTTGGGGCCTTCGCTGGTAAAGTAGGGGTCGTCGCGGCGGTCTTGTTTTGGCTTCAGCCTTCGCGGCTCAAACACGCCGTTGTAATAGGCTTTGATGTATTCACCGTCATAGGTAAAGCCAAGCGTTATCCATTTGTCGGTCTCAACTTTAGAAACGTTGGCAGCGTAGTCGGCGCACCAGGGTAACTTAGACCCATCGGCGCGCTGGGTGACGCCTCCCTCGGATGAGATGTGAGGAGTCACGTTTTGTGGCCCCCCGTAGGCGGGCATATCGAGCAAAAGCGCGTATTGTCGCGTACCGGAGTCATCGTGGGCGCCCTTACCTTCAGACCAGATCCCGGCGATGGTGGTTTTGAGTGCTTTGTTGAGTTTCACAAAGGCGATCATGCTGACCTGGGCGTCAGGCCCGCAGATATTCAAGTCGCCCAATTCGCTATAAGGAATGTAAAACCACTCTCCGCCAGTCAAACGCGCTGAATAGCCCGAAACCGGGCCTTCTTTGACGCGCTCAATGGGGCCATTGACTTCTTCGAGAGCGTAAGTTTGCTTTGCGCCTTTGGATATACGCTTTTCGCCCGCGGGTTCAGCAAAGTCCCAGAATGCGACTAAATCTGAGGTGGAGAGAATTTTGTCGACCGCCCCGCTGGTTTCTGAAGAAAGCCCAGATGAAACGAAAACGGTTGAGCATATCAATAGCGTAAGAACCCATCTCAACCTGATTGAACGAGCGCCGAGGCAGGCCGACAACAGATTATAGTTTGTTAATACATTATCATACTTTTTCATCATCATCACTCCTTCTGCCAATCCTGATAATCTTTGACCATTTGTTGGAGGCGTTTGGGTTGATCTTTTGCCAGGTCGTTTAGTTCCGTCGGATCGCTTTTTAAGTTATAGAGTTCCCAATCGCCGTTGTTGACTTTGACAATCTTCCAGTCGCCGATTCGCACCATACGAAACCTGTCGCTAAAACCAGAAATGATAATCTCTGGCTCATCGCGGCCTTCATTCTTAAACAAGGGTATGAGCGATTCGCCGTCGAGTGAAGGAGCGGGTTTGCCGTCTGATTCACTGGGATACTCGGCGCCGCTCAGTTCTAGCAATGTCGGATAGAGGTCGACCAAGTGGGCGGGTTGGTGACACATGCCCGGGCCAATCACATCGGGCCAATGGGCGATACAATGTGTATGCGAGCCGCCCTCATGGCCATATTGTTTGTAGAAGCGGTAGGGTGTATCGCCTACATTCGCCCAGGCGGCGCTTAGGGTGCGGTATGACGCAGGCCCGCCCGGCGGGATTGAGAAGTCTTTGTTGCTGTCGTAGGGGCATGAGCCGTTATCAGAGAAAAACATGATTAAAGTGTTGTCTAGTTCGCCGTTGTCTTCGAGCCGTTGGATGACGCGCCCTATGTTTTGGTCGAGGTTGTCGACCATCGCGGCGAAGACCGCCATTTCTAGATCGAGCTCGTCTTGTTCGCTCGCGGGGACGGCGTCCCAGGGGCGGTATTTATAGATGTTACCGCGAAACGGGCCGCGAAACTTGTTGATGTTGTCTTCGGGCGGGCTAAGTTTTGCGTTCTTTGGGATCACACCCAACTTTTTTTGTTTCTCGAAGCGTTGTTTTCGAATTACGTCCCAGCCTTGTTTGTACTTGCCGCGATATTTGGCGATGTCTTCCTCTCGCGCTTGAAGCGGGTAATGGGCGGAATGATAGGGCAGATACAACAAAAACGGTTTGTCTTGTTTGTGAGACTCATCAATAAAGCGCAACGCGTAATCCGTCACCACATCGGTCTTGTAAAACGGCTTCTTCTGAACGGGAATTTCATTGGCCTCGAGCTCGTTTCCATTCAAACGAAACGGATTAGCGAATTTTCCACTCGGCGGGATGAAATATTCATTGATGACAGAATAGATAAAGCGGTCATCAAAACACTGGTCGGCGTAACAACGCTGGGGCACCCAGTTGTCAAAATGCTCCTTACCGCACATGGCGGTGTAATAGCCTGCGTTTCTCATTAATTGTGAAAAGGGCTGTGAGTTGTCAGCGTATTTTCGAGGCAGGTATTGGCCTGTGAATAACGACGAGCGGGTCGGGTTGCACTTGGCCATGGTATAGAACTGAGTAAACCGTACTCCGCGATTGGCCATGCGGTCGAGATTGGGCGTTTTGATTTCGGCGCCAAAACAACCCAGGTCAGAAAAGCCAATATCATCGCCTACGATGAGAACAACATTGGGGCGTGTTTTGTTGGCGTTTGCGCGCAATGGAGACGCGGCCCCTAAGGCGCTGGCGGTGGTTGCGGCGGCGATTTGTTTCATCGCGCTGCGTCGTGTGATTGTATTCATTGCTTTTCCCCTTTATACAATCGATCTCAAATGCTTCATACTCTTAGGCTGAGTGAGGCATGGGTATCACTCGGCTCGCTTCAGCGTCGCTCCGCTTGTTTGCACAGGCTCTCAAAGAGTTACACTCATGCAAAAAAGAGGGTTTCTATTCTTTGTTCAATTCACTGGCAATGCGCTCGCTTATGTCTTTGGTCCCGCTTGATCCGCTCAGTTCGCATGACAACAATTCGCCGGAACCAAAGGCCCGGTCGACGGCATCGTATATCACGGTTGATGCGTTCGTGCAATTGTCATCCTGACGGGTGTCGCCCAGCCATTCCAGCAGCATTGCGCCTGACAAGATCATCGCCGTCGGGTTGGCTTTGCCTGTGCCCATGATGTCGGGAGCGCTGCCGTGGCATGGCTGAAAGACGGCGTAGTCGTCGCCGATGTCGGCTGACGGGGCCATGCCCATGCCGCCGATAAGACCAGCGCCAAGATCAGACAGAATGTCGCCGTACATATTTTCAGTGACCATGACATCGAATATCCATGGGCAACGCACCATGTTGAGCGCGGCGGCGTCAACATAGGCGTGCTTTGCTTCAACGTCAGGATATAACGGGGCGCATTCATCAAAGATTTTTCGGTAAAACGCCATCGACGGCAGAACGTTGGCTTTATCAACGCATGTCAGGACGCCTTGGCTGCCTTTTTGTTTTCGCTTTTGAGTATAGTTGAATGAAAAATGAAACAACCGTTCAGAGGTTTCGCGGGTGATTTCCATGGTGTCTTTGGCGATGGCGTCGCCTTCGACCACACCGTTGCGCCGTGCGGCGAAGAGGCCTTCAGTCGATTCGCGAATAATTACAAAATCGAGGTCGTGGGCTTTTGGATTGGCCAAGGTCACGGGCGCGCCCTTGATAGAACGCACCGGGCGGACGCCGGCATAAAGATTCAATTTCTCACGGAGTTCAATTTGCGGTACGATCTCGGTTCCGTCCGGATATCGAATATCAGGCAATCCCATCGCAGCGAGCAAAATTGCATCGGCTTGTTTGGCGCGCTCAAGCGTTTCGTCAGACAGCGCCGCGCCTTCTTTCAGGTAAGCGGCAGTGCCAGCGCTCAGGGTTTCATCGTTCAGTTCGACGCCGCCGACGATTGATAACGCCTGGTTGATGATATCGATACAGGGCTGAGTAATCTCGGGGCCGATGCCGTCGCCGGGAAGAACAGCAATGGTGTATTGGTTCGACATAATCAATTACGGCCTTTCGTGCAGTTGATTGATTCAAGAAAACAAACTGTCTCTGGTTTATCTATTTGATGCTCCAGAGATGCGCCTGCGCCTATTTCGGTTTGTGAGCAGTTGATTGACAAACATGTAGCAATTCAACACCTATCATCAAACTCCCAATGGACAGGCGGAACGCCAGCGACACCGGATTGAAAAAAGGCGATTTCATTGCCTAACAAACAACCAAGATAGGCCGTTTTGAGATCGTCGCCGCCAAAAGCGAGGCTTGATATATTTTGTAGTCTTTGACTTTTGATTTGGTCGAGATGAGGGCGGCCCATCTCTGATGTTTGAAAGGCTTGTTCGACCCAGCCTAAATGATCCGCGTCAAAATCTTCAACGATGACTGTCTGTTGGCCATTGTCTGACACTTCAATCACCCGGTTACTGACGATGCTCGTAACAAAAGTTGATCCGTTTTCTGCAAAGGCCAGGCCGTCTGGGTATACGCCGCGGCCAAATTCCGTCACTATTTGTTTATTGTGCAAACTGCCGTCATCAGCGATTTCAAACCGAGTCATGCGGCGCGCAAACGTCTCGTTGACGTAGAGCCAGTTTTCTGACGGGTGAACCAAACACTCATTGGTGTAACCAAGATGATCAGCGACAATTCGCGCTTCACCGTGTTCAATCAAGACAATGAAGCCGTCGGCGTTGTCATGGCGATAGGCGAGATGGCGCGGTGAAATTCGCGTACTGACAGTAATCCAAATTCTTCCCTTCGCGTCTAGGTGAATATAATTGGTCGGAGGCAAAGGCGAACCGTCAACTTCGAGTAAGTAGGGCGTCAGGCTGCCTTCTCTGTCGAGTTGATAGACGCCGCCGTCGTCATCGCCCAGATGAGCCAGTAAGAAATTGCCGTCTGGCAATAAGGCGATTCCATTTGGTTTGATTTCGAACGAAGCATTCTTTGAAAGAAAAGAGACTTGTTCTCCGTTTGGGCCGATGCGCGTGACGCCGCCGCGCCAGTCAGCTGCGTATAAATACCCCGCGCGTGTACATAACACACATTCAGGGCGATGAAGGCCTGAGCCGGTAAATTGAATGGAATGTAAATCAATCATTACAACAGATTCGTCATCTATGGATTTATTCTTCCTCACATCTTTGGTATAAACAGTCTGTGTTGTGAAGTCAAGCAACAGGCTTTCTTATGAAACACAATTTAACACAGAGAATTCATCGTTAAATCCATGTCTATTTTTTTGGGCTGCATTGCTGATGATTTTACTGGCGCGACAGACCTCGCCAATGAACTGCAACAACAGGGGCTGAATACGGTCTTGCTGTTAGGCGATGAGTTTGCTGATGTTGATGGGTCAAACACCGAAGCGTTGGTCGTGGCGATGAAGATCCGCACGGCGCCAGTGAAGCAGGCCGTCAGCCAGGCGCTGCGGGCGCTTGCGTATCTCAATCATATAAATTGTGAGCTTATCTATTTCAAATATTGCTCAACGTTCGACTCTAGCGCCAAGGGAAACATCGGCCCGATCGCTGACGCGTTGCTTGACGCATTGGATGAACCATTCACCATCGCCAGTCCGGCCTTTCCACGCACTGGGCGTACGGTATACAAAGGCCATTTGTTTGTCGGCGACGCGCTGTTGTCTGAGACGCATATGAAGAACCACCCGCTCACGCCGATGACTGATTCAAATCTGGTGAGAGTGTTAAGCCGACAAACGAAGGGGACAGTTGGTTTAATTCCATATGAAATAATCCATCAAGGGCATGACGAGATTGCGGCTGCGTTTCAATCTGCGATAGAACACAACCACCGCTATGCAATTGTTGACGCGGTTCAAGACGGTGACGTAGTTGAGATCGGCCGGGCCGTTCTTTCAACAGAAATGAAACTCGTTACAGGCGCGTCGGGTGTGGCGTATGGGCTGGCGAAAGCCCACAAGCAATCAGCGCCGTCAGAACCAAATCAACCTCACCAGACGCTTGCAATCGGCGGCAAATGCGCAGTAATCGCGGGCAGTTGTTCGAAGGCGTCATTAGGCCAGATCGAACACATGAAACAGACGCGCCCAAGTTTTTGTATCAATGTGTTAGACATCGCCAATGGAAGCGATGTCGCTGGCAAGGCGATTGAATGGGCGAATCAACATCTTGATTCAGGCCCGGTCTTGTTCTACTCAAGCGCCCCGCCTGACCAGCTCAAAGACATTCAATCAACACTTGGCGTTGACAAAGCCGGCGAGCTGGCCGAACAAACCTCATCGCATATTGCCAAAGTATTGGTTGACTTGGGCGTGAGACGGCTCATCGTCGCGGGCGGCGAGACTGCGGGCGCGGTCGTGCAAGCCCTGGGCGTCAACGCGCTGCGGATCGGGCCGGAAATTGACCCCGGCGTTCCATGGGCAATACCAATCAACCAACCACCGATGGCGCTGGCGTTAAAGTCAGGCAACTTTGGCAGCGAAGACTTCTTTTTGAAAGCGTTTGACATGACATCATGAGTGAAACCAAACTGCGCGAACACATTTCGTATTTTGGCAAGTCCATCTTCGACCGCGGCCTGACCGGAGGCAGCTCGGGCAACATCAGCGTGCGCATCGACGACGGCTTTTTGGTCACACCGACCAATTGTTGTTTTGGCGCCATTGACCCGGCGCGCATCTCAAAACTCGACCCGAACGGCAAACACATCGGCGGCGACCCGCCCACCAAAGAACAACCGATGCACTTCGCGGTGTTTGAACAACGCCGCGACGCCAACGCCGTTGTCCATCTTCATTCGACCTACTGCGTCGCGTTGTCGTGTATGAAACATGAAAACGTGAATCACATCATCCCACCGATTACGCCATACTTCATCATGAAACTAGGCAAACTCGCGTGGGTTCCTTATTATCCGCCGGGCGATCCGTTGCTAGCAGAGGCAGTCGGTAAGGTCGCCGCGAACCACAAGGCGATATTGCTGGCCAACCACGGCCCGGTGGTGTCTGGAGCGTCGCTCGAAAGCGCGGTGTATTCAATGGAAGAATTTGAAGAAACGGCGAAGTTAGTTTATTTGTTGAAATCCCATGAAGCGCAAGAATTAAATCAAGAACAAGTTGACGAATTGAAACAACGGTATAAATAGAATGTATGAAGGGGTGGGGATATCTCTCTTCGCTTCGGTGCGGGCTTTCAGGCCCTATACACAGGCGCTCATAGAGACGTCCCCACCCTTTAACGATGGTTGCTTTCGTAACAGGTTGGTCTATTCAGTCAGTGGCATACGCGGTATGTTACGGTTTATCGACTGACGATTTGGGGATGATCGAATGCGCTATTTTTTAGTCTTGTTAATGTTTCTGCTTTCCATGCTGCTCTATATCGACCGCAGTTGCATCTCGGTCGCCAAGACCGATATCGCCGAGACGCTGCAGCTGACCGACACCCAAATGGGCTGGGTGTTTTCATCGTTCGCATTGGGCTATGCGCTGTTTCAAACGCCAGGAGGCTACTTGGCTGACAAATTTGGCCCGCGCATCATTCTCTCGTCGGTCGTTGCGTTTTGGTCAATCTTTACCGGGCTGACCGCTGCGGCGTGGAACTACTCGACGATGCTGATCGTGCGGTTTCTGTTTGGCGCGGGCGAGGCCGGCGCGTTCCCCAATATGGCGCGGGCAATCTATTCGTGGATCCCCATGAAAGAGCGCGGGCGCGTTCAAGGCGTCAACTTTTCCGCCTCGCGAATCGGCGCGGCGTTGACCATGCCCGCAATCGCCTGGCTGATCAGCCTGGTCGGTTGGCAGTATTGTTTTGTAATTCTCGCCGCGATTGGCGTGGTCTGGTCGTTAATCTTTTTTTACTTCTTCCGCGACGAACCGACAGAGCATCCCCTTATCTCCAAAGACGAAATGCAGTACATTCTCGACAACCGCCAACAACAAGCCAAACATGATGAAACGCTCTCCTTTAGCGCCATGGCGTCATCAAAGAATATGTGGCTGGCGATGGTGCAATATTTTTGCAGCAACTTCACGTTCTTCTTCTGTTTGACCTGGCTGTTCCCCTACATTAAAACCGAGTACAACCTCAACACCGTCGACGCCGGACTGTACGCATCCGCCCCATTGTTAGCAGGCGCGTTAGGCAACTGGTTTTCTGGATGGATGGTCGACGCCATCTATCAGCGCGGCCACTGGGCGTTATCGAGACGCGCGCCAGCGATTCTCGGGTTTCTCTTGGCCGCAGTCGGCCTCGTCGCCAGCGTTTATATGGACAATGTTCTCTACGCAATCCTCTTTTTGTCGATCGCGATCTTTGGCGCCGACATGACGCTAAGCCCGTCATGGTCGTTTTGTATTGACATCGGGCGCAAACACGCCGGGACGGTGTCAGGCACCATGAACATGGCGGGCAACATCGGTTCGTTTCTCACGGCGCTGGCGTTCCCTTACTTACAAAACTGGACCGGTTCGGTCACGCCGTTTTTCTTTGTCGGCGCAGCGCTCAATGTGTTGGCAGTGTTTTTATGGCTGATGGCCCAACCCTGCAAACCACTGGAGGACGACTAATGGCGACGTTGAAAGGCGTATGCATCGGCGCGGGCTATTTCAGCCCGTTTCAATATGAAGCCTGGAACCGCATCCCCGAAGTCGAAATCACGGCGATGTGCAACCGCGACATGAAGCGTGCGGAGCCGATCATGAACGACTATGGCGTGGCCCGCCATTACACCAACTACCGCGAGATGCTCGAAAGCGAAAAGCCTGACTTTGTTGACATCATCACCCCGCCCAATACCCATCTTGAAATGACCAAAGCGGCGGCTGATTTGGGCATTCATGTCGTCTGTCAAAAGCCGCTGGCGCCGACGTTTGACGAATCAAAAGAGATCGTTAAAGCCGCCCGAGCGGCGGGCATTCGCTTTGTCATTCACGAAAACTGGCGTTATCAACCCTGGCACCGCGAGATCAAGAAACTGCTCGAAGCGGGAACCATCGGCGAACTGCATTCGATGTATTTTCGCTCGCGCATGGGCGACGGCTGGGGGCAGGACGCCTACCTCAACCGCCAGCCCTACTTTCGCGAGTATCCACGCTTATTGGTCTATGAGAACGGCATCCATTTCATCGACACCTACCGCTATCTGGCGGGCGAGATCAAGCGGGTGTTCGCGCAGTTGCGTAAGTTAAACCCGGTCATTCAGGGCGAAGACCAGGGCTATGTCTTCTTTGACTTCGAGAGCGGCGCCAAAGCGCTGTGGGACGCCAACCGCTATAACGAAAGCAACCAGGAAAACCCGCGCTACACCTTCGGCGAATTTTTAGTGGAAGGGACTGGCGGCGCCATTCGTCTCTATACCAACGGCAACATCACGATACAAAAACTCGGCGAACCAGAAACCCAACATGAATACTTCTATGAAAACCGAAACTTTGCGGGCGACTGTTGCTATTACTTTCAACGCGACTTCATTGACCGAATGATCGACGGCGCCGAATTTGAAACCAACGGCAATGACTATCTCAAGTCGCTCGCCGTACAAGAAGCGGTCTATGACTCAGCCGCGACCGGAGAGCCTGTATCGCTTTGATGGATTTGATTTTGGGAACAGCGATGACCACAAGAGCACCAATAACGGCGACCACTATTAACAACTCAATCAGGGTAAATCCACAAGACGAATGTTTATTCATGGTTACCACCCGACATGAAATGAAGTTCGTTGAACAGCAACCGCATTGATTCTAGCCATTATTCAGATTGGCCTTTTCATTACACCATCAACAATTTTCGTAACCGTTTGACTTGTGACGGTTGTTTATCAGCCAGGTTGTTGTTTTCAAGCGGGTCGTTGCTGCGGTCGAAGAGCAGGGTCTCTTTCTCCTTACCGTAATTGATGATCAATTTGTATTTGCCATCGTCGACCATTCGCCAGGGGGCCAGCCCTGAAAGCACATAGTCTCGCGTTTGGCGCGCCGTACCGTTCAAGATTGGCCAAAGCGATTTGCTGTCCATATCAGCGGGGACAGGCGCCCCGGCGCATTCTAAAAACGTCGCGGCCAGGTCAAGCGTTGTGTTTGGCCCATCAATCGGTTTGGTTTGGTTCACGCCAGGCCCGCGAATCACCAATGGAACGACTGTGGACGGCTGGTAAGGCTGGTTTTTTCCCCAGCGGTTGTGGTCGCCTAACATTTCGCCGTGATCGCTGCTGAAGACAATCAGCGTATTGTCGAGCTCGCCGCGGCGCTTGAGTTCATCGATAAACACGCCCACCCAGCGGTCAATGTTTTCGACCATGGCTGAATAATTACGGCGAATTTCCACATGTTTTTCTGCTTCATACTGTGTATTTCGGTTCGGTTGAGGGAAGTCGACTCCAGCATACAGTTTCGCCATGTTTTTGGTGATATCGACAGGGTCATGCGGCCCGGTGAAATTCATCTGCATAAACCAGGGCTTGTCTTGCGGCGCGCGGCGCAGCAGAAATAGCCCGTTATGGCCGATCCAATTGTCGCAATAGGCCGGGTCAGGCAGCGGGGTTGCATGAGTCGCCTTAAAGGCGCCGCCTTTTCCCATCCGGCTCATGAAATCATCGACGTGGGTTTGGGCTAATCCGTGGTCGTGAAGATAGGCCATGTAAGGGTCTTTGGGCGTTTCTTTTCCTGAGTTGATCGCGTCCCATTTACCGGCGTTGTCGATGCCGTCGTCAAAGCCCCAGTCGTCGAGGTTGACGCGGCCGTCCAGCCCCCAATTGTGAGACGGCTTGTGGAGGTCAAACTTTCCGCAGCCCATCACATAGTAGCCAGACTGGCGAAGCATCTGGTAAAACGTCGGCTGGTCGAGAGGGTAGTTATGGCCGTTATGAGCAACGCCGCAGCGGTCATATTCTTTCCCGGATGCGAGACAAGCGCGCGATGGCGCGCAAACCGGCGACGGGCACACGGCGTTGAGAAACTGAACGCCCTGTGAAGCGAGTCTATCAATATTCGGCGTACGGACCGGAATGCCTTTGGTTGTTCCTAGCCAATCGTAACGGTGTTGGTCAGGAAATAGTAGAAGAATATTCGGCCGCTTGGCGCTCGTTTGGTTCGCCGCCGCAGCGCTCGCGTTGGCTGAAACCGTGGATGCGCCAGCGCCGAGGCTGACCGATTGAATAAACTCACGCCGGTTTGGATTCATCACTACTTTCTCCCTACTGTTAAATGGACTGCTTGATATGGCATTGTTGTCGTATAGTCAAACTCGCCTGGTTTTACGTCTTCTTTTTCTATGACCTTCATATTCCATGTATCGACCACGCTGAATTGATACGGTCTCTCTCCAGAAAGTTGAAGGCGAATTGTAACGCCTTTATCGGCGACATAGGCCAAATAGATTTCACCCTCTTTTGATAGCGAATGGACATTGTTGCTTATTTTTTTTGGCGAGCCGTTGTCGTCTAAATGGGGCGTCATGTCTTTTATGGGCAGGTCTTGCATGGTAGATTTAAAAAATGCGATGCGCTCAGGGCTCTCTCCAACCAAGAGGCCGCCTTTGGCCCACCATCTGACTTCGGTTTCATCATCAGACTTATTTTTGTATGTATCGCCGTGAGTTCCATAGCCGCCGCTAAGGCCCGCCATCCAAAAGTAGCTGACCATTTCTTCGCTCGACATGTTTCCCCAGCCGCTTTCGACGTCGCCTTCATATCTCATCTCGTCAAATAATAGCGGCTGTTTGTATTGCTCGCGCCATTTCGCAGCGTAATAGAAATGAGATGTCTGGGTCGAAGTATGCGTAATCCAGGGTCGCGAGTGGTCATAAAAATGGTCTTCAGAATCATACCAGTTATGGATGCCGCGAAAGCGCTGATGGGGGTCTTCTTTTTGAAGAGCCGACCCGATGGTCTCCCAGTCAATGGCCTCTTTGATTTTGGGCACGTCCCATTCATTGGCCAAAGACCACCACACATTTCGGTAGGCCGACAACCGGGCGATCATATACCGGACATACCTCAGATTGTTTTCGTCGCCCATTTTTGCGTAGCCCCATTTGTCGTAGGGGTGGAACAGGATCACGTCGGCTTGGATTCCCATGTCGCACAATTGGCGAACGCGCTGATCAAAATTGTCAAAAAACTCAACGTTTGGTTGGGTGAACTCGTTCTTGTTTTTGAATGGATACGCCCACGGTTCGGTTTCATTGCCATATTTATATGACTTGGGAAAAACGCACATACGGATTTTATTGAACGGGCTGTCTGCTAGCGTATCGAGGGTTTGTTTTTGAATGCTTTGTTTCACGCTGGCCCATTGGTATGCTGTGGTGCCGACGGAATAGAAGGGCGTCCCATCGGCGTATTCCAGATAAAAGGTATTGACGATTTTGAGCGGCCCATGGTTGTCTTTTGACGGTTTGACACACTGAAACGAGCCTGTCTGGTTATTCAACTCGGAGCGATTGCTGTTGGTTGTGTACCTCCACTCGCCCAGTTGGCCTGGCGAAAAGCGGACGATATAGTTTCCTTTTCCATTATAAAACCCCGGGACGGAAACACGGGTTGCACCATTGCTGAACTCAGCGTTAAGCGAAACATCCAAATAGGGGTTGCCAGTATCGGGGCCTGTTAAGGCTAACTCAAATACGCCCCAGCGTTCGATTTGGTCTGCATGTGCTGAAAAACAAACGAGACCAATACACAAAACGGCAATCGTTATTCCCAAACTATTTCGTACGAAGTTCATAGCTTTGATGATCCTTTCACAAGATGAAATGGAATTTTATTTCAAATGATAGTCAGCGAAATCGAGAAAGCGCTGCCAGTCATAGTCTTCAATCGAGTGGCCGCCTTCGCGAATGTGATAGCCGACCTGGCTTTCGATAATTGGCTTTCGAATTGGCGGCGTCTCGATAGAAGTCAGCCCTTTCTTTCCAAGCAGCCGATACACTTCGCTGGCATGATAGGCTGACAAGTATTCGCCGCGCGGGTCAGCCCAAGTGTCTTCCGTCGAACTATGAACATACACAGGCCGCGGCGCGATCAGCGCGAGCAGCATGTGTTGGTCTACAGGCAAGTCTTCTTCTTGATTGACAAACTTCCAGGCGTTTCGGCACAACCAATAGGGGAACCGCGTCACCATTTTCTCAAGAGTCTCGCCAGACTGTCTTCTCCACAGCGCCGCTCCGGCGCAGCCAGACTGCGCCGAAATCGCCAAGGCGAAGCGCTGGTCTTGGGCCGCCGTCCACAGTGCGGCCTTGCCCATCTTCGAATGGCCCATAATCGCGACGCGGGATTGATCGATGTCGCCATCGGTTTCAAGGTAGTCCATGGCCCGCATGGCGCCCCAGGCGACGGCTGACAACACGCCCCATTCATGGGCCTTAGGAAAACTCTGGCCTTTCGTATAAAACAGTGGAGCGATTCCGTCTTGAAAACTGACTTCGTTGTGGCCAACCAGATCTTGTTGATAGACCGCGATGAAACCAAAGCCGCGATCAATGATTTCGCCAAGCGGCCAGCCGTTTTTCAGCCGGCCCTCACGGTTGGGGTGTTCATCAAAGTCATGGTTGCGGGTATTGTTGAAACTGTGTTTCAAAATCGCCGGAGCGGGTTTGTCAGCTTGGTTTGGAACAAATACCAACACCAACATCTCGGCTTTCGCCTTGGCGTTGCTAAAGCGAATGCGAACGTCTTTTCGCGTCGCCTTGCCATTCATGAAATTCTTGTTCGTTTTGATGACATCGAATCGGGTTTTGATCGGGCTTTGAGGTTCGGGCGTGCGGCCATAAATCAAGTTGCTGAACAAGGACAAAATTTGCGGGCGGCGAATGGCGCGCCATTCTTCCGGTGTGGTGATTCGTTTTCCCTCAGCCGTGACCAACAACTCAGGCAGTTCATAGTGAGGGATTTTGTCTTCGTCGTAAATAAGGTCCGCGTCGTATTCTTTGCTCTCGCGCGCTGTCCCTATAGCGCTGAAAAGAACAATCGCTGTGAAGATTACAGCAAACCGTTTCATATCCATCCCCCGACGTAAAAAATAGCAATTATTATTGTGAGCACGTCTACGTTGGTACAATAATAATACAGAAATTTCTCAAAGAAAACGTCCAATCATGTCTTCAACCGAAAGGTCCACCCGCAACCTCATCGTCATTCTCGGCGACCAGCTAAACATCGGCTCGTCCGCATTCGACGAGTTTGATAAAGAAAACGATAGGGTGTGGATGGCTGAGGCCAGCCAAGAATCGACCCATGTCTGGTCTCATAAAGCGCGAATTGTTTTGTTTCTCAGCGCGATGAGGCATTTCAAACAAGAACTTGAGACACAGAATTATCGGGTAGACTACCACTCATTAGACGACCCCAAAACAACCGACTCGCTCAACAAAGAACTCGACAAAGCCCTAGACGTCTTCAAGCCAGATACAATTGTCTTTACCGAACCAGGCGAATGGCGCGTTCAAGACGCGCTGACGAAAATTGCGAAAGCCCGCAAGGTGGAGGTCGATATCCGGCCTGACCGTCACTTTATTTGTTCGATTGACGAATTTAAAAAACACGCCAAAGGCCGTAAACAGTTGCGGCTTGAATATTTCTATCGCGAACTCAGGCGGAAAATCAATGTGCTGATGGATGGCGAAGGACCCGAAGGCGGCGAGTGGAACTATGACCAACAAAACCGCAAATCATTTGGCAAATCAGGCCCAGGCCGCGTCTCTGCCCCGCGCTCGTTTAAGCCAGACAAAATCACCAAAGAAGTCATCAAATTGGTCAATGAAACATTCGCTGGTCATCCAGGTTCGCTTGACTCATTTGATTATCCGGTGACGCACGACCAAGCGAAACAAGCGCTTGACGATTTTATCAAGAACCGCCTGCCTAATTTTGGCGACTATCAAGACGCGCTATGGACGAACGAACCGTTTTTGTATCACTCTCGCTTATCATCGAGCCTAAACCTCAAACTACTGGATCCGCGTGATGTGATATCCGCCGCCGAAACCGCTTACAAAAAAAACAAGGTGTCGCTGGCTTCGGTTGAAGGCTTCATTCGCCAAGTGTTAGGCTGGCGCGAATATGTCAGGGGAATTTATTGGCTGTTTATGCCTGATTATAGTAAAAAAAATGCACTCAAAGCCGACCATTCGCTGCCAGAGTTTTATTGGACGGGCAAGACAGACATGCAATGCCTTCAGCAAACCATTTCGCAAACTCTAGAGCATGGCTACGCCCACCATATTCAACGGCTGATGGTCACGGGCCTGTTCGCCCAGTTGTATGGCGTGAATCCCAAAGAGGTGCACGAATGGTATTTGGCGGTTTATGTCGACGCGGTCGAGTGGGTCGAATTGCCCAATACCTTGGGCATGTCTCAGTTCGCTGACGGCGGTCTTATGGCGTCAAAACCCTACGCCGCAACGGGCAAGTATATTCAACGCATGAGTAATTATTGTCAAAACTGCAAGTACAATCCGGCTGAATCGATTGGTGAAGACGCCTGCCCGTTCACAACCTTGTATTGGGATTTTCTCATGCGCCATGAGAACGAACTGTCAAACAACCAGCGCATGAGCCTGCAAGTCAGAAATCTCAACCGCCTTAGCGAACAAAAGAAGAAAGACATCAAAACGCAGGCGAAATCGTTTCGAAACGCAATTCTGACTAAATAAGTTTCTATTCACTTAAACGCTTCTTGCACCGGCCCAAATGCATTGGGGTTATAGTCTTTGAAATCCAACCCGAGAAATTTCAACAGGGTCGCGGAGATGTTCGCCAGAAAATAGTCAGGTGTGTTCTTCAATACGCCATTTGGCTGCGTGTCCGGGCCGAGGGCGGCAATCCAGATATCATCAGAACCGGGGTATTTTGGATTGTGATGCACCCAGTCTTCAGGCTTCACGCCGCGCCCGTGGTCAGTAGCCATGATGAGAGTGGTCTTGTCGCGATAGCCGTCCATTGATTGGACTGTCTGCCAGACGCGCTTTACATACTGGTCAAAATAATACGCCATATCCAATACGCGGTCATAGCGGCGCTCATGGCCCCAGTCGTCGGTTTCGCCCAGCGCAACATAAAGAACGCGGGGCTGATGTTCTTTCAAATAAGCCAGAGACAATTCGGCTGTGACCACGTCATGGCGAACCGTGTCCCACGGCGTGAGTAGATCAAATTGTTGTTGATTGATTGTCTTCATTGAGTCTGTCAACACCGAATCCGGCAACGCTTCAAAGCCTGCGTTAATGATGAATGAATCTTTATTGTGGGTCGCGATAGCATTGAACACGCTCCATGACGCGAAGACCGCGACCTGCTTCTCGTTTAGGTTGAGTTTCTTTTTTGCGTAATCTAACACTGTGATATGCGGATTTTGGATCGGGTCATTGCTGTCGATTTCTGGACGCGGCGTTCCCGTCAATATTTCCGCATAACCGGGGTATGAAAACAGATGGGGGTTTTTGACTTTCACTATACTGCCTAAAGACTGGTTTCCTAAAATCACGCCTTGTTGAGCGATGGTGGTCCAAAAGAACGGCATCAGCGCCTCGCGGCGTTGCTCGGGGGTTTGGCGCCAGTATTTTGTTTTGAGTTGCTCTTCGTTTTCGATTCCCGACATGTCTTTGTTGTCAAGCAGGATGGAGTCTAACCCGCCAAACAGCTCTTGTATACGTAGGCCGTCAGCGGTTATGAGGATGACGTTTTGAGTTTTCAATTCTGCGGAATGTATTTGAACTGAAACAACCGCTAATACGATAAAGATAAACAACGCCGCTGCCATTTTTTTTCTCATCGCCGTTTCTCCCTTTTTTGAAAATAATACAGGTATTATCATTAGAAAATTGTGAGACTGAAAATTGAAAACCGAATAACGGAGAAGGCGCTCTCGCCTTCTCCGTTGGTTTTTTCGGCTGATTAGTACTAGTACAAATCAAAATTGGTTACATTCGACGGCGGCAGCAGAACAGCGTCGATGACATGAATGACGCCATTTGACGTATCAATATCTACCGCAGTGACATTGGCGCTGTTGAGAGTTACGGCCCCTTCGACCACTTCAACGTTAATACTGGCGCCATTTAGGGTCGTCGCGCTATCAAGATTCACGACTTCTGAAGCAATGACTTTGCCTGCGACCACATGGTAAGTGAGAATCGCAACCAATTGATCAATGTTTTCTGGCAGCAGAAGCGATTCAACAGTTCCATCAGGCAATTTCGCAAACGCCTCATCAGTGGGGGCAAACACTGTCAGTAAGTCCTCTCCCTTCAGGGTGTCAACAAGCCCAGCCGCTTCGACGGCTGCGACTAATGTGTTGAATGTCCCTGCGCCAACCGCGGTGTCGACAATGTCATTACGCTCAGCGGGAAAGATGACGCTGTCAATCTCGTGAATGACGCCGTTGGTGGTCAAAACATCTGTTGTGATGATGTTGGCGTTATCGACCTTAGCCTGGCTTTCAACTATAGAAAACGAAACTAATTGTTGGTTCGCTGTTGCAGATTTTGCGTTCGTCAATCCAATAACATCCGCTGCGAGTAGGCGGCCAGGTACAACATGGTAAGTCAATATATTGATCAACTGATTTTTGTTTTCGGGGAGTAACAACGAGTCTAAAGTCCCTGCGGGCAGTTTCGCGAATGCGTCATCATTAGGGGCGAATACCGTGAAGGGGCCTTCGCTTTTCAACACATCGACTAAATCCGCCGCTCCAACTGCGGCTACTAATGTAGAGAAGCGATCAATGCTGGCGGCAGTGTCAACGATATCCAATTCTTGTGAGAATATGTAATTTGGTAGAACCATTAAGCCGACAGCAAGTAACACTAGTAAAACTGGTTTGAGTATCTTCATTTTGTACCTCGAGGATTAGGATTTAGGATGCTCAAATTCTCCTTTTCGTGCGCGCGCTGACAAGAAATGTAGAACTTGAGCATGCCTGAACGTTTTAACGTTCATTCTATTTTACTCAAAATAACCCTGACTGCCAAAAAAAAATGCTTATTACGTTAGTTAGACTATCGCTAAAAAAAATATGGGTTGTTGAGATGGTTTTTAAGGTTCTTCCGATATTTGAGTACTTCCCTTGCTGGATGACCTGGAATTTGGTCAAAAAACGATATTCGTCCTATCAATAATAGACAATCCAACTCAGGCATGGGTGCAACTCTGTAAGCGCCTGTGCAACAAAGCGGAGCAGCGCCGAAGCGAGCAGAGTTGTACCCATGCCAAATATAACGATAAAAAAATCATCCTTGAGATCGTGTCTGGAAATTTTTATTCAGTATCCAATTCCCGGATGAGCCGTTTTTAGTTATTTCTTCGGGGTCGGGCATGGCGTAGTCTGGATGGTTGGAGCGGATGTACACCTCACCATTCTTTGGTGGTCTTACAACAAGACAAATATTGGTTGCAACATTTAAGTGATGGCGTAAGCGTTGTCGCCGATATTTTTTGCGCGCGCATTTTCGTTCGATAACAGGGCGGGATTGAATGAGGAAATCTGTTCGTGTTCACGCTCAACGCATCATTTGAGCATACAAGAGTAAAGACGCGAACTAGTTAACGGCGCGGCGGGCGACTTCTCGCAACATGCCAGCGAAAACTATCTGGTGGATGGGATATAGCGCATACCAATACAACAAGCCTGGCAGCCCCATCGGGTCAAACATGGCCGTCTGGCGAATGACGCTTCCTTCTTCGTTCGGTTCGACTTCAAACTGCAGCCAGGCCCTACCGGGTACTTTCATTTCAGCATAAAGCCGCAACAAACGGCCCGGCTCAATCGCTTCGACGCGCCAAAAATCGAGCGTGTCGCCGACTGACACATGGTTTGGGTCGCGGCGCCCACGCCGCAGCCCGGCGCCGCCGACTACCAGGTCAATCCAACCCCGGATGCGCCATAAAAAGGTGCCGTAATACCAGCCGTTGGCGCCGCCGATTCGCTCAATGGGCAGAAAGGCGTCGTGAGGCGAAGCGTCGACAACCATTGAGCGGGAATCAATGATGCGCGATCCAAACCGGACGCCACCCCAATCTCGCTGGCGCCCCACACTCGAAAGCGCATCAGACCAACGCGTCTGGGCGAAACGGTGGTCTTCATTTTGAAGGGCGGCGGCGACGGCCTGTTTAACGCCAATCGGTTTGACCGAAAAATCAGAAAGGGCGGAGGCGTCATTCACCACGGTCGGGTTACGGATACTGTCGATGAGTTTTCTGCCAATGCGCGCATAGACGGGCGTCACCAACCCCAGCCAAAGGCTCGACAGGGTCGGAGTCAACACAGGCACTGGAACCATGAGCCGTTTCAAGCCGCGCTGATTGGCGTATTCACGCATTAAGTCGCCGTAGGAAACCACATCCGCCCCGCCAATTTCGTAGACGCGAGATCCGTCGCACTCGACATCCAACGCTTCGAGCAAGTAGGCGAGTATGTCATTCACGGCAATCGGCTGAGTTGGCACAGACACCCAACGCGGCGTAATCAACACAGGCAGCCGCTCGGTCAGCGCGCGAACCATTTCGAATGACAGACTGCCCGAACCAATCACGACCGACGCGCGGAATTCGATGGTAGATACGCCCGATTCGCTTAATATGCGACCCGTTTCATGGCGGGATTTTAGATGCAAAGACAAGTTGTGCTCCGCGCTGCCTAATCCACCCAGATAGATGATGCGTTTTACGCCGGCGGCTTTGGCGGCCTCTGAGAAATTGTGGGCCGCGGCGCGATCTTCTTCTTCGAACTTTTTTCGCGACCCCATCGAATGGACCAGATAGTAGGCCGCATCGACGCCCTTCATCGCCTGAATGAGAGAACCACGGTCTAAGACATTGCCCTCAGCGACTTCAACGCCTTGATACTCGCGCGACTGCATCGCCACAGGGCGGCGGGTCAAGCAACGCACACGATACCCGCGCTCTGACAGCAGTGGCAACAAGCGCCCGCCGATGTAACCAGTCGCGCCCGTGAGTAATATGAGTGGATCTGTTTTATTCATAAACTTAGTATACTAATGAAAATACTTTCTCAAACAAAAAAAATCCACGCACGGCTGTGAGTGGATTCGTATTAGAAATTGAATGAATATCTAATTAACGGATTTCAGAGAGCTTTCTTGCGGCCCCAAACTTTTGTCATGATGGTTTAAGACGTCTTTGTCAGTACTCATCAACCACTTGTCGAGTTCGAAACCGTCTTCACGCATACTGAACATGATGGTGTGAAGCCCTGGGTCTTTGATATCAAGGTAGATCAAATACGGGACGCCGGTGTGGACTTCTTCGGTGCGTTTTTTACTGTCCCAATGCCATTCTTGGTTTTGCGATATCCATTGCATACGTGTGCCGCTGAACGGCCATTTACCATCCAAGCCGACATGAAGACCGTTGTCTTCGCTGCCAGTGGGGCAGACGCGGCCCCAGACGAAATAGCGGCCCGGCGTATTGATATAGACTGGGTAATACAACACCGCGATGCGGCCGGGGGCTTCAGTAAAGTTTTCGTTGCGGATGAGTTTCTGCGAGTGGTTCTTGCGGGTGTCAGGCAGAATCTCAAGATAGGCCCCGCCGCTGGCGCCCGCGGCGTGGTTTTCGTCTGGGTCGGGCTGAACGTCAGGTGTGTTCGATGTGGTCGTTTTATACCATTTTCGGATGTTGGTGTTTGATTGTTTAGCGTAATTCTCGGCTTCTACGACGACCAGACCGTTTGTTTCTTCATGCGCCTTTTTGACTGACTTGGGGTCAAAGTCAAAGGTGAAGTCACTCGTGTCTGGGTCGGGCTGTTTTGGCGCTTCGACTTGTTGATCAAGAGCGACAAAGGGACCATACTCGGCCCCTGGTTTCACAAAGGCCAGCGAACGCCAACGCCCGCGCGAAAACGCAAACGCTCCGTCTTCAGGAACCTTTCCGTTCGAATGAGAGCTAAACGAAAGCAGTATCTCATCGCCGTTGTTGATGGTTACGTTCTTCCAGCGGTGTTGGGCTTGGGCGTAATCATTCTGAGTCGCCGGGTTTTGAAATTCGCCGATTTTTCTTCCATTCACGATCAAAACATAGGATGACTCGCCGTCAATCTCAGTCATAGTCGTAATGACGACGTCATATTTGCCCGAAGGGCCAGGAAACGTCGTCTCGCCAGCGGCAAACTTGTCTTTGTATTTGGCCGCATCAATGGCGAGCGCTTTGTTTTTTTTGTCTCGGTAACCTGGTGCGTAACCGGGCTTTTTTGAAAACTCAAAGTCATAGATTGAGAACAACTCAATTGTGGACGGCGCCAGCCCCATGTCTTTGGGGTTTAACTGGCCTTTGGGGCCAATTAACAACACCCAATCACGGGCATTTGGCGCCGAGAGTTTTGTATTTTTCTTTCCACTCACGCTGCCGGCGTTAACCAAACCGGTCAGGCCGGTTCCCGATTGGGGGTTAAACCAACCATAGTCAAACGAGCCAGCAGGCAGGTCAACGACGCAGTCGCCGCCGTCTTTGGTATACACAACGGAGTAGTAAGGGCTTGCGTCCCATTCACTCGCTAACACCCAGTCGTCTGAATGAGACCGTTCGTTTTGGGCGCGCATCGTCCAGAAGGGGATGTCGTAGTTCTTAAAAAAGTCTAAGGCGAAGCGCGACTGTTCCCACATTTTGTCGCGGGTGCGCCAGTCTTGGCAGCTTAAGTCTGAGTGTGGATGTTTGTAACCGAAATACCATTCGATTCCCCACCCGCCAGCCATAAAGACGCCCCACAGCGCGTTCTTGCGGGCGTTGTCGTGATTGGGGTCTTCTTCGTCAGTGATTAACGAATGTTGGGCGTCGCCGGGTTCGTCACAGGCGATGGCCCAGGGCTTGCCCGCTTCTTGTGATTGTTTGATCAATAAACGGGTTTGGGAATAGACCCGGCTGAAATCGGGCTTATTGGTTTGAAGCGACGCGCCAGTGAGTTTTGACTGGTCGCCAAACAAATCGTCATACCACTCGCCGTTGTGAATAACGATGTGGTGATGATAAGGGTCGTTGTCATAGAAATATTGGGCCATGGCGCGGCGTTGTTCGGCGCTTTGGCCTTTGATGTTGTGCCACGAGCCGTTCTCTTCGCCCAGGTTCCAATTCAGGGCGAGGTGATGTGAGAAGCGGGCGATGAGTTCGCGGTAATAGAGTTTGCGCTCGACGCCGGTATCGCCGTTATCGAGAAGCAATTGGTTTTCGGCTTCTTGGGTCTTGAAGTGTAAGAACATGCCCCGTTTTTCGCCATGTTCAAAGACCATCTCCCACTGGTCGAGCCGTGAGACGTCCATGCGAAGGCGTTCGTCATAGTGAGTGTAGGGGAAGACATTCTGGTCGTCGCCGGTAATGTTTAATGTCAAAAACGAAAAGACGTTCATGCCTTTTGAGGCGAGATAGTTAATCGCGCCGATCAGGCCTTTGCCTTTGCCGCCCTGCCAGGTGGGGTCGCCAGGCTTCCAATCTTTGATATGCGGTTCCCAGGTTTTCATCCATTGGTCTTTGTGGCCGTCGGTTTTAAAGTCGCCGTCAAAGTCCATGTAGGCAAACAAATTTTCAGGAGCGTCGGCGCCCGCTTTTAAGAAGTATTCACCATTGCCTTCAAAGCGAAGATAGCGCTCGCCAACATATTGAAGGCGGCCTTTGGCGCGCATGTCGCGTCCGGTCTTGAAACTCTCGGCGATAACCAGGTTTCCCGTTTCGCCATTCATAAACTCAGCAGGCTCGCCAGGATTTTTCTGGTCGCTCACCGCAACGTTTTCACCTTTGCGGAACGAAACGGTATAGTTCCATGTCCCGGTTTTGTTGGGGGCGAAATGGACGCGCCATTTGTTTCCACTCTCGGCGCCGGTGTTGGCGGCGTCTCCGTCTGCGGCGAAATAGCCAGGAACAGAAAAGACTTCGCCCGAACCGGCGTGTTTGAATTCAACTTGAAGGCGGTAGTCTACGAACGGGTTTGGCTCGCTTTGTTCGCTGGCTTCAGGGCCGTCAAAGGTCAGTGTCACTTTGTGCCATTGGCGCAACTCGCCCGTGATATCAGTCGCAGCGGCGGCGCTTAGCGCTGTCAAAACAAACAACGAAATATAAAAGCTTATTTTTTCCATCGCAATGTCTCCCTATGAATTGAATCTATGTTAGTTTTAGCTCTTGCCTTGTTTAAAATGTGGTTTCAAAGGCCTGACCTACAATTGACTTATCTGCCACGAAGGTAACATATATGGCACAGTAGCAGCAAGGTGTTATGACGCGCCCCTCTAGAATTGGGCCATGTGAAGTGAGAGAAATAATGAAACGGAAGGGTTTCTCTCATGTCGAAAAGTAAAGGCAAGCGCCAGTCAGCCATCGCCGACGCGCTACACATCAGCGCCCGCACGGTTGAGAGCCACGCCCGCCGCATCTGTATACAATTGAACTTTAACGGCATGAGAGCACTTAGCGAGTATGCGATCACGTTTTCAACCAAGTAACAATTAAAACAACTCCATTCGTTTTTTTAGCATCAGTCCGTAAAACATCTGTAAGTAGCGTTGGGTCTCTTCGCGTTCGAGATTTGTGGCGTATTTCCAGAAGCCATAGATTCGCGACAAGGTCATCAAGCGCTCGGCGTAAAGCGGCCAATTGTATTTTTCTTCAACGCGCTTGATGGCGCCGTCTGAGATGCGCGTCCAAGCGGAGGAATCATTTTGAGCATGTTGAAAGAACTCAGTCAACTTTTGCGCCGCTTCTTCGCCATGGTTAGGGTCAATATGATAACCAGAGACGCCGTCAACGATGATCTCTTGCGGTCCGCCGTATACCGTGGCGAACGTCGGCAGCCCCGAACTCATCGCCTCGATCACGGTCAGGCCAAACGCTTCAAACAAGGCCGGTTGAACAAACACGCCGCCCTTGTCAGCGATATAGCGGTAGAGTTCGCCCGACAAGTTTTTGTCGAGGCGAATTCCCAACCAGCGCAGGTTGGGTTCGAGCTGATGGTGGTCAATCAGCGAGTGCATAGACTCAATTTGTTCGCGTTCTTCATGGTCGCCCGATTGGCCCGGGTCCACATTGCCGCCGACAATCACAAGGTTGGCCATTTCTCGCAGTTTTTCATTCTCGCCATACCATGTCGCCAGGCCTGTCAGGTTTTTGATGCGGTCCATGCGCGCCATGCTGAAAATAATCGGCTTGCCGGGGTCAAGCAACTGGCCGCGATGGCCCGGGGAGTCTTCAGCATACAGAATAGTTTCGATCTCTGAATGCAGTTCTTTCAAACGGCGCTCGGCGTCGCTATAGGGAAAGAAAATATCCGAATCGGCCCCAGGCGACACAATGTTAAACTTAGGGTCATAGACATCAATGCCGTTGATGACGCGATATAACCCCGGCATGGTAAACGTTGAATAACTTTCGTACTGTCCAACGCTTTCTTCATTGCCGGCGATTTCCTGGTAGGTGCTGGCAATGATGAAATCGGCGCGGTTCATCGCGATTAAATCGGCGGTGAATTGACACGAGAAATGATATTGGTCTTCGGTGTTTTGCCAATATAAATCAGAGAAGAGGTATTTGGTTTTTTCGAGCGCGTGGGCGATGTTACACTGCGTCACTTTTAAGCGATCTGACAGTAAACTCGCGACCAGATTGCCGTCCGAGTAGTTGCCGATGATTAAATCAGGACGCGCGCCCAACATGGCCAACACTTCACGCTCAGCGTCTTTAGAAAAGCGCTCTAGATAGGGCCAGATTTCAAAGCGCGAAATCCAATGCGGCACAACTTCATCCTGTTGATTACGAAACGGGATTCGTACAATGGCCGCATTTTGGGTCCCATAGATCGGTTCTAGCGGCTGGTCGCAGGTGGTCTCGCCCGCTTCAGGAATCAAACGAGTGATTACCAGGATGCGCGGGTCATAGTCGATGCCCTGGTCTGCCAATCGTTTGCGCATTTCGTTTTCAAGCGCTTTGACTTGGTCGAGAATATAAATAACCTGGCCGCCGGTGTCGGGCTTCCCGAGTACATTCGACTGCCCAAAAAACCCGTGCGGCGACAGAATGACGACATTGAAGATCATCGGAATTCTGCCCAGAAATTCACTGAGACGTTCATGGTCTGGCGCTTCGAACAGTTCAGACAACAAGGATAGGGTCTCGGTCATGCGCTCGACTGTTGCGCCCCACCCCGGTTCAAACCCAAGGTCTTGCAAAGAATGGCCGACCGCGTCCCAGTTCGCGTCTTTGGGTTGGCGAGATAAAGAATCGAGGGCCTGGTTGACCGAATCTTGAAGTTGATGAATCGACTGTAAGCGGTCGTTGAGCATCAGCTGTTGGCCCATGCATTCATGGACTTGAAGAAACCGGAGCAAGATGTCGCCCTGTTTTGACAAGTCGTTAAACAGCTGGCTCGAAAGATTGCGGTTTAAAAATTCCACCCCGCGGCCAATCGACCTCGGTTCTTTTAATTTGGGAAACTCGCGATTAAACGGCGACAAGTCTGTTTCTAACACCCAATCGTCGTCTCGTTGACGGGGGTTTGAGAGGCGTTCCTTTGACTGGAGAAAAACCGAGGCGTCGATGGCTTCGCAATGCATCTCTTCGACATGAATGCGAACATACGCCCAGCGGCCAATACGGGGGCGATAGGCGAAATCGATCCACGGAGAACGAACGACGGCCTCTTGAACGCGGTTGATCAGGTCGTCAAAGGCCGAATCGCTCAACTCTTCATTCGGCAATGAACCGAGATAAGCCTGATACTCATCAACAATATCCGACCGCAATAAGAACGGACGATCATGTGATAAGAAATTTCGAAAGAACACATAAAGAATATTTCGTTTGGTTTGAAGCAAGGCTTGAAGGTCGTCTATCATTCCAACTCCACCTCTGGGTATTGAATATCGCCAAAGAACTGAAAATGGTCCATCGCTTCGAGAATGCCCGCGGCGTATTCGCCTTGAGCGAAGTAAACGGTAGGGTTGTTTCGCAGCGATTCGAGTTCGTTGCTATAGTTGCCGACGACGGCTGACAACCCGTGGTCTTTTAACATTTCTTCGTCATTGCCCGAATCGCCAGCGGTCAAGATTCGTTCCATGGGCACGCCCCACTTGTTGGCCATATACCACACCGCCAACCCTTTTGAAGCGCGCAAGGGGAGAAAATCAAGATAGGCCTCATGTGACAAAATGGCTTTCACGCGAAACCTTTTAGCCCGTAAGTGTTTTTTGATTTCACGAATCGACGGCGCCTCATCGGCGTCGTATAAATAGCTGACTTTAAACTCGCGCTGGTTCACATCGTCTTGAAGCGTCAGGCCAGAAAACTCCGCTATAAACTCTTTCAGCCGGTCGGGCTCCCACTTGTAGTTGATGTGTTTACTCCAATCCATATCTTGCTTAAGGTCATCACCGTAGTAAATCTCTGAACCGACAGACGTGATTAACAGGTCAGGCCGCGGGACGTTCCATTCAGATAACACCTCCACGGCGCTTTCGAGATGTCTTCCCGTTGCGATGCCAAACCCGACCTTGCCGGCGTTTTGTTTTATGCGTTGCACCAGTTTTTTCAATGCGCCTGGGTCGCCGAGCAAGGTGTTGTCGATGTCGGTAACAAACAGCCGGTCTGCTTCAAGCAGGCGCTTTCCAGAAGGTTTGAGAACGAGTGGGCTTTTCGTTTTCAGGATATGCCTCCGTATTTTTTTGAGATAGGTTTTGGTGTGGCTGTCCCAGGTGTAGTATTTTCTCACGCCCTTTATGCCATTTTGAGCGTATTGCCGCAACTGAGCAGGATTGTTGATTATTGAGAAAATTTTGTTTGCAATTTCATCATGGTTGAGCGGGTCGATCAAAACGCCGTTCTGACAATGCGCCGTTATGTCGCGAGGGCCGCCGTCATTGGTCGCGACGATCGGCGCGCCACAGGCGGCCGCTTCGATCAAGGTGAGGCCAAAGGGCTCGGTCAACGCGGGGTTCACAAACACGCCCCCGCTTTTGGCGCACATGCGATACAAATCAGGCACATCGTCTTTCGAGTGGTGTTTGGGGTAAGCGACCGAACCGTATAAATCATATTTATCGATCAAGTACAACAGCGATTGCAACACGTCGCGCTGGCCTGGCTCCATGTCTTTGTAGTCGTCGCGGTTGCCGGCGACAATCACTAGGTTGGCCAGGTTTCGCAGGTTCTCATGGTTGGCGTAGGCGTGAACCAACCCGTTGATGTTCTTTCTCTCATCAGCGCGCGAAATCGCTGCCACTATCGGCTTGAATGGATCAGTCAAAAACCTCTTTAACTCAGCCATATATGAATAGGAGCGAACAGGCCGGCGAGATGGACAGAAGCGTGAGATGTCTGTGCCCGGCGGGATGACTTCTTTTTGTTGAGGATGATAGTTTTCGTATAACTTGTATTGTTCTTCGATTTCCTGGTTGGTGCTGGTGACGACCATTACCGCATTTGACAACGCCATTTCTTCCGCTTCGATGCGTTCAGTGATGGCGTATTTGGATTCGATTTTTTCTTCAGCAATGCCTTGCTCCATCAAGCGCCGGCGTTTTACACGGCCGAGCGAATGGCCGGTAAAAATAAGCGGCGCGCCTAATAATTGCGACACTTTTCTACCGACATGGCCTGCGTCGGCGTAATGGGCGTGAATAAAATTCGGCGTACGGCCAATCGCGCGAAAATGCTTTAACATTTCATTGGCGAATTCATCCAGATAGGGCCAAAGCAGTTCTTTTCGAAGATACCGACGCGGGCCGCATTGACACCGAATGATCAAGGCCTTTTCGTTTAATGGTTCTTGAGGGCGCTCGTATTCTTCGTCAATTCGCTTATCAAAAATTCGCCGGGTAAACAGGTCAACGCGCTCGACTTCTTTTTGGCGCGACAAGGCTTTGGCGAGTTCGAGCACATAGGTCGTTTGACCGCCGGTATCAGCGTCGCGCCCCAACTCAAGATGGTCAGACCGTATCAAGCCATGAACGCTGATCAGTGCGATATACAAACGACCCGCCTTGGTGTTTGTTGTCGTTTTGAGATTGGATAATGAGGGCTGCATGGTTTTACCTTCATATAGAGTTTGTCTTGATATTCCCTTACTACATTCATGCGGTTTGGTATGTAGTCGCACAGCAACCGAATTGCAATTATTACTGGTTTGGCGCCATTAACGCAGGGCGATGGATTGACGCAGTGTTTGAACGCCGATGCGCACACCGCCACTCGAGTGTTACAACTTGAAGATATTGTTAGTTTTGTTTTTTTGTACTTCTGAGAGAGAATTCATTAAAATTGTAATTCAGTATAACACAAAAATCAAATTGTTCAAATCATGGATAAAACAGAGAACATTAATCAAGTCTCGAATTTTCACATACTCGATGGATTCACTGCGCATGGCATCTCGATTATGATACACAAACATTCACCTTCCACCATGAATCCACACCTCATTCGCTTCAACATTACTAAGGGGACATTATGAGCAACCTAACGCCGCAACAGATTGAGTTGGTTCAAGCCAGTTGGAAAAAAGTCGCGCCGATATCAGACACCGCTGCGGAATTGTTTTACGGGCGTTTGTTTGAATTGGACCCAAGCCTGAAGCCGCTCTTTAAAGGCGACATGAAAGAACAAGGCAAGAAGTTGATGCAGATGTTAGCCGTGGCGGTAACCAATTTAACGAAGTTGGATGAAATTACTCCAGCGGTTGAAGACCTGGCCAAACGCCATGTGGATTACGACGTGAAAGCGGAACACTATGACACCGTCGGCGAAGCGTTGTTGTGGACGCTCGAACAAGGCCTCGGCGACTCCTTCACGACTGAAACCAAAGAAGCCTGGACAACCGTTTACGCGACGCTGGCCACAGTGATGAAAAAAGCCGCCTATTAAGGCGTTTCAACAAGTAGAGACATATTCATCAATTGAAACAAAATACAAGCCTGTTTCAACCACGGGCTCGCGCACCGCGCGCGCCCATTGGTCTGCGTAAGCGTTGATCTGAGGAAGATAATGCGCAAAGCGGGCGTGTAGTGTTTTCTTTGAAACGGCGTCCGTTTTATAGTCAACGATCACCCAACCATGGTTTTCTTTGAACACCAAGTCGATGACGCCGCGGTTGATCGCAGGGACGCTGGGTATATCAAACGACTGAAACGGAACCTCCGTAAAAAACTGAGAGGACTTTCTGGCGCGTTTCAATATAGAAGAATTGAGGACAGCGCGCAGCATGTCAATTCCACGGGTTTTCATTTCGTCTCCAATATTGGTTGTTTCACCAATCCGTTGGGCGACGCTTTCGATGTCTAATTCTGGGTGTTTGATGTGCAGCCTTAACATGGAATGGACATAATTGCCCCATTCTAACGCCGACTCGTCCCGATTGGCGTGATTGGCCCCTACTGGTTTGAATGAATCGACGATGTGGTCTTTTGACGAGATAATCTGATATGTAGGTTTTAACAGGTTTGGCCAATTGTTTTGATAGCCTCTAGCGTATTCGTTTTCACTCACAGGCCGAACGTCTGTTTGCACCAGGTTGATTTCATCCGTGTCGCATTCATACTCTGGCAGATTGTCTACCAGCTCCCGCCAGGGGTTCCAATGGGGCCCTTTCACCCGCTTCGAAATTATCAGTTGATGTTTGGCGCGAGTCGCCGCAACATAAAGAAGACGGTAAAACTCCGCATCGAGAAACTGACGTTCAATTTCTTGAAACTCTTGCCAGGTTTCTGGTTGGGCGAGCGTGGTTTGGTGATAGCCGAACGGGCTTGGTTCTTCGACGACAAAATAGCCTTTTACGGCGCCATCGCTTCGTTGAATATGCACGGACGGCGCATGGCTAGATTTTCCGTTCGGGTCAGCGAGAAATATAGTCGGCGCCTCAAGCCCTTTCACTTTATGCAGGTTCATGATTCGAACGCCAGGGTCAGACGGCGGCTTCGCTTCCACACCGTCCAGCGCTGCGTCGCCCGCCAATACGGCGTCTACATAATCGAGGCACTCGTCCAGCGACGTCCATTCGTTTTGCTTAACCCGAATGGACTCGATCAATTTCGCCAGCCCGCCCGAAAGAAAATTGGATTCCGGTTGCGCGCTGCACCAGGCGAACAACCCAAGGTCGTCAGCCATTCGCTGCAACGCAACCACAAGAGGGAACGAGTTGAACGAGTCGGCGTAGTGTTTTAGTTTCGCAAAGACTGCTTCAAACGCTTTCTTCTGTTGTGCGTCTCCCGGCGGGATATACCGTTGATATTGAAACACGCCGCCCGCTTGTTGAAACGCATACAATTCTGGGTCACTAAAACCAAAGAGGCCGCTGCGCAACAAGGCCGCCAGAGCAATTGGGTTGTTAGGCTGAATGGCCGCCTTCAAACAAAGCGCCAACCATTGATTGGCTTGGTTGTCAGCCAACACTCCGCCGCCTGTCACTTGGTAAGGAACGCCGCGTTGTTGCAACGCTTGGGCGTATGCAGACATATGGTGTTTTTTAAAGGTCACAATCATAAAACCATTTGCTGGGCGGCCGCCTGCGATTTGAGCGGCGATTATCGCCGCGATGCGGTCTGCGTCATCCGCGACCATTTCATCTGTTGTCTTACAGTCTTCGGATATACTTAATGAATATACGTGCGCAGGCGTATCCATGTCTTCTGGCACAGGCCCCTCCAGCGCGATATATTCAGGCGATTGGGGCGTCGCTGTTTTAGGAAACTTTGATTGAAACACCTCATTCACAAATTTAAGAATTGGCCCATCGGTTCGAAAGTTTGTCGTTAACGCGCTGACGCGCCCGCCATGTCGTTGAATGATTGCCTTCACCTGGTTGTAGACTTGAATGTCGGCCCGCCTGAATCGGTAGATAGACTGTTTTGGGTCGCCGACGACGAACAACGAACCGGGCGCCGGGCGGCATTTGGTCCAATCGACCTCATCCAAATCATCACCCGTTAGCAACATCATTACTTCAGCCTGAATGGGATCCGTGTCTTGAAACTCATCGACTAATAAATGGGTGATTCTTGTTTGAAAGTATCGCCTGGCAGTCTGGCTATTGCGCAACATACACGCCGTATACAAGAGCAAATCTTGAAAGTTTAAGACGCCCTGCTGGCGTTTTGTTTCTTCATACAAATTGACTGCCGGGCGCAACACAGACAAGACAATGGAATACCGGTAGCCTAAATACTGGTCTAGCAATGGTTGATAGCGCTCACAAAACGCTTGCCAACGTTCTTTCTCCGTCTTTCCCTGCTGTTGCCCGTCGGGCCAGTTTTTTTGGGTGACTTTAACGGTCTTACATAGTTTCAATAGCGCAATCACATCTTTGTGTTGACGAAAGTCAGCGGCCCGCGCCAACCGGGAGAGTTTTTTATACTGCAGCATGAGTTCGTCGCTGCCCGTGTCTTGTGGAAAGGCGGAAGAAATTTCATCAATGTGAGAGATGTAGTCTTGAAGGCACTGAATGAACACTTTGGCATCAGGCGGATTGGATGTTTCACAAGGCCATTCGTCAACATCAGGGTAGTTTGTAATCGTTAGAAACGCTGACCGCAACTGGCCAACCGGTAAACCAACCTCGTTCAGTTGCTCAAGTAGGCGGGACCTCTTTTCATACAACAACGCGACATAGCCGTCCCAGGTTTGGCTGCGGAATTTTTTGTCAGATTCGTCATCCAACTCGGTGAATGAGAGGTCGACCCCCGCTTCTACTGGACGCTCGCGCAACAGCCGCGCACAGAACGAATGGATGGTGCCGATAAAGCATTGTTCAATCGACTGAAGCGCTGAGCGTAAGCGCTGTTGTTCAACGCCTTTTGACGTTCGCGCCTCGTCTTGTAATTTCACCTGAAAACGCGAGCGCAGTTCCGCCGCCGCTTTTCGGGTAAAGGTAATCGCCGCCAGTGAATCACTTGTACACTTGCCCTGCTTAATCAAGGCTAACATGCGCCCGATTAGCGCGGTGGTTTTGCCGGTGCCAGCGCCCGCTTCAATTAAAAAGTTCTCATCAAGGACAGAAACAATGTTGTCACGAACCGGTTGGTCGGGCAGTTTAGGATTCGAGCGCATCAAGCCTTAACTCCTTCATCGGCGCCAACCAGTCAGTTTGGGGATTATTTAATTTGGCGGCGCTGCATTCGGCCTGGTGTTCTACATCGCCGCAGATGGACTGGTATGGACAGAATTGGCAATCATCGGCGTCATTGGTTGGCAGAAACGCCCCCATAGACGCGATGCGGTTGAGATGCAAAAACACATTGCCTGCCTGAGTAAATTCGTCAGCCGACCAGGCGAGACGTTCGCCAGCGCCCTTTTCGCTTGGAAAAAAATAGCCGAATTGTGAAACCTGCGCGTCGTCTGAGATATTCTGTTTTAGCCATTGGTCAACCAGGGTCGTGTAGAACGCGTGTTGAACAACGCGCCCTTGTTGAAGCAAGTCCCACTTTTTCTTACTTTGCCGTCTTTGAAATTTATAGGTCCCGCCGGTTTTATAATCCCAAATGGCGTACCGGTTGGGTTGGCCTGAAACGAGCAAATCGATGCGGTCAATGGTCCCACAGGCCTGCAATGATTCGCCATTCGGCAAGGGGAGGGCGACGGGTTGGCCATGGTGTTTGGTATATCCAATTCGCGCTTCGACAAACTGGGGCGCCATTGTTTTTTGAAGCGATTCTTCTGAACGCAAAAATGTATCAATGCAATAGACAATCTGGTTGCGGCGCCGCGAGACGGCGTGTTCTCCGCTGGGTGGGTAGAGATCACGATGGAGACTGATCTCTCGCTCAGCCATGTCGATCAACTCGGCGCGGTGTTGGCTGAAAGAAACAGGTTCATTCGCTTGGATTCGTTTTTTGATAAAACGCTCGAACAGCTGATGGATGAGGCTACCAAAGACCATCGCGTCCAGCCACTCGTCTTCGACTGTGATGGGTTCAGGCTCTTCCAGTTTCAAGCCATATCGAAAGAAAAAGGCCAGTGGACACGCGCCCAATGTTTCGAGCGCGCTGGCAGAGGCGGTCCGTCCGTTTGAGAAGTTTAACTGCGGCCCCGCTTCAGCCACCCAGCCGTCATAAACCGTGAAGTCATGGCTTTGTCGTTGTTGAAGCGCATTGGCGCCTGATTGAAGGTGGAGATAGCGTTCATAGACCTGCGCCAAATCTCCCTGGCCATTCGCCGCGAGCAGCGCATCAACCTCGCGCTGATTCAAACACTGGCCCGATGAGTTCGGCGAAAATGAGACGGGGGCGCCAATTGACTTCATCAACGTTTCAAAGTCAGGCTGTTGGTCGCCGTTGATGACGCGATAGGCTGACAATAGAAATGAACTAGGAAACTGTTCACGCGCGTCCATCAGTTCAAATGACGAAAAACTTAGTGTCACGTTTTCGTTCAATCGGTGAAGCAGGCGGTTCATGGTTTGAATTTTTCGTTGCACGCGCCCGCCTGCGGTAACCAGATGGTTTGAAATCGCTTTGCGTTCTGAATCTAAGATGATTGGGTCTTGCGCCCCCGCCCCGGGAAAGCGAGCGCCATCCAGCCCGACAATAAAAACATACGGCCGGCCTGATTGTCCGCCAGTCATATAGTGAGAAGCGTGAATGGCGCCGGGCTTTGGCCCGCTGCCCATCGCCGACAAGGTTGACAGCAATGATTTCACTAATTGCCACCCGTTGACGCATTCGATCTCCAGCCCAAAGTCAACAATATCCTTTAGATTGTTTAGTTCGCTTATGGTTCGAGCGCGGCTGTGAAAATCAAATTCTGAATTGCTGTCTGTGTATCTCTCACAAAATTGAATTGATTGCTGAATAACTTCTTCTATTTTCGCATCACGCTTTGGAGTCAGTTGCAACAACCGTTCAATTTCTTCAAACAGCGCCTGATACAATTTTTGTTGCCAGGCGAGGGCGCCATGGTTCACTTGGCCTTCGTCTGTTTCATACATTTCCTTATTGATATCAAGCCGGGCTTGCAGCGACCGGATTTTGTCTTGAATACAATTCAGCGTTCGTTCTCTGCCGAAATATATTGGCAGCCTACGCAACGCCGACGCCAGATTATTGTTAGTGAATACTGATTGGCCGCGTTGAATCAATTGTTCAGAATAGAGCGACAATAACCCCGTTTGTGAATACTCTTGTTCGGCCCAATTGATCCACGCCAATAACGCCCTGCCCGGCTTTGAATAGGTTATGGGGACGCCGTCAGAAAAAGTGATTGGCAGCGCTTCGCTCTCGTCAGACCAATCAGGCTCAAACGAAATTTCATACAACAATGGAACATAGGTTTGGGGATCGGTAAGTACAATCTCGATTTGATCAAGAGGGATTTGCCGCTCTATACATCGCCGAAACACTTCTCGAACTTCATTGGCTTCGCCCAAGGCGTGATAGATCGACACGCTGCCGTCTTGAAACGGCCCGTAGCGGTTCGGTGGGTCATTCTCTTTACCAAGCAGATCAATATCACAAGACGGCTGATACGGTTGAGGGTCTTCAGCAACAACTTCTTGATGAGATGAAATACGCTGAATAAACAACAACTCGTCATCGTTGAGTTCGACATCCTCTGGAGTGATAACAACCAAACCGTCTTCCGGCTCAACTCGTTCCAAGGCGATTGACAACGCGGTTGAATAATCAATCCATTTCGCTTCTTCGAGGGCTTTCGTTAGATTCTGGTCTATCACCTGGAGTGTCTTGGCTTTGAGTGATGATTCGAAATGGTTGGCGTCCCATCCTGGTTCGCCTGCCATGCGCAAATCTTGCAGCGAACGGTAGATTCGTTCAAACAGGTCTAAACTTGGCTCTAGATTGTGAAAATAGTTATCATCTTCGCCCAGCTGGCTCCAAATTGACTCAACCAATAACGCGCCCTGCAGAGTAGAAGCAAACTGTAACCCGTTTGCGGCCATATACGGGGCCGCCGCGTCTAAAACGATGCGTTGAATGGTCTTGACGTGAAGGTTCACTAAGGGGCGCCCGCACCGCGAAGCGGCGTCGAGCCACTGCCAGCCGACGCGCAGCGATGGCGCCAACAGCCATTTTTCATCAAGCAGCCGCTTTTCACAGGTCCTTGATATGGATTCTACCAATGTATTCATGGAGCCAATTTCAACAAACTTGATTTTGTCTACGCCTATTTGATAAGATGAACCATTAAGTTCTAAAATTCTAGACGAAGGAAACCAATCATGAATTCAACCCGCTCGATTCCTATGAATACACTGCTTACGGTCATTGCTGTGATCGCTTTCTGCCTTTCTTCTACGTTCGCGTCTGAAAACGACTATGCATCAAAATCGATCGGAGTCAGCGCCAAGCCGCCAGAGGGCGCCGAAGTCTTATTTGACGGCAGTCGCAACATATTGGACGATAAATGGACCTATTGGGAAGGCCCGCGTTTTAACTCGTCGCTGCCCATCAAATGGAAAATCGTCGACGACCCGGTCGATGACGGTACGGTGGTTATGACATGGGACCCGGCGGCTGACGGCGGCCTCTATGGCGCAGCTGACATCGTCACCCAAAAGCCCTATCGCGACTTTCGTCTGCATGTAGAGTTTTTGATTCCACACAAAGGCGGCAATAGCGGCGTCTATCTTCAGAACCGGTATGAAATCCAAGTGCTAGACGGCGACAAGGGCAAACACGGTATGGCCGCGGTCATCAACGAAGCGGTCGGCCCCGACGACGCCTATAACGGCTTGGGCAAGTGGAACGCCTATGATATCGTGTTTCGCGCGGCGCGCTTCACAGACGGTAAACTCAGCGAAAAAGCCATGGTCAGTATGTATTTTAACGGCGTCAAAGCCCATGAAAACGTCAGCATTCAAAAAGTGTGGGGCGGCCCCAACTCAGGCGTCGACGGCGGGAATGACAACGGTTTCGGCATCACCGACACGCCTCAGGGCTTAAAGTTGCAATGTGAAGGCCATGAAGTGTTATACCGAAATATCTGGATCAAAGAATTAGACATCACAAAACCAGACACACGTTTTTAACGAGAACACCAATACATTTTGTTGTTCGAGACCAAGCTTGCGGTTTCGACATCAGACGACTGATGTCAGGCATGGGTGTAACTCTGGGAGCGCCTGTGCAAATGGGCCTGAAAGCCCGCACTGAAGCGAACAGAGTTACACCCATGCCACATTCACTGAGGAAATAGTGGTATTTTTTGTTCGCCTCATGATCGTATAGGAAACCAGCGTTGATTATTCTCGGGCGGTCTGCAGCGTTCGCAGGTCGCCTGTTTTTTCACGGGGAGACTGCCATGAGAAACCTGCTTCTAATCATCATCACGTTGTCAATCATGAACCCAACGTCTTGGGCCGAGACCTATGACCTCGTCGTCTATGGCGGGACGTCATCAGGCGTAATCGCCGCCGTTCAAGCCAAGCGCATGGGCGCCAGCGCGGTCATCGTTTGCCCCGACGCCCATTTGGGCGGCCTCACCAGCGGCGGCCTGGGCTGGACCGACAGCGGCAACAAATCGGTCATCGGCGGGCTGAGCCGCGACTTTTACCACCGCGTCTATCAACACTACCAAGACCCCGCCGCGTGGAAGTGGCAGAAACGCAGCGAATACGGCAACCGCGGCCAAGGCACGCCCGCCATCGACGGCGCCCAGCGCACCATGTGGATCTTTGAACCGCATGTCGCAGAAAAAATTTTTGAAGACTATGTGAACGAATATGAGATTCCCGTCTATCGCAACGAGTGGCTGGACCGCGCTCCAGGCAAAGGCGTCGTCATAAAAGACGGGCGCATCACCTCGATCACCATGCTATCGGGAAACACCTACCAGGGCCGCATGTTTATCGACGCGACTTACGAAGGCGACCTGATGGCGTCAGCAGGTGTTGATTATCACGTTGGCCGCGAGTCAAACGCGACCTATGGCGAGACGTGGAACGGCGTTCAGGTCGGCGTGCTCCATCATAACCACTGGTTTGAGTATGAGATTTCGCCGTATGTCGTCCCGGGCGACCCGTCCAGCGGCCTTCTCCCGCGCATCAGCGCAGAACATCCCGGCAACAAAGGCGAAGGCGACACGCGAATTCAGGCGTATTGTTTTCGCATGTGTTTGACTAACGTCCCTGAGAACCGCATTCCCTTCCCTAAACCTGAAGGATACGACCCGTTTCAATATGAATTGTTAGCGAGAAACTTTAAGGCGGGATGGCGGGCCGCGTTTGGAAAGTTTGACCCGGTTCCAAACAGCAAAACCGACACCAACAACCACGGCCCGTTTAGTACAGACAACATCGGCTATAACTATGAGTACCCTGAGGGATCGTATGAAACCCGAAAACAGATCACCAAAGAACACGAGAATTACCAAAAAGGGCTGATGTATTTCATCGCCAACGACTCGCGCGTTCCTGACGAGATTCGCACCCGCATGGCGACATGGGGGCTGGCCAAAGACGAATTCAAAGACAACGGCGGATGGCCCCATCAGATTTATGTGCGTGAAGCGCGCCGCATGATCGGCGACTATGTAATGACCGAACACGATTGTCTCGACGAGAGGGTGACGCCCGATTCTGTGGGCATGGGGTCATACACCATGGATTCACACAATGTTCAGCGCTACATCAAACCCGACGGTTTCGTTCAAAATGAGGGCGACATCGGCGTACATCCTCCCAGCCCCTATGAAATCGCCTATGGTTCGCTGACGCCAAAGCGCGAGCAATGCAAAAACCTTCTGGTCCCGGTCTGCATCTCATCCAGCCATATTGCGTTCGGTTCGATTCGTATGGAGCCAGTCTTCATGATCCTCGGCCAGTCGGCGGCGACGGCGGCGATCATGTCGCTTGAACGCAGCATCGCGGTCCAAGACCTGCCCTATGAATATTTGAAGGCGAAATTGTTAAATGACGGGCAGGTTCTTGAAATCGAAGCGACTCACGATATCAAATCATCTGAATTGGCGGGAACCGTGGTTGACAACAACGACGCCGTGTTTAGCGGCGACTGGAGAACAAGCAAAGCCATCACGCCATTCGTCAACAACGGCTACCACCACAACAATGAACAAGCCAGCGATACGATAACAGCGACATTCTCAGCGAAATTAAAACCCGGCAAGTATGAAGTTCGGCTGTCGTATTCAGCTCATTCAAACCGGGCGGCCACTATTCCAGTAGTTATTCACCATGCCAATGACCAAACCACAAAACAGATAAACCAACAGACAAAGCCTGAACATGACGGTCTTTTCACCACGCTAGGCGTGTATACGTTTGATGGCACGAAGGATGCAAAAGTCACAATTCTCACCAAAGGAACAAGCGGAAGCGTCATCGCCGACGCTGTACAATGGATACCACTGGAGAATGAATGAGTCAATCAAACGCCGCGAAACAATGGTTGACGGTCGCGGCGTTTTTTTTCGCCGACGGGTTTATCTTTGGCGCCTGGGCGTCGCGCATTCCACTTATAACAGACCGGCTTGATCTCTCGGAAGGCCAAGTCGGCGTTTTGTTATTATTATTGGCCGCGGGCGGCGTCGCCGCCATGATGACTACGCCCGCATTGTTGAGGACCGTAACGCCCCGTCGAGCCAGTAGCTGGATTGGCTTGACCATTTCGGCCTTGTTTATTCCGCCTTACGTCGCGCCGACGTATTTGAGCGCAGCGTTGGCGGTTTTTTTGTTCGGCGCGTGTAATGGAAGCCTGAACGTCACCGCAAACGCCGACGCGGCGGAGACCGAGCGACATTGCGAGAAAGCCTGGATGTCAGGCTTTCATGGAACCTTCAGCGTCGGCGGTTTAGCTGGCGCAGTCGTTAGTTCTTTTTTGATATTTGACGACCACCATTCAATCACGCCGGTGATTCTTCTATCCCTCATCAGTGGATTGACTTTTTTGCCCACACTGTTTGTGTCACCGACGCCAAGGCGTCAGCAAGGTTCTCCAACTGAACCCAACGACAATCAACAGGCTGTTTCTTTGGCCCTCTTGGCGTCGTTGGCGTTTGTTTGCCTGGTCTCTGAGGGCGCGATGGCGGATTGGACGGCGTTATTGATGACAGAGAGCGGCGCGTCGATTCAATTGAGCAGTTTCGGCTACGGCGCATTCGCGGCGGGGATGGCGGCGCTGCGTTTCTCTGGCGACTGGCTTACCGTCAAGTTCGGGCGAATACAACTGATCTTTATCGGCGCGGTTATCGCAACGCTGGGTTTATTCACTGCGCTCGTAGCGATGAATGCGTACGCCCTTCTGATCGGTTTTTTTTTCGTGGGCGCGGGCCTGGCGAACGTCGTACCTGTGTTGTTTCGCGCGGCGGCGCGTTCAAGCGCCAAGACGCTGGCGATGACAACAGCGTTTGGGTATGGAGGCTTTTTAATTGGCCCGGTCGCGGTAGGCGGCCTCGCAGAAGTCTACTCTCTGCGGGCTGCCATGTTTGTTGTGGTGATTTGTTGTGGGATGATCGCGATGGTATCGCTCAAAATGCCATCCAAGCAATCCTAGAAGCCATCTTAAAAAAGTATTGTTTTTTTCGGTTTCGGCTTTTCCATTATTGAACAACCAATCAAGGCGTGGGTGCAACTCTTGGAGCGGCTGTGCTTGTATGCAGAGCGGCGCTAAAGCGAGCAGAGTTGTACCCATGCCGCCCGCAGTAACGCGACAGCATTTTTTAGATGGCTTCTAGTTTTATAGTTCGCGTATTTTCACATTACGAAACTTGACCACAGACCGCTCGTCGTGGTTTTGAAGGCCGATGTGGCCTTTGAGCTGGCGGCCGCCTGTATGCTCTAATACGTTCTCGCCATTGACGGTAATGGTGATCGTCTGGCCGACCGCGCGAATCACGGCGTGGTTCCACTGGCCCGATGGCTTTATCACGTTCTTGCTGAGGCCAACTACGTCATAGAGGCCCGAATTTTTCTCGTTTAACTCGCGTCCATGCGCGTCAGTGATTTGCATCTCATAGCCGGTAAAAGCCGGGTTTTTCTCTTTTGATGAACGGAAAAACACGCCGCTGTTGCCGCGTTGGTTGATGGCGTATTCAAGCGACAATTCAAAATCGCCGTAGGCTTTCTTAGTCCGCAAATACGATCCGGTCACTTCGGGATTGGTCGTCCAATTCTGGCCGTTGCCGCCGACCAGCGCATCGCCGTCAATGGTCCAATCGCCGCCTTCGATCACGTCCCACTGCTTGATATCACTCCCGTCAAACAAGACGGTCCAGCCAGTCGCGGTTTGTTTTGCGGTGGTGGCGCACGCGGCCAAAAACGCTGTAATCCCTACCAACACCCATAACGTAAATACCTGCATTGAATGACTCCTTGTCAATTTGTTTTGATGAAGAATGAGTAGTGTATCACGCCCGGCGGCGAGGGCTAGATTGGCGTTCGCTATGTAAGCCAGCGGTCAAGGTTTTCTTTGACAAAATCGTCGTCGTTCAAGTGAGGGTATTCTCGATAGACGCGATCAATTTCGTCACTTTGGCCGGGCGACAAGGTCTCATTTGGGTTTAAGCAGTTTCGGTTCGCGAGCAACCCTTGCCGTCTCAGGATTTCATTGATGCCCGAAATACAGCCCGCGAACTGGTTGGCAGGGTCAAACACCGCTGCGTTCACATCGGTCACCTGCCAGGCAAGCGCCAACTGGTCTTGTGGAATTTCTCTTCGCTGGTCATGAATTGTATGAATTGCGCGCAACTGGTCGACCGCCCGTTTTGTCCAAAACGCCCAATGGCCCAACAAGCCGCCGACAAACCGCGGACGACAGGAAGCCCCCCCATTCAACTTAAACGTCGACAGCAAATCATAAATAATCGAATCGTCGTTGCCGGTATAAAACGCAATTTCACTTTCCCTGCCGCTGGCCGCCGCGCCGCGCACTACATCAAGCGTCTGATACCGGTTGAACGGCGCAACCTTAATGGCAACCACATTGGGGATTTCACAAAACCGCCGCCAGAAATCAACTCCCAACAAACGCCCGCCGACAGACGGTTGAAGATAGAACCCCATCAAGGGGACAACTTCAGCGACTGCGCGAGTGTGGTCGATCAATTCATCATCGGTTGAATCGCGTAATGCGCCCAGGCTTACCAATCCAATATGGTAGCCAAGGCCGCGCGCCAGGGCCGCCTCTTCAACCGCTTGGTCGGTCTGGCCGCAGATTCCGGCGACGCGAACAATCGGGCGTGAGGGAGTGTTTGTTTGGTGTTCATCGAAAATTTCTTTCGCAAGCGTCAAGACAGGCTTCAGCAAGTCATGTTTCGAGTCACGAATCTCAAACTGGGTGGTATGAACGCCCACCGCCGCTCCGCCCGCCCCGCTGTCAAGATAATACCGCGTCAATGCGCGTTGGCGCGGTTCATCAAGGTTGCGGTTTTCATCAAGCGCCAACGGGTGGGCCGGGACCACTTGGCCTTTATGCAGCGCCTTCAATATTGCCGGGGCAGGCATAGGGTAATTTGTCATCAGAATTTTCCTGACCGGGTTTGGTAGCCAGTGGGTTTGTTCCAAGTCGGCATGTCGCGCTTCACCCAATCGGTGGTCCAACCCATCACCGTTTCGACGGGAACTGACGGCGCGCCGTAGTGTTGCATGCACTTCGAAGCGTCGTTCAACAGCGCGGTAGCGGCCTCTTCGCCTTCGAATGTAGGCGCCTTGTCGAAGCGCGCTCCAAACTGTTGGGCGAGTTTGCGCACTGACAAGGTCTCTAATCCGGTCAGGTTTAACGGCGCGGCGGGCGCCTGGCAGTGTTGAAGCGCCATCAGCGCATAGTGGTTGGCGTCGCCCTGCCAAATCACATTCACTGACCCCATAGTCAGATCGATGGGGATGTTCTTCGCCACTTTTTGGGCGATATCCATCAATACGCCGTAGCGCATTTCGACCGCGTAATTTAGCCGCAACAGCGTCACAGGGGTTTGGTTCTTGCGGGAGAAATACTCAAACATCCGTTCACGGGCCAGACACGATTGGGCGTATTCGCCGACCGGCCCGGGCGGGTGGTCTTCAGCGCAGCCGCCGCGTTCAACCGCAACAAATGGATACACGTTGCCGGTTGAGAAGGCGACGATGCGCGATTGATCAAACCGTTCGGCGGCCATGCCAGCCAGGTAGGCATTCATGGCCCAGGTTTCCCACTCGGCGCCATCGGAGCCGAATTTTTTTCCCGGCATGTAGATCACATTCTGACACGACGGCAGGCGCTCAAGCGCGGTGCGGTTCATCAGGTCGCATTGTATGGTCTCGACGCCATGATCAAGAAGATCGCGGTGGGCGTCGCTGTTGCTGAATCGCGACGCCGCAATCACTTTCAATGAAGGGTTGGCCTGGTTCAGCGCGTTGCGGGCCATTTTAGCCAGGGTCGGCCCCATTTTTCCGCCTGCGCCCAACACCAAAACATCGCCTTCAAGCTGAGAGAAATAGTCAACCAGTTCTTCTCTTGGCGTTGAGAGAAAATCGTCTAAATGCGCTTCATCCTTAATCGATACAGGCAAGCGACTCATTCACAATTACTCGATCTCATTAGTAATCATCCCAACTCAGGGCCGCTCATACCATAAACATGATGCGGCTGTCCAGGATTCTGGTTCGTCCCATGGTACATACGAATGAACGGACGTTGCTCACGAAACCCTAAATGGAGCAACATCTCTTTTGAATGTGGGTTTGGCGCGACGATGTCTATAAACACGCTTTTTGGTTTTCGTTCTGTAAGACACTGTAGCAGCAGGCGGCTGGCAGCCTCTTTATTCACCCCCACCCAGGGTCCAATATGGAACGCGTTCTGCCCTTCTCTGGCGAACAGATAGCCAACCAATTGGCCGCCGTCTTTTATACAAATTGCGTAGTCTGGATGCACATCCAAATACGATTGAAGCACATGGCTGCGGTCGTCGCCGAAAATGCGGCGGTCTAAGTCTTCGATCTCGTTTATTGCTGTTATTCGTTGGCAGGCGTCGCCTGAAGGGCCGTCAAGGTTTAATGAGTCACACGCAAACCTGGCGCCCGTGTATTCGTCTTTGAAGCCGAGTGTGTCGTAGAGCAGTTTGCCCTGCGGCGTAGCGTCGAGTTTAACTGTCAGGCCGCGCTCGCTGAGATGGTTGATGCCGCGCTGCAACAGTTCGCGCCCGACGCCCAGGCGGCGGTAGTTTGGGTCAACGATCACCATCGCCACCCAACCGCATTGTTGGTAAGCGACCGTACACACCGTCCCGACAATACGCTCAGCGCTCACCGCGACGAAACAGCCTGATGGGTTTAGTGAGAGAAAGCGCCGCCAATCGCTGAGCCGTTGGTTCCACCCAATGGTTTGCTTGAGCTGCTGGCATTGAAGCAGGTCTTCCTCAACCATTGTTCTCAGTTGGATGTTGGTTGCTTTCAACGGCGCCATACTATTTCCCAATTAGACGTCTTCGGTCAATACAAATGGTTCGCGATAGGTTCGCCATACATATTGGTTGGCTTGTTCGGCGCCCAGGCCAATCAACCGTTGTGATTGAGAGTCAAACTCAAGGTTCAAACGCGTCCGGTAGGCGATGTTTGAGATGTGGCACAGCGATGTTGATGTATGGCCAATCTCAATGTCTGCATTCGGCCTCTCGCGGCTGATGACGCAGTCGATGAAATTCTGATAATGGTTCCCACCCTGGGCGTCTTGTTGTTCAATCACCGAACCGTCGAAGTCATGCGCCTTCCATCCGCTGCCGTCGGTGATCAAGACGCCGTCGACGCCATAAAAGATCACGCCGAACGAATTGCCGTCAAATCCATACGGGTTCCAGGTGCGGTGCTCCCAGGTGATGGTGGCGCCGTCAAACTCAAGCGTCGCGAGATGGGTGTCGGGGGTCTGTTGGGCGTCGTCAAAGAAGTGTTTGGCGCCACCCGCGCAAGCGCGGGTTGGAAACCCGACGCCAAGCCCCCAGCGGGCCAGGTCAAGCGCGTGGATGCCGTTGTTGCCGCATTCTCCCGTGCCGTATTCCCAGAACCAATGCCACTCATAATGAAAGCGGTTGGGATTAAATTCCCGTTTAGGCGCCGGGCCTAGCCAGAGGTCATAATTGACGCCGTCAGGCGTGGGCTGGTCTTTGGCGCGTCCGATATTGGGGCGGCGGCTGACGATCCAGGCGCGCGCCATGTGTGCGTCGCCGATGATGCCCTCATCCAGCGACTTCATGGCGTTTTGGAGCGCTATGGCGCTGCGCCGCTGAGTACCCAGTTGAACGACGCGGTTATACTTTCGCGCCGCTTTGACCATCAGGCGCCCTTCGGTCAGGTTGTGGGACGCGGGTTTCTCGCAATAGACATCTTTCCCGCTCTGGCAGGCGTAGATGGTCGCGATGGCGTGCCAGTGGTCGGGCGCGGCGACGACCAGCGCGTCGATCTCATCGCCTTCAAGCATCTTGCGAAAATCGGCTTCGGCGCGGGGGCGTTTGCCGGTCATTTGTTCAACCGAATCTTGTACTGGCGGGACCACTCGCGAATCAACATCACAGATCACGGTCACCTGGCCGTTCTTGCATTTCGAAAACTCTTTCGCCAGTTGGGCGCCGCGGCTGCGCACCCCCATGATTCCGACACGCACACGATCATTGGCGGATTCGCTATTGGAAGAGAACAACACATTCGCCGCCGCCGCGGTGGATGCGATTTTGGTTGACTTTTTGATAAACTGCCTGCGCGATTGTTTCATTGTATACTCCAACACATCCGGTTTAAGACGCTGAATACACCAATTCACCGCCGAGATAGGTTTGGTGGACTGTAATGTCTTTGATCTCATTCAACGGGCACAACAAATAATCGCGGTCAATCACGATAAAGTCGGCGAGTTTGCCCACTTCGAGCGAGCCGCGTTGGTCTTCACACTGTAGAATGTAGGCATTATTAATCGTGTAGAACCGCAACGCCTCAACCCGCGAAAGCCCGTGTTGTTCATGCAACGGCTGATCAAGCCATTTCGCTTCGCGGGTGATAGCGGTGTACATGCCCAGCCAGGGATCGTAAAAATTGATTGATCGCGCCGAGCCCAGTTTCAACATGTGGTCTGAGCCGCCGCCCGCGACGGCGCCCGCATCAAATAGCGCCTTCAATGGCTGAAACCAGCGTAGCCGTTCATAACCAAAATGGTTGGTCAATGTTCGCGCATCCAAGTTCAGCCAGGCGGGTTGGATGTCGACCGCCACGCCCAGCTCGGCGCAAAGACGCACCGCTTCTTCGCTCATGAAATTTGAATGGCAAATCACTGGGCGCTTTTCGCGAACGTTGTACGTCCCGTTCAATGCCTTGCACGCGTCCAGAAATGCGTGCACCGCGCCGTCGCCAACGCAGTGAGAGGTAAACTGAACGTCGTGTTTCATACAGACGCTGATGATCGGTTCAAGTATCTCTGGAGAGATGTACTGCGTGCCGCGATAGGCGGGGTCAGAGATATTATACATTTCACTGACGCCCCAGGGGGTTCTCATGAAGGCGCTGCCGGTCAACATGCCGCCGTCAGAAAAGGTCTTGATGGCGCACAGCCTCAACAAATCATCGCCGTCGTAATACATAGACGACCGAACAGATTTGACGACTTGTTCAATTTCATCTATCGAAGCCGAAGCGTTGACATGGCGCGACAAATACATGCGAACAGTTAACGCACCCTGTTCGCGCATGTGTGAATACAACTCAATTTCGTCTTCATTCGCGTCCCGCTCAGTCACGCCGACGACGCCCACGCGGTTATAATCTGCGAACAGCGCCTCAAGCGCGTTTTGGTGTTCTTCGTTTGTAGGCTGCTTCTTTTTCGCGCTGGGAAGATAGCGCGTACAGCCGCGCAATATGCCAGTCGGCTCGCCAGTCGTTCTATCCTTCTCCGCGTATCCCGGCCCGCCGTCGTCGACCTTCCAGTCGGCGTCAATGCCGCACAACTTGAGCGCCATTGTGTTGATGGAAGCGTCAGGGCCCGTGCGAAACACAACGGGGTGGTTGGGCGCGGCGCTGTCGAGTTCGGCCTTGGTTGGATAGCGTTCTTCTTCTAACCGCGTGAGAAAAATTTGGCTGACCCAGATCCATTCCCCTGGGTTGACCCTCTTGGCGCGGGAACGAATATACGCAAGCACATCGGCGATGGAATCCATCTCCGGAACGGTATGGTCAAACTCAAACACGCTGGCGGCGGCGGGGTGCCCGTGAGAATCAATCAGCCCCGGCAAGACGGTCTTGCCTTTCAGATCAATTCGCTTGGTGTCGTTTGATTGAAGCCGCAACACGTCGTCATCGCCGCCTAGCGCAACAATTCGGCCATCTTCAACCGCCATGGCTGAGTCGATGCGAAACGCTGAGTCAACCGAAACGATTTTTCCGTTGAAAACAATTAAGTCAGCGCCAAACCCTACAGGGAGAAAAAATACACTCACGAGAAAAAAAACGAAACCTGGTTTCATGGCGGCTCTCATAGAAATCGGTATGGTCGCTACATAAACCTAGTCTACCATACTTCTTCATGCGAGAGATAGCGAAATCTGAGTGTAAAGATCTTGCTGCTAATACATCATCCATTCGAAGACGCTGGTTTCAATGGTGCTTTCGCTTCCGGGGTTCGGCGAGCCGGGTTTCCAATTGAGAGGATCGTTCCCTGAGTGTAGAGTTGACACGCGCTGCAACGACCCGCCCGTGCCGTCGGCGCCGTCTGGCCAGGGCATGCGGTCATAATAGACCACTTCGTCAATAATCGCCCACGCCAGCGAGCCGTCGAATGGATCGACATCAACCAGTTTTTCCAGCGCAATACGTTCGCCACGGTTAGACAGGCTGCCTGTATATGGGCCGGCAATGTTCAGATTTGCGCCAGCAAGTTGGTATTGCGTTTTAAAGGCGTTTACTTCGGCTTCGTTCTCTGGGATAAATGGAACAATCAACAACCGTCCGCTGGCAGGCAAGACCGTATTGGCTGGCAGTATAAAATCTACGCCGCCGTCGATGCGCCAGGGCCCGTTTTCATTAAAGAGAGAGACATCGCCGTCGGTTTGGTTATAGAGTTCGATGTATTCATAGCCGTTCACACCCAGTGGATGAAACATGAACTCATCAATGAAAACAGACAGACTCACTTCAAGGTTTTTCGCGCCAGGCGACGGCGCCATCGCCGCCCAATAATCGCCATCATTCACGCGCCCCCAGGTTTGACCCCGTTCTTGGGCTTTAAACGAAACGCTGTCTAACACACGGTCAACGCCCGGCTGATCTGGCAGATAAGAAAGATACAGCGACTCGCCGTTTCGATTGACGCCGAAGCCTTCACCGTTTTGGTTAAAGCCCGACTGTGCGTCAAACACAACGGTTTCGCCGGGGGCGACATCCACCGACGGAAGCGCCCACTTGGTTAACACTGCGTCATCATCACTCAGATACACACTAGACAAATTGAATGTATTTGTTGTCGGGTTGTATATCTCGATCCAGTCGCTGCCGTCTTCAGTTATGGCGGCGATTTCATTGATGACTACATGCATGTCAATATGATGAGAATCGCTTTCTCCCGGCGAGCCGCCGATCAAGGCGCTGGGCTGCCAGTTCCCGCCATAATCAAGAAGGTCATTGCTATAAGAATTCAGTAGAAATGGAGACAGAACAAGAGAGTGTCCCGCGCCGTCAGTCGAGACCGGCCAACCGCGCCCATCAGAATACTCAACGTTGATGATCTCTTCGCCCGCCAGCGACGGTTGAAGCGTTAACCGTTCTCCGCCGTTGGACAGTTTTCCCGTGTAGGGGCCAAGAATTTTGACAGAACCATCCAAGCCGTAATATTGCCTGAACGCCGCACGCTCCGCCTCATTGGCTGAAGGTGTAATTAATACATACGAATTAGGTTCCAATTCATAGCCAGTGGGGAACGTATACGAAACGCCGTCAGTAAACGTAAATCCGTCTACTGAGAGCGAGACAGACCCCTGTGAATTGTAGAGTTCAATAAACTCAAACTGGCTGCCGCCGGGCGGGTTATACATCATCTCGGAGATTTGCAGGTTCTCTTTCGCCAAGCCATTTGAACCGGTCTCTTCCGCGACAAACTGGATGGGGTTAGACCAGTGGCTCCAGGCGCCGTCGTTGTCTTTCATTTTGACGCGCACGCGATAGGTGCGTCCTGCGACCAATTGATCGGCGGGCAATGTAATCTGTGATTGGAAATCGCTTCGCTCTTCTGACTCCCACACTGCGTCAATCTCATATTTCAGCGGTTCGGTGAGGCCATGCAAGACAGTCTTCGGCTCGGGTTGCGTGCCTGAGTTTGGGTTTGGTTCCGGTTCGGTTGAGGGCTGTTCTTTCAATACGCCGACAAGCGTCATATCAAAGAAACAGTCAGAACTTCGGTCGATGAACTGGTTGATCACCTGGACGGCTATGATGTTCTCGCCTTCGACTAAATAGTCTTTGCCTTCTTTTAATTCGATGTCGACATATTCCGTATTCTCACGGTGGTCCGCCAAGGCGTCAAAGGGCAGTTCTTCTTCAGAGACATGTTCCTGCGCGACATGCACGCCGTTAATCCACATATTGAAGCCGTCGTCAAACACCGCCGCCGCCGCCAGCGAGCCAATCGCATTCAGGTCTTCGATTCGAAACGTCTTTCTTAAATAAAAGGTCGTATAGTTGTACCGCATATCGCTCAGGTTGGTCTTGATAAACGCTTCGCCATAACCAATCGGCGCTTGGCCTGTCAAGAAGCGAATGTCATTAAACTCAAGTCGCCGCCACAAACGGGTTGGTTGCGACGGCTCGCGCGTTCCTTTGAAATAGCGCCAGGATTGCTGTGCGTCGATCAAGATGACAGACCCGTCGCCCAAACCAGAGCCGTCATCATCAACCGACCAGGGAACGGCGAACGGCTCGACCTCAGCCACGCGCCATTTCATCGCCGAGAACGTGGAGCCAGTCTCATCGTCGCTAAACTCGCTGGTTTCGAAGGTGAGCGAGTCTAAGCGAAAATGGTCATTGACTGGCCTGATGGCTGGCGTGTCGGGAACGCCCCGGTCGCCAGAAAGGACAACGTTGTCTATCCATCTCCCCCGCGAAACGACGTAGTCTTTCATGCGTTTCACCATGCCGGGGAAGTCTTTGGCGTCGGCGATGTTATAGAAGCGGCCTTGCCCGGATTTTTGTGGATTGTTCAAGCCGCGGTTGGCCGCGTCGCGCCCCATCACCCAGTGGTAGTCCCACATCGCCCGGTCAGCGTCGACGAACGACTCTTTTGTCGGGTGATAAATGAATGAGGCGAATTCGTCAATTAATTGGCCCGCCTGATCGGGGTTGTATAACAAGTCACGCAGCTCGCGCATGCGGTTTTGGTATTCAGTGTTGATGTCGTCGTGATTGAGTATGCCTGATTGTTTGAAGGGGTCGTCGCCTTGGCCAAACATATTGTTCGCCCAGGTCAGGTCGAGGTCCCATGGAATCTGAAACCACTGGTCGGTTTCTGGATTTAAGTAGTAGTAATAATTTTTGCCGTTGGCGATGTCATATTGGTGAATGCCCTCGACCATTGAGCGGTAATTGTAATAGCGCTTCAAGTCAGTGGTTTCTCTCCAAAACTCTTCATTCGGAAAACGCCGATGGTCATTTAAAAACGTTACCATATCAGACGCGTCTGACACGCCGTAGGGCGATTGGTTGCGAATCTCGCCCGAACCGCCCTCCATCTTGTAGAGGTTTCCATCGGGCAAGCCGTGTTCATCCAAGAAGCGCCCGTCAACTTGTTCGGTGGCGAGATACAGCCCCCAAAAATCGCCGTCGTATTGCGTCCCACTATCGTTAATCGGAGTGAATGGCGGGTTCAATGTTCCCTCTTCGTGTTCATCATCAATAATGCGCAAATGGACAAAATTGGTATTCGACGCTTCGATGCCCGCCATGTCGAATAGTTTAAATCCGACCGACTCAAACATGCCCTGTTCGCCGCGGTGAAGGTAGTTGCCTTGTTGAATGTTGGCGCCGAGGTTTACTTTGTCCCAACGGGTGTTGTACTCGCGCCCGTAGTTGTCGCGCGCTTGAAACGGGCGCCCGCGGTTCATGTTAAACTTCCACATGTTTTTTCCCATTGAGTAGCGCCAAACCCCACCGCGCGCTCTCATTGGGATGTGGTCATAGACAATGCCGTCATAAACCAGCGTCCCCATGTAGGGGTAGTCGTTGCCTTTGTATTGATCTCTCCAGGTGCATTTTTCGATTTCTTGGCGGCTGCTGATCAAGTGATAGACAGGAACCGAACTCAACATTTCGCCGCTGTATGTCAATTCAGGGGATTGCCCGGGGCGAACAGCGCCTGTCCAATCAGGCACGCCGTCATAGACAAAGTAGGCAAAGTTCGGCTGGGGGTCGTCTTGGTATGGAACTATGACTGAATTCCCTAAACTATCTTCAAATTCGATGCGGTACCGAACAAAACTGCGGTGCTGTTGAAGCGACGCAGGCATTTGAACGGTAAAAACAAAATCGCCCGCAATGGCGTCGCCGCCCGAGCCGTCGTCGACCATTTGAATTGAAATCCAATTGGTATCATATTCAGCGTCAGCCAGCGCGATATATTGGCCGGGGTTCACTTGTTGGTATAACAACACCACGCTTGCGACGCCGTCAGGGTCGCTGACCTTGACTGAGATAACAACCTGTTCGCCAGACGCTGGCTGTTTGGGGGTGTGTTTGACTTGGCGAATCTGTGGGGGAACATGATCGGTAAAAACCGTGTTCTGCTCTAGTGGCGTCGCCGCCTCAGACCGCCAACTGCCTGCGAGGTCATTGTCTAATGAAGGATTCAACAATTGAATGGAGTGGCTCGTCCCACGCCGAAACTCTGATTCTGGTTCGCCAACCGTCGGCCAGGGAAACCCGAGTTGATAGTCAACCGAGTCGACCAATTCACCCGTGGATGAACGTAGTTCGACGCGTTCGCCTTCGTTGTTCAAGCGGCCTTCAAATGGGGCATGAATTCGGGAGCGTGAAATTCGATACTTCGCCCATAAATCGGCGCTGTCTTGTCCAACAAGAAGATACCCGCCTGCAGAAATTGAAGCCCCTTCGTTAAATTGATAGTCAACCGCATTTTCAACCGACCAGCCGGTCAGGTCTACATCAGAGTCGCCGGAGTTATAGAGCTCGATAAATTCGACCCACTCAGTCTTGTCATCAGGGTCAAAATGAATTTCGTTTATAATGATATCTGAGAAAGACGACTGGGCGCAAAACATTGAAACGATGATGATTACAATCAATGAAGAACGTCGAAACATAAGATTTCCCCATACAGCCATCTACGCTGTTTGACACAAAAATTATAATCATCTAACAATAGCATAACATTTCACAGATGAAAACAAGACTACAGCAGTCATCAATTCAAACTTCGTGAAATTTTTGTAATTAGAGCGTTTGTCAAAATTCTGTGTGATACGCGCGCCCGAATTCGCCGCGGCGGACAGCGATAGATTCAGTTATGCGCCTTCAATCCGCACGGTATTTTGACAACTGCTATAAAAAAGGTGGCGAAGTGGTGGGAGCGCCTGTGCTTTTAAGCGGAGCAGCACTGAAACGAGCAGAGTTGCGCCCACCCCGCCCGCTGCAACACAATAATGGTTCTTCCGATATTTGAGTACTTCCCTTGCTGGATGACCTGGAATTTGGTCAA
>CAZKYC010000019.1:0-57983 GCA_964556895.1 uncultured bacterium | reverse complement strand
CATCGCTCCGCCATCCATATAGGGCGGGTTCATTTGTAGGCGTAAGAAAAAGAGCGCGTGTATGATGATAAGAATAGATGCGGCGATGAGTAGAGTAATTATCGTATTTTGTAGTGAAGGCAACTTCTTGCGCTGAAAAAACGCGACAGCCAACAACCCGGGAAGCAACGTGATTGTTAACAAGTGATGTAAGAACGAGGCGGTGAGTATAAAAACAACCAACCGAAACCGCCATGTTGACGGTGATTCAAGCCATTCTTTCATTGCCCAAATAAACACAATCAACAGAAACCAATGGAGCGAATAGACTTCGGCGACGCACGAATACGTCCACACATTCGGCGTTGAACTGAAAAACACGATTAACGCAAACGCCGTCCAGGGTGAATTGCCAAGGCGCTAGAAACAAATATAAAAGTAAAAGTGACGCAAGAGAGAAAAACAAACTGACTGCGTTCGCCTTAAAGGCGTAGGTTGATGCCGGAACATTTGACGCCAACTACAATAGGCCCATGTAGATCGGGTATCCGGTCGGGTGTGGAGCGCCTAACACCGGGCCGATGGCTTGAAACTTGATGCTGTCCCCGCTGAAACCGGGCTTTTCAAACAGATAGGGCAAGAACAAGGCGCAAGCAATCGTAAGGATGAGTACAATAGCCGCGGCGTCAGAGTAACGTAGTTTCATTGATGGGTTGGTTGAGTTTCCCTACAATAGTCAGAAATACCGGTGTCACTCTATCATTGCCGCCGCCGTGACCGAAGGAGATGAAATGATGAAGGTTCGCCTGCTTGGTATAGTTGTTCTGATAGTATGCAGTTCACTCGTCGCCAATTCCCAAGTGCCCGACCCCTTGCCATGGGCCAACCCGTGGGATGTCGGGCTTGATTATGAACACCTCAACACGGCTTTTTCTGAATTGTCTGGGGCCATTGAAAACAAGAGCGGGCCGGGCGCGGTCGGCATGGTCATTAAAGACGGCAAGATCATCGCCCGCCGCGCGGTCGGCAACATGCAAACCCAGATCATGCGGCGCGGCTCTGACGGCGATATCGTTTACACGCCCGCCCGCCAGCCTATGATGGAGATGACCATCTTTGACATGGCGTCAGTGACCAAGGCGGTCGCCTGTACATCAGCGATCATGTTGTTGGTCGAACGCGGCGAGCTGGTTTTAGACGCCTCGGTGGCGAGGTATATCCCTTCATTTGGGAGGCGCGCGAAAAATGAAGTTACCGTTCGCCAATTGATCACACACACGTCAGGTTTGCCAGCGTGGTTTCCGTTTTACACGATGTTCATCGACCGTCAGGATGTCTATCGCCAGATCGACGAAGCGGTCTCGCTCGCTTATAAGCCGGGCGACAAGCGAACCTATAGCGACTTGGGCTTCATCATGCTGGGCCGTTTGGTCGAAGTGGTTTCTGGCGAACGCCTAGACGAATTTACCCGAACCAACATCTTCGAACCGCTTGGCATGCAAGACACCATGTATCTGCCTGACCTGCAGCGCCGTCTTCGCACCGCCCCCACAGAGTACGACCCAATGCGCAACAAAGAACTGAAGGGAATCGTTCATGACGAAAATACCCGCGTCATGGGCGGCGTGTCTGGTCACGCTGGCTTATATTCTACCGTCAACGATTTGGCGGTCTTCGCCCAGATGCTGATCAATAAGGGTGAATTTAATGGCGTGCGTATCTTCAAAGAAGAAACCATTGAATTGATGCTTGAGCGCCAAATTGATAAAGGCCCTCGTGAAAAGGGAAGCAGTTTTCTACGCAGCCGTGAGCAATTACTTGGCTGGTGGGGCATGGACGACGCCCTGACGCTGCACGGCGGCGGCGGGCTGCCTTCAAAGACCGCGTATGGCCATCAAGGCTTCACAGGGACCATGATATGGATCGACCCCGAACATAACATGGCGGCGATATTATTGACCAATGCGGTCCATCCGACGCGCGAGGAATCACAAAAGTTCACCCTGTTCCGCGCGTTCTACATCAACGTATCCAAAGCGATCGTTGGGGAAAAAGTGAACGTTCTTGAGCCTTAGTTTTGGCAAAAATGGAGCATGTTTATCTTGCCATCTCAGTTCGACTCTCATTGTTTCTAGCAGGCGCCATCATGGATCTGCGGGAGGACGATGAAATGGTCGCGATGCGTGGATTAACGTATATTGTTTCAATTGTCATAATAGTGCTTTCATCACTTGAGTGAAATCAAACAGCCGGGCGAAACCGCCCGGCTGTTTTGAATTCATGCTGAACAATTCTTACGCGTTGAGTCCCCACGATTTCATGTTTTTGATGCTGAGCGCGATGCTTTCAAAGTGGTCGCGATAACAGCGGTCTTGTTCAACGATGAGATACTTGGGTTTGGCTGTCTTGCACGCCGCAAGAACAGCGGGCCAGTTGAGATTGCCAGCGCCGACTTCAGCGAAGACCTGGTTGCCGTCGATCATCAACATATCTTTCATATGGACGGTGGGGACGCGGCCTGACGCTTTTTCGATCCATTGCGCGGGGTCGGCGCCGCCCGCCTGGATCCAGTAAGTGTCGATTTCGAAGTTGAACGCCTTGGGGTCGCTTTCAGCACGAAGAATTTCCTGGCCGGATTTGCCGTCAAAGTGATGAAACTCAAAGGCGTGGTTGTGATAGCCAAAGGTCATCCCATGTTCGGCGAGACGCTGGCCGACTTCGCTGGCTTGCTTGGCGAAGTCAATATAGCCCTTCTTGTTATCGCGCATGTCGCCTGGCATAGACCCGACGCACATATGGGTGCAGCCGATTTCGTTGTGCTCATCCACAATTTTGTTCATGTCGTTGCGCATGCGGTCAAACGAGGAGTGGGTTGAGACCGCATTCAGTTCGTTTTCTTTCAACAGTTTCGCTAATTCTGAGTTTGACACTGCGCCGCAACTGGTGATTTCGACGTTGTTATAGCCTATTGTCTTAATCTTTTCGAAGGTGCGCGCGATGTCGTCGCGGGTTTTTAAAAAGTCGCGCAAGGTATAAAGAATGAGGCCAATTTTTGGCGCCTGGCCCGCGTGTTGTGATGCTTCAGCCCGTTGCTGAACTCCAGCGCCCATCGCTACCGCGGCTGAAGCGCCTGCAGCGAGAAAGTGACGGCGTTTTAAAGAGTCTTTCATGGTGGCTCCCCCTTTGTAAACAAAACGTTTATTTATGCACTAGCATACGATAGCAACCGAAAATGAGTAAGAGGCAAGCCATAAAAAAACCGGGAACAGAATTTTGTTCCCGGATGGTTTGTCTGTTAGGGCCGAATGGAAACCGTGTTGACTAATAAATTTGGTTGACAATGTCTTCTATGCTGTTTGGGTCAATATTTGAGCCGGGTTTTTGTGACATCCGCTGAACAATGTTTTTCATCTGTTCTTTGGACAAAGCATTGTGGGCAACATGAACCCGGTCAAGCGTATGGCATTTCGAACATAGCCCTTCGAATTGTGGATGGGAGCCTGTCGCCGTCGTTGAACCGGTTGACCCTGTGGTCGCGCACCCCATCGCAAAGATAACTGCGCCGATTGTCCCCAAGAATACCCAGTGAATTGCTTTCATTGTGTCGCTCCTTTGATGGTTATCTTTCCCCAATTGCTTCATTCTTACAGTATAGTAACCAAAAGGTCAAATGCTAACTAGCAAATTATCTGAATATTTTTGCTGCGACATCTCTTCTTGTAGCCGCTTCCGTGAAAGATCACTGGTTTGTGAATAAGAAAACATATAGGTGAATAAAATAAACCGATTGAGATTATCTATGATATAATTTTCAGCTACATGGGATAATTAAACATGGAACGTTTAGAAAAACTTCTCGGTCAAATTGATGAGTCGCTTCATGACGACAACAAAAAAAAAGAGACGATTGTTGAAGCCGACGCGTCCAAGACAGATGAGCCTGAATCGTTAGAAGCGACAATGATCCAGTCGGGCGTTTCATTGGTGATGAATAAGGCCCACACCAAAGCCTGGCTTCGATTTCACCCGACCTTCGGCAGCCCCCCCAAACACTATGACGCCCGCGCCTGTATCAACCAACTCAAAGAAAAGGGAATCACCCATGGGGTCATTGAGCGCAACGCCCTCAAAGCGTTTCAGCTCCTCAGCACTCAACCGGAAGCCGAATTAGAAGTTGTCATCGCGGTGGGCAGCGACCCTATCCCCATCGAAAATTTTCGCCGCTCATTTTGGATCGGCGGCGAAGCGCCTATTGATGATACCGTCGAAATTGTCGTTCGAAAAAATGAACTCCTATTAAATTTAGAAAATACCGGGACTGGTCAACATGGAATCGACATTCACGGCCACACTCTCGAAGCCCAGGTCATCGACCACGAACCACCCAAGGTTGGCGCCAATATTCACATCAAAAGCGGGTTGGAGTATTACTCGTCGATTGAGGGAACATTAAAGGTCAGCGAAGGCGTCTTATTTGTTCGGCCCAATAACAAAGATGCTGAAATTACAATTTCAGTCGATGACGACGGCATGAGGGCGCTGTTATCAATTGGCCCCCCTCAAGGACTCGGGCGGGGCGCCTACTTTCAAGATATTGAACGAAAACTTATTGAATTGAATGTGGTCAGGGGCATCGACCGTATTCGTATTCGCGAAGCCATCAAACAAGCCAATGAACAGCTAACGCCCGTATCCCAATGGCAGATCGCCCGCGGCAAGCCCGCAAAACATGGCAAGAACGGCTCGGTTGAATGGCTGTGTAAACCAACTCTCGGTAAGAAATTTTATTCCATCGGCGAAGACGGCGGCATCGACTTTTATAACCTTCAAAACTTCTCACAAGTTCCGGCGGATGAACATTTGGTGTCAGTCGAGTTTCCGACCCAGGGAATGAATGGCTTTGATATTCACGGAACCATCTTAGAAGGCAAACCCGGTAAACCTGCGAATATTGAGCCAGGGGAGGGCATTCGGACTGAAAACGACGGCAGGGATTGGTATTCATCTATTGCCGGGCGCTATCGCTTTGAAAATGACGTGCTCTGCGTATCAGAGATTTTAGACATTGACGGAGACGTTGATTTTTCGGTCGGCAACATCGACTTTCGCGGCGATGTCGTCATTTACGGCAGCGTCTTGGATGAATTTAAAGTGAAAGCCACCGGGACTGTAACCGTGGTCGGCGCCGTAGAAGCGGCTGAGATCACCGCAGGTAAAGATATCGAAGTCAAAAAAGGCGTGTTTGGTAAAGAGCAAGGAATCTTGACCGCTCAGCGCGACATTATTGCGGGCTTTTTACAGAATGCTGATATTCGGGCAGGGCGCGATGTCGCTGTTGGAACCCAAATTTTAAATAGCCAGGTCATGGCGGTGCGAAACATTGAATTGCGCTCAGCGAAGGGCGCAATCGTCGGCGGCTCTTGCGTCGCGGGCCATGCAATTGTTTCACGCGTGATTGGCGCTCAATATGGCACGCGCACCGAGGTTGAAGTCGGCGTCGATTTTATCGTGATGGAGATGATGACCACCCATTCTCAAAAGATCAAAAATAATGCTGATCTATTAAAACAACTCAACGAAGCGATTAAATCCTACCAAGAATTAGATGATGCGGTGTTAGACAAGGCCAAAGAAAAGCGCGATTTGTTAGAACAAAAAATCAAGACGCAACGTGAACAATATCAAACCATGGCTAAAAAGTTGCATTGTACGAAAAACCCGTCTATCTTCGCGGGCGTAATTTACCCGGATGTATTTCTTCGCATGCACGAAGCGAAGTTAAAATTTCAGACGCCGCGCCACAAGTGTGTTGTGACCTATGATGAAAAAGACGAGAAGATCAATGTCAAATCGAGAGAAACTCACCCTGATGAGTAATTCGCAACTAATTTGGCTCATCCGGGATTTGGATACGTTCTCTCAAATTGAATTACAATTTCCAGACACGATCTCAAGAATGATTTTTTATCGTTGTATTTGGCATGGGTACAACTCTGCTCGCTTCAGTGCGGCTCCGCCTTTTTGCACAGGCGCTCCCTGAGTTGCACCCATGCCTAAGTTGGATTGTCTATTATTGAAAGGACGAATATCGTTTTTGACCAAATTCCAGGTCATCCAGCAAGGGAAATACTCAAATATCGGAAGAACCACTAATTTGCAGATTTTAACCTTTCTTCTAGCATGTGGACCAACGTTTTGAGGGTCTTGATTCGCGCATACAGTTTACAGTCGCCTTCAACGATGACCCAGGGGGCGTAGTTGGTGTTGGTTCGTTCGATCATCTCAGAAACGGCGATATTATAGTCGTCCCATTTTTCGCGGTTGCGCCAATCTTCTTCGGTTAATTTATACCGCTTTCTGGGGTTATTCTCTCGTTCTTCAAACCGCCTAAGTTGTTCTTCTTTGCTGATGTGCAGCCAAAACTTGACGATGACGGTGCCAAAGTCAGCCAGGTGCCGTTCAAATTCATTGATTTCATAGTAGGCGCGCTTCCATTCGTCTTCACGACAGAAGCCTTCGATTCGTTCGACCATCACGCGCCCATACCATGAGCGGTCAAAGATCGCGAAGTGGCCCGCTTTAGGGGCGTGGCGCCAAAACCGCCACAAGTAATGTTTCGTCGCCTCTTCGCCTTGCGGCGCTGAGATGGGGATCACGTTATAGCCGCGCGGATCCAATTTCTGGGTCAGGCGGTTGATGTTGCCGCCTTTGCCCGCCGCGTCCCAGCCTTCATACACCAATATGACAGGCAGCCGCTTGGCGTAACAGCCAAATTCTAACTGGCGCAGGCGCATCTGGTATTGATCGAGCTCTTCGCGATATTGGTCGCGAGAAATTTCGACCGATGTGTTGGTCTTGTCGAGAAGTGTGCCTTCTTCGCTGCCGCGAATTTCATACGGCGTGGGCACATGGTTAACAAATGCGGTCGTCGCGGGAGGGGTCTCAAGCGCGCGGGCCAGGGTTTCGATGATCGTGCGCATGACAATCACCCGGCGGTAACGGCGGTCCGTTGATGGAACCAGCGTCCACGGGGCGTAGGGAGTGTCTGTTTCAACGATGATGTTATCCGCAGCGTCTATATAGTGGACAAATTGCTTATTGCGCTTCCATTCATCTTTGCCCACGCGCCAACCTTCATACGCGCTTTTTTCGCGGGTCTTAAAGCGGTTGCGTTGTTCTTTCTTACTGATATGCAGCCAGAATTTAATCAAGATGGTGCCACCATCAATCAGCTGGCGCTCAAATTGTTTGACCTCGTCAATCCATGTGCTCCACTCAGAGTCTGTCATATTGCCGTCGACGCGCTCCATTATGGTTTCCATATACCAGGAACGGTCATAGATGGCGATTTCACCTCGCTTGGGGGTTCTCAACCAATGGCGGCGCAATTTAGGCCACAATCTCTCATCGTCAGTCAGAACGCTGTTCATCAGGTGGACTTTAAACCCGCGAGGATCAAGCGGCGCGACCACCTGGCGGATGCTGTCGCCTTTGCCGCTGGCTTCCATACCCTCAAAAACAATCAGAACAGGCCGCTCGGCTTCGACGATAGCCCGCTGTTGCTCAACGATACGGTCTTTGAGTGGAGAGAACGCTTCTTTGTACCCCTCTTTAGGGAGGGATACGTCTAAATCGAGTGATTCCAGCATAGTAACCAACGCACAAACTGAAACTTAGATTTCAACTCAAAAATCATGGCTATTATAGTTGAGATAACTCGTTTCGGAAAATAGATTCTTTTTTTTTGAATAAATTCAGGCTCATCCGGGAATTGGATACGTTCTCTCAAATTGAATTAAAATTTCCAGACATGATCTCAAGGATGATTTTTTATCGTTGTATTTGGCATGGGTACAACTCTGCTCGCTTCAGTGCGGCTCCGCCTTTTTGCACAGGCGCTCACTGAGTTGCACCCATGCCTGAGTTGGATTGTCTATTATTGATAGGACGAATATCGTTTTTTGACCAAATTACAGGTCATCCAGCAAGGGAAATACTCAAATATCGGAAGAACCTAAATTCAACATGGCCTTACTCATTCATCGCGTTTAAACAGTCAATCAAGATGCTGGAATTGTACTCAATTGTCCGGGAATGAATGCAACCAAGGGTTGTATCGTTCTTGCTAGTTGCTTCTAAAAAAAAGCGCCGCATCGTCCCTGATAATGGAATCACCCAGCGCCCTTGGGCGTCGAGTTCTTGAATAACCGCTTGGGCTTGTTTCTTCAATAGGGAAAGCGACTTTGGTTTTGTTTCAATCTTGCGTTGGTCTATAGGTAACTTCAGTAGTTTTTTGATTTCGGCTTCGAGTTTTTTGTCGTAATACCCGCCTTGCCAGCCATATCCGGGCCTGGCTTGGTCAACGTTATAGATGATTTCACCTTCAGCAGTTGAGTAAATCGCGCGGTTGCTGCCGTATTCATACAGCCGCGCCCATTTACCATTCTTTAATTGTGAACGTTTCATCCATTCAAACACGGGCAAGCAAGCCTCTAAGTATTTCTTGTCGCCGGTTTCGATATAGACCTCTTTTAATACTCTGGCGGCGTCCATTGACTCTGACGTGCTTAATCCAACCGGTTCAAAGGCGCGGGCGGAATCAGGCTTACCGTCTGGAGTGAATTGTTGCGCCCATCCCGCCTGGGGAGGGGCGCCGCGTAATTCAACGAAACAATCCGCCCCGCGAATTGCGGCTTCACGATAGCGCTTGTCGCCAAACTCATGATAACAAAGAAACAGCGTGCGCATGACATCCATCATCGCCTGGTCATTGAGCGTGATGTTTTTTCCATACCCGCCCCCGGTCGGATAACGTTGCGGCCACCCGCCGTTTTTGTATTGTGAATCCAACATAAACTGGGCGGCGCGTTTGACGGCGGTTTCGATGGATGCGTCTTGCGTCTCCTGGTACATGGCGAGAAGAAAGCGCGTCGCGCCTTGAGTGACGTCATCATCAAACGTTGCGGTCGTCCGTTTTTCTTTGTCTGGGTAGAATTCATGCGGCCAACCGCCATTGGCTAATTGCCCGGCGATTAGCGCCTGCGCCGCATGGTTGGCAATTTCTAAATAGTTGTCGTCATTAAGCGCCTGGCTCGCCCGCAAGAATGTCATCCCGGTTCCTGGCGTCGAGGGAGGCTGAACAACAATGAGGTGGTGGTCTTTGATGCGGTGTTCGCCGAAGGTGAATTCAAGGTCTTCGGTCCACGCCATCGCCCAGCCGCCGTTTCGCTGCAGCGTCGCGGCGTAATTCAAAGCGCTTCGCAAAGACGCTTCAACTTGGCGTGCGAACTGTTTGTCTTCTTGTTGTCCGTAAGAATAATCAGAAAACAAGACAACGATCAAAATAGACAAGTTGGTCAGTCCATAGTGTTTCATAGAAATCACACTCCCAAGAGTTGCTTTTTATCTCGATCTATTGAATCATAACTCTAATCAAATTTCGCCGTCAGGCTGTCACAAAGGGAGAAAAATGAAAATGCGTACTCTACTATTCACGATAATGTTCACACTCTCCATCGGCCCATCAATCGCAAAAGAGCGCTCAATCACACGAGACGAGTTAATCGATAAATTGACAGGGTTCTGGGTCGGTCAACTCGTCGGCAACTACATGGGGTTCCCGTTTGAAAACGTCTATGTGGATGAGCCGATTCCGTTCTTGGTCGACCGTTATTACACCTACAACGATGACGAGTCGATTCGATTGAACCGCAATGACCATCGCGGCTTTATTCCCATCGTGGCGGCGGCGGTCGAAGGAGCATTCTCAGATGACGACACGGATATTGAATTTGTCACTCTTCATGCAGTCGAGAAATATGGCCTTGATTTGACCTATCAAGAAATCACCCAAATGTGGAAAACCCACATCAACCGAAAAATCTGGGTGGCCAACCGCACCGCGCGCAACTTAATGGAACAAGGCCTGGCCGCGCCCGATACAGGCAAGAAAGAACACAATGAAAACTGGTTTCAGATTGACCCCCAACTAGTCAACGAAATCTGGAGCGCGTTTTACCCTGGCATGACCCAAGCCGCCGCCAAACGCGCGGATTGGGGCGCCCGCATCACCAATGACGACTGGGGCGTTCACCCGACGGTTGCCTACGCCGTGATGTATAGCGCCGCGTTCTTTGAAGACGACACCGAGAAACTGGTCAAAATGGCGCTCAAGGCGGTCCCACAAGAAGGCCCGTTCTATGAAGGCATGCTCGATGTCATCAAATGGCATAAACAAAACAACGACTGGCGCGACACGCGAAAACTCATACACGACAAATATCACCGCTATAAAAAAGGCAGCTATGAAGCCCCCGTCTCGGTGGTGTCTTCGCTTCAGAACGGTCTGTGTGGAATCATGGCGGTGTTGTATGGCAAGGGCGACTTTATGAAAACCACCGGCATCGCCGTCTCCGCGGGGTATGACTGTGATAACCAGGCGGCGACTTGCGCCGGGCTAATGGGCGTGTTGAACGGCGCCAAGGCGATACCCGACGCGCTGACCAAAGACTTTGTCAGAGAAGGCCTGTGGAACAAACCCTTCAATGACCAATATATCAATTACACTCGCGACAAGATCGCCGTAGTGACGCCCATTAGTGAAATCGTTGAACGCATCGCCGCTGTCGCTGAACAGGCGATCTGGGACGCGGGCGGACGAAAGACAATAAAAAACGGCGATGTGGTGTATGTGGTCCCGTGTGACTTTTAATTCTAGTTATTTGAAACGCAGGAAAGAAAAAATTGAAAATCGCCTTTTCTCACCATTCATTTTACTGATCAATATCAACGATGAGTAAATGGTGTAAACTTGGGGAGAGGGCGAGTCTCCCGACGAGCCGTGAAAATGTAATATGGTTGCACTTAATTGTGGCTCACCAGGAGGTTCGCCTTTCCCAATCTAATCAACCTTCAAACAGATGCAACCGCTGGTTGGCGCGAACAATTAGATCACTATCAACAATCGCCGGCGTCGATAGAATTTCTTCGCCCAGGTAAAATGTTTCACCACGTTTCATTCATCGTCCGCCGCCAGAATCGTAACCAAGCCATAGGTTGAAGCGACATACACATGGCCATTCGCCGCGATGGGTGACGCGCTGAACTGCCCCATTGAATTTACCCGGCCTCGATAGAGTAACTCCCCTGTTTCAGCGTCAATACACGCCAAGATGCCCCCGACGCGAATCATATAGATACGCCCCTGGTAATTGAGCGGGAAAGGGATTTCAGGAATGTTGCGATTCACGATACAAGCGACATGAGTATCGTTCACTTTACCGCTGGCGTCGGGTTGGATGGCCATAATGACGGGGTATCCACTTCCGCCAAATCCCTACAGTATTACGCATGAACTACCAAGCGAGTTCGTTGAGTCTTACCTCTTTTTCCCACGTTTTTAGATACTGCTGCATGTCTTTTGTTAGACGTGGCCTTTGAGAAGCAAGGTTGTTTGTTTCGCCAAGATCGTCTCGTAAATTAAACAACTCGATATTCAGTCTGTCTTGTGTTTTTGTCGTCACAAGTTTCCAGTCATTTAACCTCACGGCTCGCTGATTGTTAAACGCCCAGAATAACTTGCGCTCAGGTAACTTCTTGTTCTCAAACAACAACGGCGACAAGTCAATGCCGTCGATGGGGCGGTCGGTTGGCGGCTCAACGCCAGCAAATGATAATATAGTTGGAAAGAGGTCTAAACTGATTGTGAGTTCATCAGAAACGCCTGGTTGAATGCGCCCCGGCCAATAGGCGATCGCCGGGACGTGATGACCGCCTTCCCAAAGCGTGCCTTTTCCTGCTCGCAAAGGCCTGTTTGAGCCGACTTTGGTCGCGCCGTTGTCAGAGAAGAAAAAGATAAAGGTGTCTTGCTCCAGGTCATGCTTCTTTAGCGTGGCCACTATCTCGCCGACGCCTTTGTCCATCTCTTCGATCATAGTTTTGTAGGCGGCCTTTTGGTCGTTTCGTGAGCCGTGATTATCAAACTCGCCGCCAATGGTGCGGTCGGCTTTGTCCTCAGGCCCCTGGTATGGATAGTGGGGCGATTCATGCGCGACATATAAACAGAAGGGATTATCGCGATTCTCTTCAATAAATTTGACAGAGTGTTGAGTGATGAGATGGGTCGAGTAGCCCTCTTCAGGAGAGAGTTGGTCGTTCTCCCACCAGTCTTCATGGCCCGCCTGGTCGATGTGAGAGATGTAATCGACGTTGCCGCTGACATAGCCGCGAAAGTGGTCGAAGCCCTGGTTGGTCGGATTGAATTTTTTCTGATACCCCAAATGCCATTTGCCGTAGATAGCAGTTTTATACCCTGAATCTTTCAGGCGTTCGGCGAAGGTGATCTCACGTAACGGCAGCCCCTTGTCGCGATACTTGCCGACATTGACCACGCCGGGCACCTGGCAACGTTGTTGATACCGCCCGGTCAACAATCCCGCGCGGGTGGGGCTGCACACCGCGCCGCTGGAATGAAAGTCAGTAAAGCGTATCCCGCCTTGGGCAAGAGCATCGAGGTGGGGCGTTTGGATTTCTGTATTGCCATAACAACTTAAATCGCCATGCCCCATGTCGTCGGCGAGAATGACGACGAAGTTTGGCTTGCGCGTTGACGTGAGCGTATTCGGCGCGGCGGCGAGCATAGCGGCGCTTTGAAGAAATGAACGTCTTGATAGTGTCATGGCCTAATCCATCTGAATCAGGTCGACGTATTGCATGCCGATTGCTTGGCCTCCCAGGTCGATCCAGGCTTCCAGCCGTGACGGGCCTTTGGGCAATTTCACCGATGAAAACGTGAGCGATTCATCGCCTGGTTCAAGGTCGTGGCGCAGCAACACATTGCGCAATTTGAAATACGCTGCGCCGCCGGAATCCATCGGACCAAAACGCATCCTGACATCGTAGCGTTTTTCTTCCAAGACATCGACTTCCCAATACCCGACGGCCTGCTTGCCCCAGCCTGCGCTGGGGCCGCGCCAGTCTTGCGGAGTCAGTATCGTCGGGTTTTCATTCGGTGAACCGATGTGGATCCTCGGCGGGAAATACCCGCGCTCGCCCGATACATCACGGAACCAGTTGAGATATTGCCGTCTCAGACGATTGACGATGCGGGGATTTTGGGCGGCAATATCATTGGTTTCGCCGGGGTCGTTTTTGATGTCATATAATTCTTCGCCATTCACCAATTTATAACGTTGGCTGCGGGCGGCGCTGGCGCGAAAACGTTCCGGCTCATCGCCGCGGTGCCATTGCATGAACAATGTACGGTCTTTCCATTCGACTTGCTTGCCCTCTAACAAAGGCAAGACGCTTTTGCCGTCAAACGAGACGCTTTCAGGCTTTGATACGCCGCAGGCTTCAAGCAGGGTCGGCGCCACGTCTATATGTCCGGCGATGCGGTCGACGGACGCGCCTGCTTTGAGTCGCTGGGGCCAACGGATATAAAACGGAACACGCACGCCGCCTTCATACACCGACCCTTTTCGACCGCGCAGGTTGGCGGTATAGCGTTGTTGTTGCGGCCCATTGTCGGTCAAGAAAATAACGATGGTGTTTTCTTTTAGCCCGTTTTTGTCTAACGCCTTTAACAATTTACCGACGTTGTCGTCGATGTTTTCGACCATGCCGTATATTTTGGCGGTAACGTCATCCAGGCCCATCTCGCGATAGGGCTTCACATAGTCTTCATGAATTTGTAGCGGCGTGTGGGGCGTATTGGTCGACAGGTATGCAAAAAACGGTTTGTCTTTATTGTTTTTGATGAAATCAATACAGGCGTCTGTGAAGATGTCAGTGCAGTAGCCTTTGTACGTCTTGGTCTCGCCATTGTGCGAAAGCTGTGGATCAAAGTAGCGGTTGCCGGGAGGGTCGGAGGGTTGGCCGATGCCGCCGCCCATGTGAACCAGCGATTCGTGAAACCCTTGGTCGTGAGCGCGAAGCGGCGCGTTGTCGCCCAAGTGCCATTTGCCGAAGATGCCTGTCTGATACCCAGCCGCGCTGAGCATTTCGGCCAGCGTTTCTTCTTCGCTGTGCATCATGGCGCGGCCTAGGTAGGTATCAACAACCCCAGTTCGATAGTTGTATCGCCCTGTCATCAGACATGCGCGGGTTGGCGCGCAAACCGGGCATACATAAAAGAACGGTATGTGAACGCTCTCTTTGGCGAAGGCGTCTACGTTCGGTGTGCGAATCTGGTCATTGCCATGGACGCCTAAATCCCCATACCCCTGGTCGTCGGTCATGATTAGAATCACATTGGGGCGTTCATGATCTGCTGCGGTTGAAGCCTGGGGCAGCGTGAGCGCAGCGGCGCTGGCGCCGATAAATGTACGTCGGTTTAGTTGGGTAGGATTCATTTGATCTTTGCTCCATTTTCTGAAAGTATCCACATTTGTGTATATAGAATTTTTAGGTGGTTGTCTATAAGCGCGAGTAAAAATGTATTCAATACCACTACAATTTCGCTCTTTTCCACATTTTCGTCTTGCTATTTATCGACGCTGTTACTACTATTTAGATAATTAGCTATTAAAGAACAAGTTGTAAAATATTACTGATTTTATCAACATTATTGCTAGACAAAGTGATATATTTTAATCAAAAACGGTTTTTTGGGCTTAAACGACTAAAATATATAGGGATGTATGTGTATTCTTTTCTCTAAGTTAAATTTGATTGTTTTTATAAACTTCAGTTGACCCACCGGGGATACGGCAAAATGGATGTTAAAGAGCTTACCATAGGAATTGTAGGCAGTGGCGGGGACGGTAGTGTAACATGCGGCGAGTTGGTTACCCGGGCGTCTGCGAAAGTCGGGCTTCACGGCCTCTTTCTTAAATCATACGGCCCTCAAATTCGCGGCGGCGAATCATGCGCCCATGTCAGAGTGAGTACAACCCCACTCCAATCCCAAGGCGACCGCTTAGATGTCTTGGTTGTTTTCGCCTGGAACGAATTTAAAAAGTTTCAAGACGAACTCTCGCTCAAAACCGGCGTCGTTGTTATTCATGACGAAACACTGGAGCCGGATTTTGAACACACAAACCCTCTTCGCGACAATGTAGACGCTCATTACATTCACGCGCCGCTTTCTGATATTGCCAATCAATCCGCGGGCAATACGCTGGCGAAAAACATGGTGTTGATGGGCGCATTGTTTGAGTTTTTTAACTTGCCTCATGACGCGTTATGCGCCTTGGTCGAACGCCGTTTTAAGAAAAAAGGCGACGATGTTGTTTCTTCAAATTTAAACGCCGTCGAGGCAGGCCGCAACTATGCGAAGGCTTACCAGATCGACTTCTCTTATCCACGGTTACAATACACACCCGGCCAGCCCAAGATGGTGATGTCGGGCAACGATGCGGCGGCTTGCGGCGCGATTTCGGCGGGTTGCCGCTTTTTCGCCGGGTATCCTATCACGCCTTCCAGCGAAGTGATGGAATGGCTCAGCCGCGAACTGCCGAAGGTCAACGGGTCGGTGGTGCAAACGGAAGATGAAATTTCCGCCATGAACATGGTGATTGGCGCGGGCTATTCAGGCGAGAAGGCCATGACCGCGACTTCGGGCCCGGGGCTGTCGTTGAAACAAGAAGCCATTGGCCTGGCGTCGATGGCTGAAATCCCCTGTGTGATTTTGAACGTTCAGCGCGTCGGGCCAAGTACGGGCATCCCCACCAAATCAGAACAATCAGACCTGATGTCGTCAGTGTATGGCTCTCATGGCGACGCCGCTAAGGCGGTTTTGGCGCCGACCTGCGTCAGCGACTGCTTTGATGTAACCCGAAAGGCATTTGCGATTTCTGAAGCCTATCAAATGCCTGTCATTATTCTTTCTGACCAGTTCATCGGTCAACGAATGGAAGCCATTGACCCGCTCGACGCGAACTTAAAGCCTGTGCCTGAACGAAAGCAGCTACGCAGCGACGAACTAGAGACGATGCAGCGCTATCAATACACCGATGACGGCGTTTCTCCCACCGTCAAGCTGGCGACCCCAGGCGGCGAACACCTGGTCAGCGGCATCGAACACGACGAAGCGGGCAGGCCGACCTCGTCTCACACCATTCACGAAGAGATGAATGAGAAACGGTTTAAGAAATTAGATGGAATGATGAAAGAGTTTTCGCTCATCCATCGTTGCGGCGATTCTTCGTCAGAAATTGGCTTGATTGGTTGGGGGTCAAGCCGAGGCGTGATTGAAGAAGCAGCCGAGAGCGCAAGGATTTTGGGCATAGCGGTTGAAGGGGTCGTTCCTGAAATGATTCATCCCCTGCCGCTTGACGGCTTAAACCAATTTATCGCCAGCAAGCAGGCCGTTCTGACAGTCGAACTTTCGTTTCAAGGCCAGTTCTATCGCTATCTGAGAAGCATGGTCGATACGCCCAGCAAGCTCAAATGCTTTAAGCGAAGCGGCGCCAAAGCGCTGAGCAGCGAAGAAATAGTGAACCAATTACAAGAAATGAATACCCTCACAATGAAAGCGTAAGAAAAGGGGAGAAACGACATACCATGGTTACGATATCCAGCCAGCCTGTTCATCCCGAATTCATTCCCAAAGATTTTCGCAGCGAACTCAAACCCATCTGGTGTAAGGGGTGCGGCAACTACGCCGTGCTTAGCCCTGTCCACAAAGCGCTTGCCGAGGTTGGCGTCCCGCCCCACTTGGTGGCGGTGATATCCGGCATCGGCTGCAGCAGCCGCATCCCCGGCTACTGCGCCACCTATGGGTTCAACTCGATACATGGCCGCGCCTTGCCCATCGCGACGGGGGTCAAATTATGCAAGCCTGACATGACGGTGATTGTGGCGGGCGGCGACGGCGATGGGTTGGCGATTGGCGGCGGACATTTTCCTCACGCGGGCCGACGCAACGTCGATATGACGTATGTGATGATGGACAACTCCATCTATGGCCTGACCAAGGGCCAGGCGTCGCCTTCGACCCCGCTGGGCGACTTGACCAAGTCATCGCCCTATGGCACGACTGAGTCGCCCTTAGACGCTGTTTCGCTGGCGTTGTCATACAACGTGTCTTATGTCGCGCGCTGTTTTGTTGGAGAAGGCAACCACCTGGTCAGCACCATCGCCGAGGCGATTCGCCATCCGGGGTTTGCGTTTGTCCATGTGTTATCGCCATGCCCGACCTATCGGGGGGTCGATTCGTTCAAGGCGATCAAGGAGAAGGCTGAAATCCTTGATGAAGACCGCGATCTGACCGACCGCTGTTCAGCCTATAAGTATGCTGTCAGAGACGATGGAACGATTTCGCTGGGCGTATTTCACAAACAGGTTCGGCCAACCATGGTTGATAATGTGGAACACATTGAAGAAGAAGCTCTCCATCGCGGCGACAATTCACTGGAGACTATTTTCTCGCAGTTCATGCCCTAGCGGAGCTAAACGGGCGCCTTTTCAAACTACATGATTTCACAGAATGCAAGGCATGGGTGCAACTCTGTTCGCTTCAGTGCGGCTCCGCCCTTTTGCACAGGCGCTCACTGAGTTGCACCCATACCAAAATTGGCTGGTCAAATTGAGTGGCCAGAAGACCATTTCAGATGGGCTGTTTTGAGAGAGCTTCTTGACAGAATGCTGGTGCGCGGTTGTTGTCGTTCGCATCAGCGTTTTTTTATGCTACAACAGGATGACTTTCAATTTTCTTCAAAGGGGACGCGACAATGAACAGACCAAAACAAACACGCCGCCAGTTTCAAACCCGGCTCGCCGGTGCGTTGGCGGCGTCCACCGCGCCAGCAATGAACGTGATCGGCGCCAATGACCGAATCAACGTTGGTGTGATTGGCTGCGGCGGGCGCGGCCAATATGACCTGGGACTGTTTTTGCGCGACGACAACGTGAAGCCGCTAGCAATCTGTGACGTCGATCAAGACCGCATCAACGAAACCCGAACCAACAAACTCGGCGGCGGCGCCTCGGTCAAAGCGTTTACTGATTATCGAAACTTGCTTGATATCAAAGATATCGACGCCGCCATCATCGGAACGCCCGACCATTGGCACGCGATTCCATTTGTTCACTCCTGCGAAGCGGGCAAGGACGTCTATTGCGAAAAACCGCTGGCGCTGACCATCGGCGAAGGCCAAAAAATGGTCGCCGCAGCGAAAAAGCACAACCGCATCACCCAAATTGGTACGCAACAGCGCACCATTCCCCATTACAAAGAAGCCATTGACTTGATGCAATCCGGCGGCATCGGCAAACTTACTCACGTCGAATGTTGGAACGTCGATAACCGCATCCAACACCGCAGCGGCCCTACGCCCGACAGTGAACCCCCCGCCGCGCTCGACTACGACTTCTGGCTGGGGCAGGCGCCGAAGCGCCCTTATAACGTTCGCCGTCACCGCAGTTGGCGGTGGTTTTGGGATTATTCGGGCGGCCAGATGACCGACTGGGGAACCCACCACATGGACATCGCCCGCTGGGCGGTCGGGGCCGAGTATCCCCTCAGCGCCAGCGCCGTCGGCGGAAAGTATGGCCTCACCGACAACAGCGAGACGCCCGACACCATGAACGCGATTTGGGAATATGAGGGTGGCGTGACGGTGGCCTATGTCTTTCGTATGTGCAGCGAGGTGAAACACCTGGGGCGCGGCTATGGCATGATGTTCTACGGCTCAGACGCCACCCTGTTCATGAACCGCGGCGGCTATGAAATCACCCCAATCGGCGCCAAAGAGCCAGTGAACAAAGTGAAGGGGACGGACGACACCCACATTCACGTTCGCAACTTCTTAGACTGTATGCGCACCCGCAAGCCCTGCAACGCAGACGTCGAGATCGGCCACCGTTCGACGCTGGGGCCTCACTTGGCCAACATCGCCTATTGGAGCGATGAGAAACTGAGATTTGACGGCGCGACTGAAACGATTACCAATCACCCTGATTGCAACCGCTTCATCAGCCGTAAAATGCGCCCGCCCTGGACGCTGTAAGGATTCGCTGAATATTCCGTACTACAGGCACTGCTCACAATGCGGACATATTCATTTTAATCTGACTAAGCTAATCCATGGCATCGACATGGTATATGTGGGCAAAAAATAGTTTACTAAAGAAGGTAAATGTGATATAATCCATTTTATCCATATTTTAATGATTTATCTTCCATATAATAATATTGCTTGATAAATCTATTAAACAAGAGCGAGGGTATCATGGATGCGATGATTCAATCAACACAAGCCTTCTTAAACGATGATAATGGGCCGACTGCGGTCGAATATGCAGTCGTCGTGGCGCTGATCATCATTTCTTGCATCGGCGCGGTCACCGCATTCGGCGGCGCAGTCGCGGGCTGGTTCACGGGCGCGGCGCCGACGATCACTGGTTTGCCGACCAGTTAGTCGCGCGCGGCTTGCCCAAATGGCGTTCCCTTGAGATGATTATCTCTTGGAGGGAACGCCATGGACAACCGATCGGTCTCACGCCGCCAATTTCTTTCATCGACGGCCCTAGGGGCGGTCGCCTGCTCATCGCCGTTGGCTGCGCTTTCCGCCCATCATTCGGAGCGTAAGCCCAACGTTTTACTTATCATTACCGATGACCAGGGCTGGGGCGATGTGGGAATCCACGGCAATCCCCACATCAACACGCCGACGGTAGACCGTCTGGCGGCTGAAGGCGCCCAGTTTGAGCGCTTTTATGTCAGCCCGGTGTGCGCCCCATCTCGCGCCAGCCTGCTCACCGGGCGCTATCACGTGCGCACCGGGGTGTCTGGTGTTACCCGAAATTTAGAGACCATGGACGCCCAAGAAACCACCTTGGCGGAAGTGCTTAAAAGGGCCGGGTATAAGACGGGCGCATTTGGTAAGTGGCACAACGGCGCCCATTATCCCCAACACCCAAACGGACAGGGCTTCGAACAGTTTTACGGTTTCTGCGCCGGCCATTGGAACAACTACTTCGACACCACTCTCGAACGCAACGGTAAGTATGAAAAATCCCAAGGCTATATCACCGATGTCATAACTGACGAGGCCATCAAATTTATTGGTCAGAACAAAGATCAGCCGTTTTTGTGTTATGTTCCCTACAACGCGCCCCATTCTCCCTGGCAGGTCCCCGATTCGTACTTCAACAGATATAAAGCAAATGGGCTTGACGATACCACCGCCTGTGCGTATGCCATGGTCGAGAACATCGACGACAATATCAAACGCATGCTGGATTATCTTGACCAACATAAACTAACCAGTGACACCATCGTCATTTTTATGACCGACAACGGGCCAAACAGCAACCGCTACAATGGCGGCATGCGAGGCCGAAAGGGAAGCGTGGATGAAGGCGGTGTGCGGGTCCCGTGTTTTGTTAGATGGCCGGGCAAGATCAAACCTGGAACTAAGATTCCTCATCAATCCGCCCATATAGATATGTTGCCTACGCTCTCCGCTTTGTGTGGAGTCGAAGATAACACCTCTAAACCTATTGATGGCAGTGATATATCTGGTTGGTTGACGGGGAAATCAAACCAACCAATCGACCGTATGCTGTTCCACACTTGGGGAGGCCGCTTCTCGGTACGCCAAGACCGCTGGACCGCCGTCAAAGAACGCAATGGCGAGTGGCGCCTGAATGACATGCATGTTGATCCATTGCAAAAAAATGATGTATCAGCCGATCATCCGCAAATATTGAAAAAACTGCAGGTTGCGTTTGAGAAATGGCATAAGGAAATTTCAGATCGCGAGTTAGGCTCTGCCCCGATTTCGATTGGATATGACGAAATGAAAGAGGTTGTGCTGCCCGGTCACGAAGCGCTGCTTCAGCCACCCTCAAAAGAAGGAATCAGTTATTTAGGCAGCAACGGCTGGGCGAATGATTATGTAACTAACTGGACGAGTCTTGATGCGTTTCCATATTGGGATGTTGAAGTTGTCGCGCCGGGCAACTATGAGATTTCACTTGAGTATATTTGTGATAAGTCAAATATTGGTAGTGAGTTTCATGTTCAATTCGGTGCTCAAGTTCTGAAAGGTACGATCACCAAAGCCCACAACCCGCCTCATATCCCAAGCCCAGATAAAGTAACGAGAAAAGAAGTCTATGAAAAAGTTTGGCAGCCGCTTAAGGTTGGCTCGGTGTATCTTAAACCAGGTCGAACCCAATTGAAAGTCAAAGCGTTGTCAAAACCAGGTAAGCAAGTTATGGATTTAAAGTCAGTTGTGGTGAAAAAAATCGATTAGGCTTTATAGTTAAACTAGAATAAACTAGCCTCCGATCAAGCCAGAGGCCCTGATATCGCCGCCAAAATAGCCGATGTCGCCAAAGCTATCTATACCATTGCTGGGGTTATAGATAGAGTCTCTAACAGTCTCCCGGGGGAACCTGTAATATTCTGGGAACGGGTAGTCAACGATAAACGAGTCTTGACGGTCAGGCCCGACACTGACCAAGGCAAACCCCTCTTTGTGAATTTCTGGCCTTCCATGGATTCTAGATAAACTTGCGTAAGGTACATAAGTATAGGAGTTTTTGATTAGCGGAAGCTGCTTGGTAGTAAATCCCTCTTCATCAAACCCTGGCGCTTGTCTGACTTCCTCATATTCTTCAACTGGGCCAAACGGGTCAATCACATTCGGGTTGCTTACATAGGCGACTGGCGTGGTTAGATCAGGCATTAAATAATAAGTGAAAAACAACACATCGCTGTTTTTTCTAGGGAACTTGCTATTGTCTAGGCGATAGCTTTCAAGACCGACGCTGAGAGTTCGTAGGTCCATCTTGGCTTTGACGACGTGGCTTTTGATGGTCGCATTGCGGTAATTGGGCAATGCAATCGCCGAGAGAATGCCGATAATCGCGACGACAATGAGTAGTTCGACAAGAGTGAATGCTTGACGTGTATTCATTGGTTATTCTGTTCCGGTGCGGCCAGTGATGGGAAGTATCGTTTCATTTCTTCTCTATCCCAGTCGCTGTGTAAGTCTCTAGTCCATTGGAATTGCCTGTTTCCATGGAATTGTTTAACAGCGGGCAGCCCAGACCGGGCGAGCGCGCTGCGGTACCCCTGCCTGACTATGACCTGTTCTTGGTGGTTGGAGACTTCAACAACGCCTCGTGCTACAGATATATTACTCGCTTGTGGGCTGGTTTCGATTGAGAAGGCGGTGCCTAGAACTCGAACCTCGCCGTGGGGCAGGCCGACGGTGAAGCCTTTTCCACTCTTGGGGACGTCAAAATAGACGCGGCCTATATGAAGTTCGACCTCTTTCGGGCTGTGCAGCGTCAGTCGGCTGCGCGCGTCGACATAGGCGATGACGCCATTGTCTAACACTATGATAGTTTGAGACTCTGTTGTGGTTTGGACCGTCTGGCCGCGATAAATCGCCGTTTCGCGTTGAACATCGGCTGCGCCGCTGGTTTCCATCATTACAGCGCCCGCGGTGAATTGAACGGCGCCAATGGAGTTATATGCGCTCAATGAGAAATAAATGGCGGGTAATAGAACCAAGGCGAAAACCGCGTATGAAAGCGCCATTCGCCAATTTAACACCGAGCCAAACCACTCGCCGGCGATTTGGTCTAAAGCGAGTTCGCGGCGGGTCGAGTCAGACAGCGCCGCGCGGCGTTTTTCGCGCACCGCGTTTTGGGTCAACGTGTTAAAGAAATTCTCTTTGGGCTGCCAATGTTCTGGTTTGTGGAGCGCTGACAACCAGCCTTGGGTGCGTTTCCATTCGGTTTCGAGTTCGGGCGATTCGTTCAACGCGTCTTGGTACTGCGGCGGCAAATCAGTCCCAGGGTAGTCTAACTTCCATTCAACCATTTCATTGATCAGGCGCTTATTGGTCATGAAAACCACTCTTCCTCTCTCACGCCCTCCAGGCGAGCGAGTTTACGAAGTTGTTGCAGTGCGCGGTGGGTTCGAGTGTTGACCGTCGGGACGGGAATCTTTAATAGATTTGACACTTGTTCGCTAGGCAGGCCTTCCATAATGCGCAAAATCAGCACGTCCCGGTATTTGGGTTTGATTTTATCAACGAGTTTTTTGATAACGCCCAGAACCTCGCGCTCCTCGGTTTCGTTTCGCGGGTCGGGCGTATCAGCGGGCGGGTCGTAGGTGGCGCCAGTTTCGTTCGGTTCGTCCATCGAAATCAATGGTTGCCGCTTAATTCGGTTATGTTCTTTGTAGGCCATATTTCGCGCTATCTGAAACAACCAAGGCCCCAGTGGGCGTAACGGATTAACCTGGTGGTGCGCCCGGCACGCCAGAAAAAACGCCTCTTGAACCAAGTCAACGGCGCGCTCGCGGTCATGATTGAGATGAGTGACAAACGAGACCATGGTTTTGAAATAGGCCCTCGCCGCGGCTTCAAAGGCCCAAGCCTCGCCGCGTTGAAATCCTTGAGATATTTCGCGTTCCCGGTCGCTTCCGATTCCGTCCACCAGATTTATCCAGTCAAAACTGTGTCACGGAAGCGCAGGCCGCGAACCAAGTAAGTTGACAGGGGCGTCTGCTTTTTGTCGCGTTGCTGGCTCCCCCACCAGACATGCTTATCTATACATATCCACCGCTTCCGGTTTTGTTTCATTTTTTTCAATCGCTTGGTTGGCGTGACACTATCATAATGACAAAAAAATCGTTCTGTAAATGAATTCTCTTTTTTCTGAAAAAAAGGCTCATCCGGGATTTGGATACGTTCTCTCAAATTGAATTAAAATTTTCAGACACGATCTCAAGGATGATTTTTTTATCGTTGTATTTGGCATGGGTACAACTCTGCTCGCTTCGGCGCCGCTCCGCTTTGTTGCACAGGCGCTCACAGAGTTGCACTCATGCCTGAGTTGGATTGTCTATTATTGATAGGGCGAATATCGTTTTTGACCAAATTCCAGGTCATCCAGCAAGGGAAGTATTCAAATAACGGAAGAACCAAAAAAATGAAACAGATTCGCCGCTGAGTGATACATCTTAATAGACGCGCAATTTTTGGAGGAGTATTGAATGAAATTCCGTATTGATTATTTGAATGTCGTCACTCTACTATTGGTGATGTTCGTTGCGTACTTAGGCGCGGCGATCGCCCAAAGCCAAGAGGTTGAATCTGAACTGCCGCTGTATCGCGCGGCGCTCGAAGTCTCTCCCCGTCACATCGTTGAAGGCGCAGATATTCACTTTATCTTTCGTGGAATCTTACCTGACGGGACATACGGCTTAATCGCTCCCGATAAACCTCAAATTCAAACCGACGAAGAGTTTGGCGTCACTCGGCTCATCCTGCCGTTTAAGGTGTTGAAGGTCTCAGATGTTGGCATTCAAGCGCTCATTGATGTTGAAGAAAAAGTCACTGTGAGTGGTTTGACCGAAGGGCGTTATGAGGCCATCGCTACCGTGAATGGTGAAATCGTCAATCAGCAGAAGTTTAGTGTGCTCGCTGAGGGGGCAAAAATTCCTATCGATTACTCAGAGATCAACGCAAATGTTGTGATGAGTCCACCCAACCCTATGCCAGACGATGAGGTCACGTTTTATATGACTGGCGAGTTTCTATCTGCGGGGTTCACAATAATTGAGAAACGCCTCGATGTTATGGAGTCGCTGCCTGAACAGGTCGCAGCCCGCTTGTATGTCGAAGAGCCAACCGAACCAGCCGCTCAAGTTATCACGCCGTTTCGTGTAGAGGTCGGCAAAGCAAAACTCAGCGCAGGCGTTCATCCACTGATTGGAACCATTAACGAACAGGTGGTCTATGAAGGCGCGTTTGACGTAGGCGATATTCGGCCAGAGCCGCAGCCTGAAATCGCCGATGTGGAGATTGTAATCGAGCCATCGAATCTTGAAGCGGGCGAGGAGTTTTCGGTCTACGCCAAAGGCGTATTTCCATCGCCTGGGTATTTTATCGCAGAAAAATCGTTTTATCTCACCCGTTCGTTGCCCGCGCATATTGTAGTGAATTTGACGGTGCTTCCGTTAGAAGGAATCCAACCACACGAAGAACAAGCGTTTAAAGAGTTCATCGGAACGGCGGCGTTGCCTGAAGGGGCGCATCCGGTTCTCGGCTTTATGAATGACGTATTGTTTTATAAAAGTAAACTTGTTGTGAGAGACAAGCAATCGTCTCGTGTTCCAGTGTATAAATTTGGCTTAGAAGTCGTCCCGCCAAATCCCGCGCCGGGCGGTTCGTTTGATGTCTATGCAGTGGGGATCTTCCCTACGCCTGGATACATCATTACACATAAAGAAATCGCGATCGGCGAATCGTTCCCTGAAACGATATTGGCGTCGCTTGAAATAGAAGCGCCCAGCGGGATTCAACCTGAAGTCGAAGAGCCGTTCCGTAAATTTGTTGGTTCGGCGTTTTTAGATGCCGGTGAACACCCCATCCTTGGAAGTGTAAACGGCGAAATCTTGTACCGGTCTATTCTGAATGTTGGAGAGGCTCCACCCAACCCTGAGTGGATAACCTTTCAACGCAGCGGCGGGTTCACCGGATGGGTTCAGCATTTGTATGTCAACCAAGACCGCACCGCCTCTATCACCAGCGACGCAGTAGTAGTCGAAGGCAACCGCTCTGGTCTGGTTCCATTAGACAACTATGAACGGCTTCGCGACTTAGTGAATAGACTTGATTTCACCTCGCTCGATTCGTATTACCCGAATAAAGTTCCAATCGCCGACGGGTTTGTGTATGAGATCACGGTAGAGCGCGGCCATTCAGTGTTAATCGAACAAGAGTCTGCGGCGCCGGTAGAGTTACAAGACCTGGTTTCGGTGTTAGAGAGCATACTCGACGGTCGCATTGATCTTGACCGAAAGTTTGATGCTGAAACGTCAGTGAATCATTGGAGCCTGTATTAACAACTCGACCTATCAGACGATTTATTCGTCTCTATTTCTAGGGCTAGGGCGCTGCGTTCAGCGCCCATTTTTTTGTCCATAGAGGTTTGTGATAATGGCCGGGGTGCATCTTGGCTCGATTCGGTGCGGCTCCGCTCTTTCGCACAGGCGCTCCCAGAGTTGCACCCATGCCGACACAGGATTTCTGTCTAATACAAATGGGATACACCAGAAGTAAATTGAGGTTATTTATAAGGTGAAATCGGGGCGAGTTTATCGCTCGTTTGTGTGTTTTTGTCTTGAGTTGGTCATTTCAAATCAATGTAACCAATTTGGTCTATTTACATAATCCGATTGTATGTAATTTGCTTGTAAGTCATCACTTCCATCAGCATGGTATTCAAAACGACTCACTTTTATAGCAATATATCATTACAAAAAAATTCAAAAAAAGAATCAAAAAGAGAGGGGAAAACTAAAAAAAATGTTGACATATTGTATCAAACGTGATTTACTAACAATTGTAATAATTAAATGATTTTAGATTGAGGCGCGTTGGGTCTTCCAGCAATTATACCAATCAGGGTTGAGACAGTAGAAAAAAATTAGAAATTTAAGACTAGGTTATCAAGGTCTTTGAATGGATTTCTGTGTCTCTTTTTATTTGCTCAATAACCTTGCTAGATTTGGCAAGGAATAAATAAAACGGGTAGTAGCAAAGGAGAGGGTATCATGACTAGTATCACTTCAAAAATGCATCACTTCATTACAAGCGAAGATGGTCCAACAGCGGTCGAGTACGCAGTAGTCGTCGCGTTGATCATCATCGGCTGCATCGGCGCGATCACCGCCTTCAGCGGCGCGCTCCAAGGTTGGTTCACTGGCACATCGGCCACCATTACCGGTCTGCCCACCAGCTAATTGGCTGTACTTGAATTGCTTTCTGGGAATATGTGTTTGTTGATTGGTGGAAGAAAGGGCGCTGAGTAGCAGGAGTAGGCATGAGGGTGTTGAGCCTGCGGCGTCCTTTCTTCCCACCCCAATTCCCACCCCACTTTTTTTAGGAGACATGCAATGAGCGTTGAAATTCTCGCGGCTATCGTGATCTTGACCATCGCCGCTTATATCGACTGGAAAGAACACCGCGTCCCCAATTGGTTGACCTTTGGCGGACTCGGTTTTGCCCTGGCCTATCACGCTGCGATGAGCGGCTACCCCGGCTTGGGCTATGCGCTATTAGGGGCCGGCGTCGGCTTGGCGACATTGATTGTCATGTACGCCCTGGGCGGTATGGGCGCGGGCGACGTAAAACTGATGGCCGCAGTTGGCGCCTGGGTGGGCGCGACCGCGACGCTGCAAGCGTTTGTGTGGATCGCCGTCATTGGCGGGATCATGGGAGCGTATTCCATGTACCGCAGCGGTGAGTTTCACCAGCGCCTGGCGACAGTCGGCGCAGCCAGTAAAAACCTGGCGTCACTCAAAACATTAAACACAGGCTCTGACAAAGCGCCTGACAGAATCTTGTTGCCGTATGGCGTCCCCATCGCCTTTGGGTTTTACGCCTACTTCCTCATTGGAGGCATAGTGGCATGAACAACAAGCCATTGAGGGCTTGGATTTTGGGCGAACGAGCCTCAGCGACAGTTGAGTTTGCTATGGTGTTGCCCATCTTAATGTTGTTCTTGTTTGGCATCATCGAGTTTGGGCGCGTGTTAAGCGTTCAACACCTGTTAAACACCGCCGCGCGAGAAGGCGCGAGGACTGCCGTCTTGCCCGGGGCCGACAACGCCGCCGTGATCGCCAAAATCAACGACGTGTTATCAGGCGCGGGCATGGCGTATGACGCCTTACAACTCACCCCGGCCGACGTTTCGTCTGCAGGGCGCAACGATCCGGTCACGGTGCGCGTCCAAGTGAACTATGAAACAGTCGCTTGGGTGGGCGGCATCGTCCCCGGCTTCAGCGGGACGCAGTTGCAGGGCGTGGTGGTCATGCGCAAAGAGGGCTTCATCTAAGTTGTATTCGTCTGACCAGATATACCCAACCGGGTTGAAGACTCAACCTGCGAAAGAGAAAGAGCCATGTCGAAATTAGGGGCTTTCGTCATATTGGTTATCGCGGTGTTGTCAGGCTTAATCGCCAGCGCGACTGTGTTGCGATACATCAAACAACACCAAACCATAAGCAGCGTTGAGCCAAAATCGGCGCAGATCGTCGTCGCGGCTGAGAAGATCGCCGCGGGAACCATGATTCGCGCCGAACAATTAAAAACGTCTTCTTGGTTGACTGAGACCGCTCCGGAAGGCTCGTTTGGGGCCGTCGAACAACTCGCGGGGCGCTATACGCGAACGACGATTTATCCAGACGAAATGATATTGGCGGGGCGCCTGGCTGACCCCCGGTCGATGGGCGGGCTGCCGTCGCTGATCCCTGAAGGGATGAGGGCGATGACGCTGCGGGTAGATGACACCATTAGCGTGGCGGGGTTTGTTCGCCCTGGCCATCGCGTCGATGTGTTAACAACGATTGATATTGATGATCTCAATAACCAAACCGTAACCCGAACGATTCTACAAAACCTTGAGGTCATCGCCACCGGCCAGGAAGTCGACGACGAAGACGCGGTTCGTAATGCGAAACTGGCGCCGACCGTGACGGTGTTGGTTACGCCCGAACAGGCTGAGTTGCTGACGTTGGCGTCAAACGCGGGCGTGATTCGCCTGGTTCTCAGAAACACCACAGACCCGTTTCAAGAACCGACAAACGGCGTGTCGCTAGACAACCTGGTTCCATCAGCGACTGAAGAGGTTTCGCTGCCGGAACCGGTTATGGTGGTTGAAGAACCTGAACCGCCGAAGCCAATGAAAGTGGTCGAGGTGTTTCGAGGCGTGAATAAATCTGAAGTGATGTTTTGATGTAATTTGATTTGCGGTTGAGAGAGAAATTCACTGACGATGGGCCGAACCCAGTGAATTTCCAAACGAAACGAGGGTCTAAAATGGGCGGTATTCTAGGGGCGTATACACGGGCGATAGGTTTGTGTGGGTGTTTGGTTTTTTGTTGCATATCACATGCAGCCGAGCTGCCAACCATTGATGAGTTAGTCCCCAGCGATGAAATGTTGTCGCTGACGATTAATAAATCACAACTCTTGTCATTGAATGTTCCGGCGACGCGCGTGTCTGTTGTCGCGCCTGAGATCGCCGACGTTCAAATTCTTGATCCCAAACAAATATTGATTACGGCGCGACAGGTCGGCGAGACGTCTGTCATCATCTGGACGGAAGACGAAAAGATGAGAATGTTAGACGTTTGCGTCGATTGGAACACGCAACAGATCGAACGCCAGTTGAAGCACATCATGCCAGACGACGCGATTGAAGTGTTGTCAACCAACAATGGCGTGGCGCTGAGCGGCACGGTTCAGAGTATGTACGGCGTTGAGCGCGCCATGAACATCGCTCAGGCCTATTCGCCCGAAGTCGTCAATTTGATGGAAGCGCCCGGCGTTCACCAGGTCATGTTGAAAGTAAAAGTTGCCGAGGTCGCGCGCTCGTTTCGTGACGAATTGGGCATTAACTTTCGATACTTAAGCAGCGACTTTCAAGGCGGTTCGCTGTTGGGCAACCTGGCGTCAGGCGACCTGAGCGGCGAATTGACCATCGCTGACGCGGTGACCACGTTTTTTGGCATCCCCGGCGCCAACATTGATGGATACGTCAGGGCGTTAAGAGAAAAAGGCCTGTTAGAAATTTTGGCTGAACCAAACTTGGTCGCGCGCAGCGGTGAAAAAGCCAGTTTTCTCGCGGGCGGCGAGTTTCCGATCCCTGTTCCCCAATCAAGCGCCAACAACACCATCACGATTGAATACAAAGAATACGGCGTGAAAGTTGAATTCAGCCCGACCGTGACCGAAAACCAGATGATTCAAATGAATATCTTGTCAGAAGTCAGCGATCTTGACTTTTCTCAAGGGCTCGAATTGGCGGGCTATGTGATCCCTACAGTGATCACTCGCCGGGCGGACACGGTCGTGAAACTGCAGGACGGACAGACCTTCGCCATCGCCGGGCTGATTAGTAAAGGAAAACAGATTACCAACCAAAAAGTGCCGGGTGTCGGCGATATTCCACTGTTCGGCAACTTATTCAAATCAAAACAACTCGAAGAAACCGAAAGCGAATTATTGGTGATGATCACGCCTCATTTAGTGGCGCCGCTCAACCAAATCGACGACTACCCCGGCCCATCCGAGATCGAATATGAAACCATCTCGCCTGAAGATGTTCAGCGGTTAGAGAAAGGGCTCAAAGGCGTGTTGAGAGATCCGTCGATCCGGTCGTTTGAGATGCCCAGTGGAATGAAACCATCTCAATCAGGGCCAGACAACGCGGCGGCCCTGTCAATGAACGGCTCCGTCATTGAAGAACACACAATCAATTCAACCGAATTGCCTGCCCCACTGAACCCTACAAATCAATATTCGCCTATCGCCTTACAAAAAACGATGCAGAAAAATCGTTCCCAAAGCGAAGAAGCCTTACAAGGCGATCAGGGTTCGAAAGACCGAAAGCAGCGTTTTCAGCGGAAAAATTCAAAAGGGAAACGAATTCGCTGGTAAGCAATGTCATTGCGCTATTCATTGGGTTTTAACCTGAACGAGAACTGAAGGAGCGTCAACCATGGGCAAGGCCGTAAAATCCACACTGTTTCAAGCGGTGGTGGTCGACCCTCATCATCACGACCTGGCCAAGATCGTGAAGATGTTGGAATCAAGCCAATTGGTTGAAGTGGTTGGCGAAACCACCTCGCGGTTTTTGGGTTCGTCGATGGTCGAGCGAGAGCAGCCCGATTTAGTTTTTATCACCGCGCCCGAACAAAACGTCACTACCGAAAATTTCATTCAAGGCGCCAAACAAGCCAACAACGAGTGTTGCGTTATCGTCTTAGGGACAGAACCAAATTCCGAACTGATTCTGCAATGTTTCCGCGCCGGCGCTGACGAATTTCTGACCTTGCCGCTGAAGGCGGAAGAATTGCTGCCGACCTTTGACCGCCTTCGCCAGAAGCAGGCGACCCTGCAATCAGGGGCGGGGCAGGGCAAGGTCATCGGCGTATGGGGCGCCCGCGGCGGGTGCGGCGCGACCACGCTGGCGTGTAACACCGCCTATTCGCTACTGAACAGCGGCCCCACCATGTTGGTGGATTTTCATTTCGCCCAAGGCGACCTGAGCGTTTACTTTGACTTGCAACCCGCCTTGTCATTGATGGACATCAGCGAAACCGCTGACCGCTTAGACCGAACCTTGATTGAAAGCGTGACCTCAAAGCATGAATGCGGCTTGCATCTCATGCTGCAGCCATACGATCAACATCCACCCCAACTCAGCAACGACGAAATGTGCAGCCTGATTTATGAATTGAAACAGATGTATCCATTCGTTGTGTTAGACCTGGGGCATGACGAAGAGAACGTCACTCTGGCGGCGCCCTATTTACATCAATTGGTGTTGTCGGTGAAGCCCGACTTACCGTCGCTGTTTCTTGCAAACCGAAAAATCAACTGGTTGGGTGAAATTGGCTATGACATCAACCAACTCACAGTGGTTGTGAATGGGTTTGACTCAAAACATTCCCTTTCAAAGGGCCGCGTCGCCAAAGCACTGAAAACAAAAAATGTTGATTATGTCCGCGCAGACGAAAAGCGTGTTATCGCTGCCATTAACCAAGGCGTGCCATTGCGGAAGCTATCGCGGTGGGGCCGGGCGGCGAAAGACATCGAGCGCATTGCAAAAAAACTTCACTCAGGCGATGCGCAACCCAGTTTACAGCCGTTCAACGAGTTTGAACCGGCGCAAGCCGCTGAAAAATCCATTCTGGCGGAAACGGTCGGGTAATAACTAATGAACCAGTCGTTAGCGAAAGCACAAGACACAAACGGCTCAATGCGCAGCGCAGACCGCCGCGGCGTATATCAGGATTTAAAGCAATCCGTCCATCGCCAATTGATCGAGCGGCTTGATCTTGAGCGCGTTCGCGAAGACAACAAAGAACAAGTCAAGCGCCAGGTCCGTCCGGTATTGACGGAACTTATTTCAACAAGCCAGGCCCCATTGAACGGCGCCGAGCGCCGTCGTATGACCGAAGAAGTGTTAGACGAAGTCTTCGGTTTCGGGCCGTTAGAGCAACTCCTTAAAGATACCGACATTTCAGATATTCTGGTCAATCGCTACGACGAAATATTTATTGAGAAAAAAGGCAAGTTACAAAAAGCCGAAGCCTCGTTTCGCGACGACCGCCACTTGTTGCAAATCATCGACCGCATCGTTTCGCGTATAGGCCGCCGGGTTGATGAAACTTCGCCGATGGTTGACGCGCGCCTGCCTGACGGTTCGCGCGTGAATGCGATTATCCCCCCATTGGCGCTCAATGGCCCGGCGATGTCGATACGCCGTTTTGGCGTGAACCCACTTACTATCGACAACCTAATCGAAAACAAATCGGTCACGCCTGAGATGATCGAGTTTATTGAAGGCGCAGTCCGAGCGAAATTAAATGTCATTATTTCGGGCGGCACCGGTTCTGGTAAGACGACCCTGTTGAACATTATGACGTCATTCATCCCGCCGGATGAACGAATTATAACCATCGAAGATTCGGCGGAGTTGATTCTTCAACAACCTCACGTCGTACGGTTGGAGACGCGACCTCCCAACATCGAAAACTTAGGCGCCGTCACTCAACGCGATCTGTTGTTTAACACGCTGCGCATGCGCCCCGACCGAATTATCGTCGGCGAAGTTCGCGGCCCCGAGGCGCTCGATATGTTGCAGGCGATGAACACCGGCCACGAAGGTTCGCTGACCACCATTCACGCCAACACGCCGCGCGACGGGTTGAGCCGAATCGAGATGATGGTGGCGATGGGCGGGTTGGATATTCCCGTTCGTGTGGTTCGCCAACAAATCTCATCGGCGGTCAACTTGATCATTCAAGCGTCGCGGCTGATAGACGGTACCCGCCGCATCACCCGCATCTCAGAGCTCGTCGGTATGGAAGGCGAAGTCATCACCATGCAAGACATCTTCGCCTTTGACCAGAAAACCGTCGACGCCGAAGGCCGCGTCCATGGCGCGTTTCAAGCGACGGGCGTACGGCCGCGTTGCATCAAACGTCTTGAGTCGGCGGGCGTCAGGCTGTCGCCGTCTGTCTTCGAACCTGGCGACAGGTTAAGGGTAGGTGAAGAATGAACCTGGCTGCGTTGGTCATGGTTGTGTTTTTAGGGACGACTGTGGTGGTTGTGATGGCCGCCGTCGGCGCCTATTGGTTTTTGTTCGCCGAAAAAAAAGCCGTCGAAGACCGCCTCGACCGCATGGTCAACCAAAGCAGCGGTCCCAGTAACAGCCAGATTTTAGATATGTTAAAGCAGCGGAAGGAATCAGATAAATATCCGATCTTTTCGTCGTTCCCGCCGTTAATGAATCTGCCCTTGTTGTTTGAACAGGCGGGCAAAGACAGCGACGTGTTGGCCTGGTTGGTGACAACGGGCGTATTGAGTTTCGCTTCCGCCGTAGGCGCCTGGGCGCTGACCGAAAGCGTGTTATATACCTTGCTCGGCGGCGTGGGCTTTTTTGGTATTCGCTATCTGATGGTGTTGCGCCAGCGTCAAAACCGGCTGAAACGCTTTGAAGAAGTCTTCGCCCAATCGCTTGAGATTATTAGCCGCTCGTTGCGCGCCGGCCATCCATTCTCAATGGGGCTTTATATGGTGTCGACCGAGATGCCTGACCCGGCCGGGACGGAGTTTGGCATCGTCTTTCAACAAAACCAGATGGGCCTGCCGATGGAAGACGCGCTGGCGTACTTGGCGGTCAGAGTCCCGATACTTGATGTCAGGTTTTTTATTCTCACCGTCATGATCCACCAAGAAACCGGCGGCGATCTGGCTGAAGTATTAGACAATCTGTCCGGCGTCATTCGCGACCGCTTCAAAATTCAAGGACAAGTCAGGGCGCTGACCGCTGAAGGGCGCTTGTCGGGCTGGGTATTGAGTCTGCTGCCCGTTTTTGTGTTTGGCATCATCATGTTAATGAATCGCGAATATATCATGGTGCTGATCACGACGGAACTCGGTAACAAAATGATGTACGCCGCAGTTGGGCTGCAAATCATTGGTATGTTGTTTATCCGAAAGATTGTGAACATAAAAGTCTAATGGTTGAACTCGCAATTATCGCATTGGTGTTTTCGGCGGTCTTTTTCGGTGTGGTGTCGTTCGCCGCATTGTCAGGGTTTGCGCGCCACCCGATGGACGCGCGCATCGCGCGGCTTCACGGCGTGCAACACAACAGCCGAACCATGCAGCCGGATGAACAACAAATTGAATACAACATGGTCGCATCGCTAGGACGAAAGTTGGCCCCCAAAGAAGCCAAACAACGCATGGACTCAAAACGGCGCCTGACCCTGGCGGGGTATTACAGCGAAGGCGCGTATTATGTCTATTGGGGCGCCCGTTTGCTACTAATGCTCGCCCCTGCGGTTGTTATCAGCTTCTATTTGATTTTTGCAGGAAAAAACATTGCAAATGGGTTGATTCCCATGGCGTTTGCCTGCGGCGTTGGCATGTTCATCCCTGACGTGTTCTTATTCATCGTAAAACGCCAGCGACAGGAAAATATCTTCTGCGGCCTGCCTGACGCGCTCGATTTGTTAGTGGTCTGTATCGAAGCCGGGCTGGGCCTCGACGCGGCCATGCAGAAGATTAGTCAGGAATTTCACATGAGCAACCCGACCTTGAGCCGCGAGTTTCAGATTACCTGCGGGGCGATTCGTTTGGGCCAGGAGCGTGAAATGGCCTTGCGCGACTTGGGCGACCGAAGCGGCGAAGCCGACCTTAAATCGTTGACCTGCGTGTTGGTTCAGGCTGACAAGTTTGGTTCCAGCCTGGCGCAGGCGTTGCGGGTTCATTCAGATGACATGCGCACGCGGCGGAAACAGCGCGCCGAAGAAAAAGCGGCGAAAACAACTGTCAAACTAATCTTTCCGTTGGTGTTGTTTATTTTCCCGGCGATTTTTGTGGTGCTGGGCGGCCCGGCGGTGATTAAAATCATGACCACATTTATGAGCATGAACCAGTAAGCAGCGAAGTAGGGCGCTGGCGAATCGGAGGCGTAGAATGAAACGTTTATTGTTGCTTGGCCCGTTGGCCTTTCTCGCGTTAGGGTGTGAGTCGATCGACACCAACGAATGGGCCGCCCATCAAACGGTCGCTCTTAAACGGGTGGTTGAAGCCCCGTTTGAACAAATGGCGGCCAACGCCGACCCTGTCGACCTTGAGGTCGGCCGCGTTCACTTCGCCTATGATAAAGCAGAACTCAATGACGAAGCGAAACATGAATTAGACAAGATCGCGATCGAACTCAAACGACGTAGCGGAGCGATCATTCTCGAAGGCCACGCCGACCATAACAATACGGATGAATACAACCTCAAACTCGGCTATCAGCGCGCCATCGCCGCCGCCCATTACTTGCGCAGCGCCGGCGTCTGGCAAGAGCGCCTCGTCATACGCAGCTTCGGCGAAAGCCGCCCCACCGCGAACAACTGGAGCGAAGACGGCCAAATGGCCAACCGCGCTGTTATCGTCAGGACCTACGCCCAGGGCGAAGCCATGTTGGGCGACGAGTCGCAACGAGCGTTTAAACAGATGCGTCAACGGCCCGAAGACGAACAATCAGGCCCTTCGATGCTAGAAGAATTGCTGGCCCCTCAACCGGGGTCATAAAGAAAAAACAATGGAAACGATAATCGCTGACAAAATACTTGGCGCCAACGGTAGCTCAAGCCGTCATTTAGACGCCGCATCCGCTTCCAATTCGATACCAGCGCCGGTGACCTTAAACGACACCGGCCTGTCGTCTTCGTTTGTCAGTGATTTAATCGCGAAACATTTATACCGGTATGGCGTGTTAAGCGGCGGCGAAATCGCCCAGAACGTTTGCCTGCCGTTTTTGTTGATTGATGAATTGCTTGACGAGATGGTCCAAAGCGCCAAAGCCGAGAAGCGCGGCGGACGAGGCCTAGGCAACGCCGCGGATGTCTTCTCTCTGACCGAGCGAGGGCGCAATTTTGTGAAACAACTTCTCGAAGCCGACACCTACACCGGGCCAGCGCCTGTACCTTTGCCGCAATATGAAATCTACGTCAAAGCGCATAGCCTAAGCAATGTATCGGTAACCGAGAAACAACTGCGCGAAACCTGGATCGGGTTTATTGTTGACGACTCAATGGTTAAACAGATCGGCCCGGCGATTCGCTCGGGCAAGTCGTGTTTTCTTTATGGCCCGCCCGGGACGGGAAAAAGTACGTTGGCTAAAGCGGTCGCACGCTTCTTAGATGAGAGCGGCGGGCAAGTGGCGATCCCCCATGCAGTGTTAGTCGGCGGCAGCGTGATTCGCGTCTACGACCCAGTTCATCATACACCCATAGAGCCAGTCAAGTCTGACCGTGATGCGGTCTGGCTTGATGGGACGGCGTCGAATGATCGCCGCTGGGTGATGTGCCGCCGTCCGGCGGTTGTGGTCGGCGGTGAATTGACGCTTGACATGCTTGATCTGCGGTACAATTCGACCACGCGATTTTATGAAGCGCCATTACAAATGAAAGCCAACGGCGGCGTCTTTACCATTGATGACTTTGGCCGTCAGATGGTGCAGCCCAAAGACTTGCTGAATCGTTGGATCATCCCACTTGAAGAGCGCATGGATTATTTGACCCTGCATACAGGGAAAAAGTTTTCAATCCCGTTCGAACAGTTTGTTGTGTTTGCGACCAATCTGGATCCAGCCGACCTGGCCGACCCGGCGTTTTTACGGCGTATCCGTTACAAAATCTATGTCGGCGCGCCATCTCAAGAAGCGTATGTATCGATCTTTCGCCAGGAATGTAAAAAGAAAGAGATGTCAATCGACCGCCTAGACCTGAATGTTTTCATTGATGAGTTTTACAAAAAGCCCAACCGGTTGTTGCGCGCGTGCGACCCACGCGATTTGACTGACCTGATAGCGGATGAATGCCGCTTTACCCAACACGATACCGACGTGACTCAAGAGCGTCTTCATCGTGTATCTGAGTCATATTTCGCAGACCTGAGAGCGTAAATAACACTGTCTATAGGAGCCGTATGATGAGAAAAACGAACCGAAACGAAGGGTCTGTCTTGGTGTTATTCGCAGTCTCAATCGTGATGATTTTTGTTATGACCGCGATCGTGTTAGACCTGGGCATCATCGCCGCCACACACAACGAATTACAAAACGCGGCCGATTCAGCTTCCCTGGCGGCGGCGTCGCAACTGATGGATGAAGACATCCTGACTGGCGCAGGATCTATCACTGATGATATCGATGATGCGAGGGGCTACGCCGAACAGTTCGCCGCTCACAATATCGCGGCCAAGCGCGCGCTGGCGGTCGACCGAAATAATGGCAACAACATTGACGGCGGGGTGGTGGTCGGTTACATCGACAATCCATTCGATATGGGCCAAGCGTTAGAGACGAATTCTATTCCGACCTATAACTCCGTCCAAGTACAGACAGATTTAACGGCTTCATTAAACGGCCCGTTATCGCTTATGCTTGGCGCGTTTTCTGGAACGTCTCAAATCGAGATGCGCGCCCAATCGACGGCGACGCTCGAAGACCGCATCGCTGGTTTCACGCTTGGGCCAAATGAATCACTGCCGATGTTGCCGTTTGCGGCGTATAAAGAGAGTTGGGACAGCGCCATGGTCAGCGGGTCTGACGACTATCGCGTGGTGAACGGACAGGTCAGTTATGGCAGCGACGGCATCCCCGAACTTCATTTGCATCCCTACAAATGGAACATCGGACTGCCGGGCACGCGCGGCAATGTGGGGACGATTTTCATCTCCGTTGTCGTTGGCACCACGTATGTTCGCAACCAAATTTATAACGGTATGGCGCCTGAAGACCTGGCGACGATTGGCGGGCTGTTGCTTGAAGACAATGATGGCGGCGAGTTATCGCAATGGCTGCCGGGTGAAAACTGGATGTCGAGTACGTGGCACACCGCGCTACGCAACATTCGCGGCGAAACCCGCATTATGGCGCTTTATACCGACATCAACGTCAGCAACCCAACGGCGTACGCCAACCCTGACGACTTCTGTCACCCCATGTCAGACGGGCTGACTGTCGAAACCTGTTGCGCGATTCAGCAATACTATAAAGCGACCGAGTTTAAGGCGGTCACGGTTGTGGATTCATGTTGGCCCAGCCAAAGTTCGGAGCGCCATTTTGTCGTTCAACCGACCCAGATGACCAGCGACTCAGCCGTGGTTGACCCTGACGCGCCTCATTCACAACTGGTCTACACACTGTCGCTGACCCGGTAAAGCGATGAACAAAACGCTGCAAATTCGAATCATATTGGTTCTCATTGTGTTCAACACGATTCAGGTTGGCATCGCATTGGTATGGAGCGTGAACCGGTCTCATGCAGGCTCGAAGCCTGTGGCAATATTGATCAATAACGATGCTTCTATCCGCCATCAACAGAATATCGACGCGGCGAGAGCGGCGTGTCAAAAATATGGCGTCGAACCAATTGTGATTCAATGCGAATTAAGGCGCTTGCCCGGCCGAAAACAAATCCAGCAAGCGTTTCAATCCATTGAGCGGGACAACCAACGCCTCGTGTTGGTTTACCTTACCGGCCACGGATCATTGTTATTCAGCGGAGAAGAGAAGCCAACGTCCACGATCCATTTTAACGATGGGCCGCTGGCGCCCAGCGACATTGCCAACCATTTACCTGGCGATTGCGTTGTGTATATCGATGTCTGTTTCGCGCCTGGTTGGGTCAATGCGCTAGCAGACCAACTCGATGAAAATGTGATGATACTGAGCGATAAGCCGTATGGCGAGCAGCAACGTTCATGCCGAGGAACGAGCCAACTTCTCTGGGGACGGATGATGAACGAACCAGAAAAATCCTTTAAAGATTCCTTCGTGTCGGCATGGAAAGATACCTGCCCCGGCGGTGCATCAAACCAATAACCTATTAATCAGGCTTTTTCATGGTTTGAAGAACGTCGAACATGCTCTTTAGGCGAAGGTTTTCCGGTTTATCCATTGCTTGTTTGATTTCATCTTGGGTGTAGTTTTCATCTAGCCAGGTTTGAAGGTCAATCTGGTTTCCCCAACATCGAAATAGGTTAAAGCATGGCAGTTGTTTGTTTATGCAGCGGCAATAATCAAAATTCACTGGCCCGCCCAATTGAGGACACCGCCACATATTCAATTCATCGTATTTGGTAAGAGTTGGGTTTTCAGACATTGGCCCTTTCCAAACTTCGCTCTGATGAATTTCACCAGGGCGGGGATCATGGTGTTCTACAGCGTCCAGGGTTGGCGGTGTGAGCGGCTAATCAGATCGTTTGCTCCCGCGTCGTTGATGAACTGTTCTTTCTTCGGGTCCCATTTCAAATCGCGCCCCGCTTTCAATGCGATATTGCCTAAGTGGGCGAGGGTGATCGAACGATGGGCGACTTCGACTGGCGCGACACACTCTTCGCGCGTAATCATACAATCAATAAAGTTGGTGACATGGTCGTCGCTCTTATAAAGATGAATCTCGTTGTCCCCTATTGTTTCATCTAGGATGGATTTTGGGTTGGCGTCGTGGCGCCCGCGGTTGGCCCATACGCTGCCGTTTTCACCTTCGAAGGTAACGCCGCCGCGCTCTTTGTTTGAGATAATCAATTTTACGCCGTTTTCATATTCGCATTCATAGTAATATTCGACCGCCGTGTTATAGACCGGGTGTTCAGCGAAACGCCCTTTAGCGTTTTTGATTGCGACCGGGCCGCTGTATTGCGTTCCCATGCCCCATTGGGCGATGTCGGGGTGATGGCCGCCCCAATCAGTGATCTGGCCGCCGGAGTAATTGAGGTTCCAACGGAAGTTAACGCCGACTCTGGCCGGGCAATAGTAATCAACCGGCGCGGGTCCAAGCCAGTAGCTGTAGTTGAACCCTTCGGGAACGGGTTCGGGATCGGTGAGATGGGCGGTCTTGCCAAAGTCAGGCGCGCCGCCGGGCAGGCCGCAACGAACCGTGTGGAGTTTGCCGATACGTCCATTCAATACAAGTTCACAGGCGCGGCGAAAGTTGTGGTCAGAGCGCTGTTGGCTTCCGGTTTGAAAGACGACGCCCGCCTGCTTAACTTCGTCTGACATGACGCGGCCTTCGGCGATGGTGAGTGAAAGCGGCTTTTGGCAGTAGATGTCTTTTTTGGCCCGCGCCGCCTGCACCGCCATAATGGCGTGCCAGTGGTCGGGCGTACCGATGTAGACCGCGTCAATGTCTTTGCGCGCGATTACTTTACGGTAGTCTTCGTAGCCGCCGCACATCTCCTGGTCGTAAAATTTGTTGACCATGCGCCGTGCTGGCTCGCGGCCGCGGATGGTGTTGTCCCAATAGCCGGGGCCTTCAGCGTTGACGTCGCAGACCGCAACCACTTTCACGCGGTCGTCACGCAAAAACGGCGTCAGCCAGTTGCTGCCGTTGTTGCCGACGCCGATAAACGCCACGGTAATTTTGTTGTTTGGTGAATCAGAAAAGACCTTTGAAGAAACCACCATGGGCGCAGCGGCGGCTGACAATGATGACAGAAGAAACGAACGGCGATTGGTTGTTGACGGCATGATCATGCTCTCCTCAGGTTTTTCTTGATTGTAATTTTTTATGAATCAAAAATATAGATGAGGGGAGAAGAATGAAATTTCATCATTCATCTGTGCTCAGGCCGCATGCAGCGTTTGATCAATTCGTAGGGATATTGTATTCAAGTAAAAAAGAAGATGAAAAATAAAACCAACGTTGGTTAGCGAAACGTACCCGACCCGATTCGTTCATCTTTGGGCAGTTGATAGTCGATTCCACGCTCTGTGAGGTAGACATCGCCGCGGCTGATAACCCCGTTGGATGTGTTGTAGCGGGTGTAGCCCTGGTAACTTCGGTCGGGGCCCACTGAAATCAACCGCCATCGGCCAAAGACTTCAAGATCAACGACTGTGACGGGAATGTCGACCACGTCATTCTGGTCTACAAGCATCTTTACATTATGATAACGAAGCCTCTTGAAGACAGACATTGTGTCGACAATTCCAAACGGGTCTTCATCCACTTGAAACTCGTCACCGGGAAGCGAGCCAATATACGAAACCGGCGTCGTCAGAAACGAGGGGATTCGATAGTGGCGAAACCCGGTGTTTCGGTCTGACATCGGGGGTACACGCTGGAAGTCTAATTCATAAGAACGAAGCGCGTCAGCAACGGCGCGCATGTCGGCGCGCGTCCTCGCGACTTTGGCCCGTGTCTGTGCGTTGATGAAATTGGGCACGGCGATCGCCGCCAGGATACCGATAATCGCCACAACGATCAACAACTCAATGAGGGTGAAGCCGTCTTGGTTATTCATCAATGCGCTCGCTTTGTTCAACATGGCTCTGCCAATTTGTAATGGTTGTTGGTTCGGTTGCCTCACCGTCGAATACAATTGGGTCAGAATAAAACGCTCCCCAAGCAAACCAAAAGGCGATCAATCCATCAGGGCGTTGCGTGAGTTGGCTTCCCGCCATGGGGCCTTCAATCGCAGTTCCTGTGACCGTCCACAGCGATCCCGTTTGTTCGTCTTCCAAGAAGAACGGCTGGCGGCCGCTGTCAGCGTCGCTTTTACGAAAGCGCAACGTTTGACCATCAATAGTCCGGTCATACGCGACGGCCATACGCGACGGGCCGTGATAGACAACCAATATAGGGCTGTCTTCGAAGCGGTCGTTAACGACAGGAAGAATTTCGAGTTGGTCAAAGGTGTAGACCTTAGTCGCATCTTCGCCGACCAGACCGATGACTCGTAGTTTGGGCGGAAACCGCCTGTCAACATATTTAGATTCCATCGAAAAGAGCGGCTCAACGTGAAGCGATTCATAATCGCCGTAGGGATACCGGGTATAATCGCGGGCAAACCCAGTGACATTAGTCATAACCAATGTGTCGGGATAAAGAGCCTTCCAGGTTTTCCAAGTGGTTTCGATCACAGGCAGTTGAGTCAACGTCTGGCCCTTATGAGGCCCGGCGATGGCTTGTTTAAAGATTTGGCTCCAATAGGTTTCTTCGCCAGCGCGGTTATATAAGATCAGATTGTTGTTCCAAAGTTTGCCTGACACTCCAAACGTCGAAAGCCCAAATTCGGTCTCGCCATCGAAGTGCATTCCCGTCCCAGTCAACGGACAGTACGTTATGACGCTGTGGTCGCCGCCAAACTCGTCATTGACGATTTCATGCCAGAAAAAAATAGATAATGGATAAGCGCAGGCGATCCCATTTCGATAAACGCCCAGGACAATTTCTTCGTCAAACCAAATCAAATCACCGTCAACCGCTGACACTTTTTCAGGGTTGGTCAACGCGGGGATTCCGTCTTTAGGCGGCCCGCCTGAGAGGATTTCATTGCAAGGAACCAGGCAATCATCTAAGATTACGGCGTGAGGAGAGTGTTGAGATTGTGTAATGAGAAACGCAATAATAGCAAGTTTAAAAAGAGAAACCCGAAGCATCCTATCACCATTCAAGTAATTATTTAATTCACTGTACCGGATAGGATGCCTGACACCAAAAAAAATTACCAATCGAAGCAATTAAGAAAATGAAGCGAAAAGCGTGATCGCCGGCACTCGGCCTACGGCCTCGTTGCGGCGGTCACGCTTCTATTGTCTTGACAATGGGGTCCACTTCATCTTGCGTTGTAAAATTATTCACAAGACTTTATCTGCGGTAATTTCAAACAAAAAAAGCATAAGCAAATCGCTGTCTAACATATCGTTGCAACTGTGAACTTATATATTTCATCCTTACTTGAGGAGTTTGACGATGAAGCCTAAATACGCTATTTATGAGTATGTTCTCGCTTATGTTTTTATTTGCACAATGACGTCCAATGCTCAAATGGAACATCCACCAGTCAATTTGCCGGAGAATGCTGCAAGCGAAACAATTAACGTCTTACCCAAGCGCGTTGAGTTGCCAGAACTGGCAACTATAGAATTGCTTCCATTCGCCTATTTAGGAACTCAAGCCAGCCTGGAACCCTCGGGCATGGTCAAAAGTCGTTTATGGAACGATGTCTATTGGACGCTGAACGACTCAGGAGACATTCCTCGAATTATCCCATTTGATCGAAACGGAGATGTATATGAGGGCGCGCGTTATGGCGGTTTTGACGGTTGCCTGATCCAAGACGCCGTAAACGTCGATTGGGAAGATATGGCAATCGATAATGATGGTCATATTATCATTGGAGATTTTGGGCACTCCAGCAGTTATTTTCGCCGCGATTTTTGTCTGTATTACATTCTTGAGCCGAATTTTCTTCAAGGCCGGAGCAGTGTTTTGAAAAAGGTGTTCTTTACCTATCCCGACTACACTGAGATTCCGCCGAAGCTCAATAATTTTGATTCCGAGTCCCTGTTCATGGCGTATGGAAAGCCTTACATCATCACCAAGCACCGCAGCGATACAAACGGAAAACTCTATCGGCTAGACAACGAGAAATCGGGCGAGATCAATCATCTTACCTATCTCGATTGCTTTGATTTTTATGACAAGACAACAGCGGCGGATTGCTCAGAAGATGGCTCACGTTTGGTTGTGTTGACTTATAACTACATTTGGTTATTCACCGTGAAGCCAGGTTCAGATTCATATTTTGATGGAACCATTGACTGCGCAAAAATAGATATAGGTCAGTGTGAAGCGATTTGTTTTGACGACGACGACAAATTGCTGATCTCGTCTGAAGAACAAAAAGGACTTCTTTATGAAGTCCCATTGAGCGCATTAACCAGAATTCGCGATTAGACCTTATGGCGATTCAGGGGCTGGGAGCCAGTCAGGTATCGCAGCCCCGCCTGCTTTGTAAATGTCTCCGCGACTATATAAGCCATTGCTGATTTGATAAGCCGTAAACCGCGTCATCCTGAAAGGATAGGTGCGCGTACCTTGAATGCTGTCGTCTCCGTTAGGGCCAACGCTTTCGATAAAGTATCGGTCCCGTACAATTTCGAGGTCATAGGCTCCGGTGCGAGAATCAGAAAAACCAAATTCATAGAACTGATCAAACTCATTCCCTGCTTTATTACGATATTCTTTCAAAGCAAATACATCTCGCGCTGCTTCAACTGAACGAATGTAGGCAATTGGGGTTGTTAACCCTAAATAGCCAATGTTTGGATACTCTGAAGCGTTATTGACGTAAGCGCCGTCTAATGGATAACGGCCCCAATCAACTTGATACATTTCTGCAGCCGTGATTAATGTCTTAAAATCAGATTTCACTGCGGCAATTTTGGCTTTGATTTGTGCATTGATGAAATTGGGGACTGCAATTGCCGCAAGAATTCCAATAATCGCAACAACAATCAGAAGTTCAATTAGAGTAAATCCCCGATTTTTCATTAGAACATCTTTCTATAAACGCAAGGAGGCTGCCGAAAATCTTCGGCAGCCTCCTGCATAACGAACGCTTAGTGCAGCATGTAATCCTGAACGGCTGTAAAGCCTTCATTCGGTTCGCCCGCGACGCGGACCGTCAATCGCATAGCGCCTGTCTGTTCTGGAGGAATTTCTCCATCGCTTGTGGTGAACCCTTGTCCGTTTCCAGAACTTTCGTGAGGGATGAATATCCAGCCTGTATTCGGATTGCCATTGATGACAGATTGAATTGACTGAGTCGCGTCAAATGACCAGGGGCCTTCATATCCTGTCCCTGGCGTTATTGCTATTGAGGCTTCTTCACGAATAAGCCCGGGAATTTCAGGATTCCCAAAGTTTTCATCAATCGTGATGAATGAGGTATTTTCATCATCAAAATCAACTGGCGGCAACAGATTATGAACGGTTGCGGATGCGCCTTCGTTTAAAACGAACATTTCGACGACCGCTGAAGTGATCAGTGTTCCGGTTGGGACTTGGCCTGGGCTATTGCCGACGATATTCGAGAACTTAAGCAAGCCCATATTGATGCCGCCGCGGTCGTCGCGGTCTATCCAAATAGACGACTCTAAACCAACGGGAATATCAAAAAGGTCTCCCGTATTGATATAAGTATCGATCACGCCTTCATAACCATTTTCGCTATTTTGAAATGAATACACGGTTCCATCTTGTGCAGTAATAACTAGCCGGGGTGGTTTTGGAGTCCATTCGCTTGAACGCCATTCAACGCCGTTAGCGCTTCCGCCGAACGCGCCGCCGAAGTGAAAGATCCAGCCTGTGTTTTCATCACCATTGGCGTAGCGTTGAATTGAGCTGGTAACGTTTAAATCTAGGTTGCCGGTGAATCCCGCTGTAATCGTATCCAACGAATTATCGAGATCATAAAAATTTCCCAACAAACCAGAGTCATGCGCCGCTCGCAAGTCGCCGAAGGTTTCGTAATTGGTTGGAGCGACGCCCAATTCGCTTGCTTCGTCATTTGAATATTCAGTAAATGGATGGCCTGGTTTCAAGTCGTGGAGAGAAGTACGCTCGCCGCCGTTAAAGACTGACAAACGAATCACTGCGGAAACAATCGTTGAATTGGGAGGAATCTGGCCTTCGCCTGTACCGATAATGTCATCAAATCGAATCATCGGCCAAGTGCCGTCAGGCGTGTCGCCCCCGTCAGCCAGGACGCGAATCAGGCGGCCTTCATTTCGTTGAAGTGATTCTTCTGCGATGGATGTGTCAACTGTTCCGTCATATCCATTCTTGCCGTCCATAAAACGATATTCGCCATCTGTGGTCATTACGATCAATTCAGGCTGTTGTTCGACAACGTCTCCAGGCCATTCGCTTGAGCGCCATTCGACGCCGTCAGCCGGGCCGCCGAAGCCGCCTTCGTGGTGGAAAATCCACCCCAAATTTTCTGCGCCGTCTGAATAAGTTTGAATGCTGTGCGTGACGTCAATTTCCGTCAGGCCGCCGAAACCTGATTCAATGCGGTGGATCGGATTATCGAAGTCAAAGAAATCGGCGCCGTTATTCACTTGCGGATCGCCGAATGTTCCAAAGTTGGTCGGGTCAATTCCCGCTTCTGCCGCTTCATCATCACTAAGATCGGTGAAGGGGTGGCCCGGCTTTAAGTCGTACACGTCAACATAGTTGCCGCTATTGAACACGGAGATGCGCAATGTAGCGGAGTTGATCGGGGTACCCAGTGGAATCTGGTTGGGACCGTCGCCGAAGATGTTGTCCCAGCGCATTAAGGCCCAAGTTCCGTCGCCGTCGCCGCCGTCAACCAAGACGCGGTTCAAGCGTCCTTCGTTGCGATCCAGTGATTCTTCAGCAACAGAGGTGTCATGAACGCCATCATAGCCATTCACGCCTTCGATAAAACTAAAAACGCCAATTGGAGTTTCAACCAGCAGTTCAGGATTCTGGTCAGGCTTGAAGTCAGTCGAACGGATGATGACGCCGTTGCTTCCGCCCGGCAACAATACCCAGCCGTTGTTATCAATCTCGCCGCTCGACCAGGCGTTTAGTGAATTTGTAACCGTGATATTCACGACAGCGTTATGGCCCGGGCCTGGAATCAAGACAAAATTGTCGGCGCGAAAGTGTTCGCCTTCATTTGGCAATCCGGCGCCGAACGGCTGATCGCTGTAGGACCCTTCAACAAATGGGACTAACATTTCAAGCAGTTCAGCCAATTGACTGGAGCTTCCGCCGCCTGGGTCTGGCTGGACTTTCCAACGCATGACGCCGGAGAGAATTTCTCGCCCTACTGGGATCTGGTAGGGACCATCGCCAAAGATATCACCAAATTTAATTAACAATATGTTCTGCTCTGTTGGAATATTATTTCCATCGTAAAGCAAAACGCCCGAATCCGCTGGAATAACGACGTTCGGTTCGTTGACGCGCACCTCCAGATCGACCCCCCCCCCGTCATACCCATTCAAACCCTTTTCAAACACCAATGTAAAGTCAGCATTGGCAGCGGTTGCACACAATAACATTAACGTCATGCAATATAGTGCAAGTTTGACGCCCCTTTGTTGCAATTGCATAAAACTCATTTTCTACTCCTTGCTTTTTCAAAAGATGAATAAACGAAAAGTCTGGTACAGTAAATTAAATGGTTCGTTTATTAGGTAGGTTTTATGTTTTTGTTAAGATAAAGAGGATTAAATTAGAGTTCTGTCAACCGAAATTAAATTAATGAAGGCAATAAAATGGAGGAATTGTGTGTATTTATTCGGGTTTGAATTTCACACAAAATGCTAATACATTTTAAATACTTCAAGCAGATAATTCAAAAAACAAACCATTAATAAAGTAGAAAACTTATGGTCTGCTCAAAAGGATTCACTCTCATTGAACTTTTAATCGTCGTTGCAATCATTGGTATTCTTGCGGCGATCGCAGTTCCAAATTTTTTAAACGCACAAGTTCGTGCGAATGTCGCCCGTGTTCAGGGAGATTTCAAGGCGATCTCAACCGCGATGGAGATGTATAGAATCGAAAATAACTCCTATCCTGGCGACCATGATTTAGATACTGCGATATTTGGTCAGCAAACTGGATTATTCAAATTAACGTTTCCTGTTTCTTATATGAACAGCGTGCCTTACGACCCATTCATCGTTAAAATCTTCAAAGGCATGTCAGTCTTTAACCGTGACGCGGTCAATGGTTATTCAGATAATTATATCCCCGCCTATGAAGTTGGCAGTGGGGCAGACAACGCGGATTCAATACGCCGCCAAGCCTATAGCATGTTAAGTTATGGACCAGACAACCGCGTCGACCTCTTTACGCATGATAATTTCCCGTTTGGAATCAAATTCCATCCTTACAGCCCGAGCAATGGAACGAAATCCAACGGCGATATCGAGTATCGCGACGGCGATTGGCATTCAGGTTGCCTGATGCTAAATGAATGGGAACCGAATCCGCAATGGAGCGGCTCAGGCTGCCGCTGATTTTATTGAATAAACAGTACCGCATCTCGACAAGATGCTCGGAAAATGAATTTCGTTCGTTTTCGTACAAGCAGTTGTTGCAAAGCAAATACAACAAGTAGGCAGAAAACGAAAAGAGTGCGTTTCATGTTGGTTCTCCTCCTATGATGGGTTCTGGAGCGTTGCGCCAGATTGACGCTAACACGCTGGCGGTGATGATGCAAACAAAAACAAAGACTGCGGCGGGAGCGGCGGTCTCTTCGCCAAAATGTTGAAGCGCCAACACCACGCCCAGGCCTGCGTTTTGCATGCCTATTTCAATTGCCATGGTGCGCCGCCTCCGCTTCTCCATTCGAAATAGCGAGCCAACGCCATACCCCATTATGGTTCCATAGGCGTTTAAGATCAGCGCCGCGACAAAGATGCCCCCTGTGATGCTGGGCAGGCGGTCGCGGTTGGCGGCGATGACCAGGCTGCAGACCATGACGATAAAGGTTGTCGATATCGCTGGGAACACAAACAAAACGTTGTCGATAGTTTTTTTGTAGTAATGCCTAAGGGCGAACCCCGCCAAAAGAGGAACCACAACCATCCAGACGATGTCGATCATCATCTTGGTGAAGGGAACATCCATCTTGGCGCCAGCCAAGAGCAGCGTCAGGCCGGGCGTCAGAACCGGACATAACAGGGTTGACGCCGTCGTTAATGAAACCGAATACGCAACATCGGCTTTGGCAATGTAACTTAACACGTTGCTCGACATTGCGCCCGGGGCTGAGCCTGTCAACACCAGACCGACGGTGATGGCGTCAGAAAAGCCCATCCAGCGGCAAACCAAGAACGCCCCCAGCGGCATGATGGTGTATTGAGATACCACCCCGACTAGAATGACGATGGGGTTGCGGGCGATGCGGACGAAGTCATCCGCTTCCAACACCACGCCGATGCCAAACATGGTCAGCGCAAAAAACCAGTTCATGCCGGGCTTCAGCGCAACAAACGGAGTGGGGACAAAAAAAGCGATGGCGCCAAACAAGACCACCCATAAAGCGAACAGGTTGGTATAGATGGTTAATGTCTGTCGTAAGAATTTCATTGTTTACCCATTCCCCAATGATAATCTGGATAACTCAGTAAGCCCCTTAATTTGAATGATTTATGAGTGGATGTGAAGGCGCGCGACGCGAGATAGGGAATCTGAAATCCAGGTTGATTCGCCTCTGTCGATATCCCGAAGAATAATTGATAGAATGCCCTCGTCATCCAGTCAATTCAAAAGGGAGATTCGATATGTTTCGCTTACATACTATTTTCATCGCGCTTTTGGTTTGTGTGTTCGTGAATCCAAACATCGCAAAAGAAAACCTCGATCGCGGCATGGTCGCCGTGCAGCGGCCCGACGGCTCGGTATTTATCAGCTGGCGGTCGCTTGAAGGAGATGGTGAAGACCAAGCGTTTCGCTTGATTCGTTTGAACCATCCTGTTGAGAGCAACGGGGAAGCCGTAGAGTTAAAAAACACGGGCCTGACGACCTGTGCGGTCGATAAGAATACAAACGGTGAGTATGCGAATTATTTATTGTTCAAAGCGGATGAAGACCGCAAGGTGATCGGCAGCGCAAAGGCCGTTTTTCATCCCAAGCCGAAACCCTATGTTTCGATACCGCTTCAGGGCGGCTACGACTTTCAAAAGGTCGGCGTTGGCGATCTGAATGGCGACGGCTCGCTTGAGTTTCTCATCAAACAGCCAAACTTCAATACCGACCCCTACCAAAAGCCTGGTTATTGGAAGAAAAGCCCCACCACCTACAAACTCGAAGCCTACACCCTCGATGGAAAAATGCTGTGGCGCTATGACATGGGCTGGGCCATTGAAGCGGGCATCTGGTATTCGCCCTGGGTGGTGTATGACATCGACGGAGACGGCAAGGCCGAGGTCTATTGCAAGGCCGGGTTGGGCGACCCGCGCGACGAGAAAGGCCTGGTCAAAGACGGGCCTGAATATCTGGTCAAACTTGACGGCGAGACAGGTAAGATTCTACGCACCATCGACTGGCTGCCGCGCGAGGGGTATAGAGATTACAACTTATCCTGCCGCAACTTTTTGACGGTCGCCTATCTTGATGGTAAGTCGCCGTCGCTGATCATGCAGCGTGGAACCTACCGGCTGATCCGAACCCAAGCGCTCAACAAGAAGCTTGAACGCGAATGGTTGTGGGAAGCGACCGAAGACATGCCCAAGTATCGCGGCAGCGGCGCCCACGGCATCGCAACCGCCGACATCGACAACGACGGCAAAGACGAACTGGTCATCGGGTCGTCTGCCATTGATGATGACGGCAAAGAGATGTGGGCGATGGGCATGGGCCACCCCGATATGATCTATGTGGCCGACATTCAACCCGACCGCCCGGGGCTCGAAATCTTTTATGGATTTGAAACTCGCCATGATACAGACGGCATCTGCGTCGTTGACGCCAAAACCGGAGAAAAATTGTGGGCGCACAAACAACCGACAAAGCACATCCATGCTCAAGGCATGGCAGGCGATATTTTGGCTGAATACCCCGGTATGGAGACCTATTGCGGCGAGCGCGATTTTCCACAGCGTTGGCTGTATAGCGCTTCGGGCGAACTCATTGATGTAGTCGAAGGCGGCACGCTCTCACCGCGCGCATTGTGGTGGGACGATGATCCCCAAAAAGAAGTGATACTAAAAAATACAATTCAAGACTGGGGCGGAAAAACTCACCAAGCCATCGAAGGCCGCCTGATCGCGGTGATGGATTGCCTCGGCGACCATCGCGAAGAAGTGATCACCGCGCTGAAAGGCGAGTTAAGAATCTACACCACCACGGTTGAAACGGATGAAGTGAGACCGTGCATGCTTCAAGACCGCCAATACCGACTTGGCGTCGCCGCACAGACGATGGGGTATTACTACCCGGCGCAATTGGGTCTCAACTAATTAAAATTGAGTTTGTAACAACAAAACGCCCGGTAAAGTAACCGGGCGTTTTTGTCTCTAGTGGAACTTTGGAAATAACAGCGTGTCAGATTGGTCGACGTCTGGTTCGGAATTGTCATCTTTGTTACGTTTGAACTTATCGTGAATTGGGCTCTTGCCGCTGCCGCGATTTGGCGTCAGACAAGTGATTGAAGAACAACGTTTGATCGGTTCTTGTCGCGAGACCGGGCCTACGCGTCGATTTTTGTGGCGCATAATAAACTCCCTTGCCAGTTAACTTCATTATACAAGAAGAGATGTAACGGCGCCAAATCAAGATTTCGGTTCAAAGTCTTTGTAGAGCAGGCTGGGTTGGATCCCATGGTTGTTTTGATATTTATCGCTGTGATAGAGGTCGTAGTCGCCTTCAATGCGGTGAAAGTAAATCTGGCAGATTTCAACGTTGGGATACACCCGCACCGGTTGGACGCAGAACATTTCCAGCGTCCAAAACCCGGCGAAGCCAACATCGCCAAACCCAGCCGTCACATGGACGAATAATCCCAAACGGCCGATCGAAGAACGCCCTTCTAACATCGGCACAAAGGTTTTCGTCTCGGTATACTCGACGGTCCGGCCCAAGTAGAGTTTTCCCGAATCGAGCAAAAGGCCGTCTTTGGGGATGGTGATAAGCTCGGTGGGATTGGGCGTCTTCATGTCAAGAACCGGGTTTTGATAGACCATGAGTTCATTGTGAAGACACAGGTTGTAACTGTTTGGGTTTAGGCGGCTTTCATCAAATGGGTCAATCAGAATTGACTTGCCGAGTTGGTTACGAATCTCGCGCCCAGATAAAATCATGAATTAAATCAACGTCCGTCCCGGTGGATGTGCATGCCCGTCCGTTTTGCGGCGGGTTTCGCATCATCAATGGGGAGGCCTGCGCCAGAACTGTCCGCCCGGTTTTGGGCTGCGACTGACGCCGCTTCCTGACAAATGCGGGTGAAGGTTTCAATGTCTTCGTCGCTGGTTTTCATTTTTAACACGCCTCTCACGATGCCCACCAACAACATAAAGCGAATCATGACTTCGATGCCGGCTTTCTCTTGCGCTTCTTCCTTTGTCGGCAATGTCTTGACATCAAGGTCCATCAGTTGTTCTACATATAAGCGCACATCATCTTGATTGGCGTGAAACGGCGCGTTTTCGATCATGATCGCCCAGTGTTCTTTGTCACTCTCTTCAGTGGGGAACTTACTGGATGGATCGAAAATATACTCACGAACGTATGGCGTGATGCTTCTGACGCTTACGCCAAGGGTCGCCAACTTTTTCTTGACGACTGGGCTGTTCATTAACACCATCGCTTTGGATGGCGCCATGTTGGAGATGCGATAACAGCTAGGGCACATTAGGTAGGTCAACGATACGCTGTCACTGTCACACCACTGGCAATGGCCAAAACTACGCTCTGGAATGCTGGCTTTTAAATCAATACTCATTGCGGCCTCCCACCCAATTGAAACTGGAACGAAACCTATGTTAGAATCTTAATACTAGACCAAATAATTTTCGAACGGAATGGTTTTATCAAGTTGATGAATTTTATCAACTTATTAGATATATGTAAAACATTTCTTTATTAACTACGTATTAGTTTGTACTTGCTAATGCATTAATTCGTTCCACCATCGAAAAAAAGCCGTTGCGCCGATTCGGGCTGAGGTGGTTGTCTAAGCCCAGGCGGTGAAACACATCTTCGATATTCACTTCTCGAATCTCGTCCAGCGTCTTGCCTGAATACGCTAATTGGAGCACGCCAATGAGGCCTTTGACGATGTGAGAATCGCTGTCAGCGATGAATTCATAGCGCGGCGGTGTATCTTCGATTTTCTTGGTGACCATCCAGACCTGGCTCATGCACCCGCGAACTTTGGTCTGTTCGGTCTTTAATTCATCTGGCATTTCAGGCAGTTTCTTGCCCAGATCAATGATAACGATGTACCGTTCTTCCCAATCATCAAGAAACTCAAAGGTTTCAAAGAGGTGGACTAAATCCATTTCACTGTTCATGTGCGTCCTCACTCAGAATTCATTGGCCTAATCAGTTTTTGCACGTCGTATACGGTTCCGTTCACCACGGTGTATACCATCTCGCCCATTAACTCTTCATCTCGATAGGCGCTGTGATACTCGCTGTCGTCTAATTGTAGCCGCAAACCATTTTCGTCAACTTGGTATGAAGCGTCGGGGTTAAAGACCGCCAGATTGGCCATCGCGCCGTCAGCCATACTGCCGACCAGGTAGGGAAACGATTGATACTGCGCCATGTAGTTGGCTGGCGCTATCGCCGTCAACCAGTCGATATCGGCGTGTGAGTAGCCGTGGTTGATGATTAAATTTATGTACACCTGCAGCGAGTGTTCCAGAACGCGCGTTCCTGGCGCGCCGGGCAGGCCGTTGTTGCGCATTTGTTTGGATTTCTTTGTATGAGGCGCGTGGTCAGAGCCAATGAAGGTTAGCGGGTCGCGTGTTTGGGCGCATTCGCGGGTTAGCGCAATTAAAGCCTCCTGATCTTGCAAAGAAGGCAGGGCGGGGCGGCGAAAATTAATGGCGCGGGTCGCTCTGCTTTCAAGCATGTCGCGATTGAAGTAGAGATAGTCGAGGCCGACTTCAGCGGGCGCTTCAAACGGTTCTGAACAACGAGACGTGAGAACCATGTCCAACGCCGGGCCGGTCGGGATATGCCGGGTCAGCAAGCGCTTCAGTTTTGCCTCGCGCGCCAGGGCGAAGGTCTCGCGCTGACAGGCCAAAACCGTTTCGCCGTCGTAGTATAAGTGATGTAGCATGTAATCAGGTGGAGTGGTTCGGTCGCGATAGGCCTCTATGGTTTCGTCGTCACGCGCTTTGTCGTTGTGGTAAGAGATCATCCCGCTCTGGCGGTCGAGATACATTTGTTTCCGCACATCGGGCGGCAAGCCGGACCCGCCAAAGGTTGAGCCAAAGTCTTTTTCTTCTTGTCCATCTATCGGCGCCACGCCGGGTTCGATGCGCGGCCATAAATGGGTGAAGATGAGCGAGCGGTCTTGATAGAGCTGGTTTGACTGTTTCCAGCGTTTTTCGCCCAGCGGCGCCCAGAGAGTGTTGCCCATCGCGCCCGCCAGCCAGATTCCACCCTTTAGCGCTGCCAGCGAACCGCGACGCACATCATAGTGCGCATTCGCCGCCTCGATTTTTCTAACCAATTCTTCATACGAAATATCGTTAGGCCGTGACGGGTCGTCTTCAAATTCGTCGCGCGTGGGGACAAGGCACTCACGAAAGTGAACGTGTGGGTCAACTCGACCCAGCGAAATGTGATGGGAGGCAGGCAGCTCAATGTCGCTGGCGGCGTTGGCGTCATGCTCAATTTTGAGCGCTTCGCCCGGCGTGCAATGCACAACCGCTGGCGTGAGTTCGCCATTGTCTAAGTGAAGATGTTGGGTTTTGATTCGGATCGTTTGTTTCATCGTTGTATGATGATCGATTTTAAACTATGTTCAATTGATTGGTTCTACCTTGGCCCATTGCCTAGAACCGCCTGATAACAGCGCCGCTTCTAAGACCGCCTGAGTCTGGGCGCCGTCGACGATATCCGGTTGGGGCGGTTTGCCTGCAACAATCGCGTTGATGAAATTGTAAAGGCAGTGAATGTGAAAGCGTTCCCAACCGATGGTGTTTTTTGGCCCAGGTAATGACGCCGGCTTGGGATAACGCGCCACGCATTCAATGGCTTTAAAGCCGCGCTCGCCGCCAAAGTCGCCCGCAGGCGAAGTCATATCATAAAATTCTAGAAAATTGGGTTGCATAAGATTAAAGCGAATCGCGCCCTTATCGCCATGCGCCTCGAAGCGTAGTTCATCCTGAACGCCCGTCGCCAAACGCGACGATTCGAGCGTACCGACCGCGCCGTTTTTGAGTTTGACTAGCAGAATGGAAATATCATCGACTTCAACGGGTTTACGCTGGCTGGGGTCGTCTTTGAGTGGGCGTTCGTTAATGAACGTCTCTGGATGATGAAACACCTCATCAATCTCTCCCAACAGATGGCGAGTGAGGTCAATGACATGTGAGCCTAGATCAAATAATGCGCCGCCCTTACCGCTCTTTGAAGCATCCAACCGCCAAGAATGCGGGCGGTCAGGGTCGACATACCCAGCGTGGAGATAACATACCCGAGCGCTGAACAGACGCCCCAGTTTGTCTTCGTCTATCAATTGTTTGGCCCTGAGCAGCGCTGGGACAAAGCGGTATTGAAACGTCATTTGGGTAATTTGACTTGGATGATGTTTTGCGCATTCGGCCATCTGGCGGGCTTCATCCAAATTCAGACAGAGCGGTTTGTCCATATAGACGTGTTTGCCGTGTTCGAGGGCGCAGAGCAATACGTCTTTGTGAAGATCGTTTGGCGCGCAGCAATTGATGAGATCAATGTCAGGATGGGCGCACAGCTCGCGATAGTCAGTCGTGCCAAATGAATAGCCCCACTCTTCAATGGCCCTTTGTTTTGACGTCTCGCTTTGTGTGGCGACGCCAATCAACTTAATCTTCGCTGGCGGCGGGTCGTAATAAAACCCCAGCGAACGATAGGCGTGGGCGTGCGTCTTTCCCATAAAGCCGTGGCCGACGATTCCAATTCGTAAAGGGTTCATTGCTATCCTGTTTTGCGAATTTCATTTCATTGCGCTGTAGGGCGTGATCTGTTCCATCTTGTTATGGTACGATCATAGGGTTTGAATTTGCAAGCCGGGCGCCTGGTTCGGCGATTTGGAGGAACCGTACCAATGGAAAACATCGCGACGTTAGATTACATCATCTTTTTTCTGTACTTTGTTATTGTTATTTCAATCGCGCTCTGGGTGTCAACCAAACCCAAGGGAGAAGAGCGCACCTCAGAAGATTACTTTCTCGCCGGACGCGCCCTGCCGTGGTGGATCATCGGGGCCTCGCTAATCGCCTCAAATATCTCGGCGGAACAGATGATCGGCATGACCGGCACCGCTTTCGCCAGCGGCATCGCAGTCGTCTCGTATGAATGGATGGCGGCGGTCACCCTGCTCATCGTGGCTAAGTTTTTCCTGCCGACGTTTTTGAAAATGCGCATCTATAGCATGCCCCAATATCTCGAAAACCGCTTCGACTCTCGCGTCAGTATGGGGCTGGGCGTGTTTTGGCTGTTGGTCTATGTCTTCGTCAACTTGACCGCAGTACTCTATCTCGGCGCGTTGACCATGGAGCGGGTCGCGCAGATTCCCCTTTGGTATGGAATCATCGGCCTCGCCGCCGTCTCGCTGATATATACGCTGTATGGCGGGCTGTCCGCCGTCGCCTGGACAGACATCATTCAAGTCACGGTCTTGTTTTTCGGCGGTACGGCATTGACCTATGTAGGTCTTAATGCCGTGAGTGACGGCGGCGGCGCCATTGTCGGCTTCAACATGCTCATGGAACAAGCGCCTGACCGCTTCCATACGGTCTTAGATTGGAACCATCCCGACCTACCCTGGATCGGCGTCTTCATCGGCGGTATGTGGATGGCGAACATTAGCTATTGGGGTTTCAACCAATACATCACTCAGCGCGCTTTGGCGGGCAAGAACATCCGCGAAGCCCAACTCGGTCTGGTTTTTGCGGCGTTTCTAAAAGTGATTGTACCGATTGTTGTCCTGCTGCCTGGTATCATCGTTTACGTTCTGATGCCAGACCTGGTTCCAGTTGACGCGAATGGAGTGCAACGCAACGACATGGCTTACGCGACTCTGATAAACGAACTCGCCCCGGTCGGCTTGAAGGGACTGGTCATCGCAGCATTGATCGCAGCGATAGTTTCGTCGCTCAACTCAATGACCAATAGCTCAGCGACCATCTTCACCATGGATATTTACCGCAAATTTGACCACAAAGCCTCCGAGCGCCGCTTGGTCTTTATTGGCCGTGCGACATCCCTGATTGCGATTATCATCGCGATTTGCATGGCGCCGCTGATGCAGAATTTCGACGAGATGTTCCTATATATTCAAGAATACACTGGGTTCGTCTCGCCGGGTGTGGTGGCGATCTTCTTCTATGGCCTGTTCTGGAAACGGGCGACCGCGGCCGCGGCGTTATGGATGGTTATTTTGACGATTCCATTGTCGGTCGCGTTTAAGTTCCTGCCTGATATGTTGTTCCCCGGTACGGTGGCGGCAGCGTTTATCAACCCGTTCCTGCATCGCATGGGGCTGACCTTTATCATTCTGATGATCGTCGGGTATGTAGTCTCATTGATGACCGAGCCGAAGCCGATTGATATTGAAGAAGAGCCTGTCTCTTACGCAACGCCATTCGCGTTTAACGTAGGCGCGATCATAATTCTTGTTGCTTTGACCGCGCTCTATCTTTATTTCTTCTAGTTCTGCCTACCGCTGAAATGCCAACGCGGCGCTTTCAACCCGAAAGCGCCGCGTTTTTTGTGTGCGCCCGGCAGGGCGCATCGACTTGGAGGTGAAAGTCCTCTGCAGGCCCGGCAAGGGGAACTGCTAGCCGGACGGCAAGGGCGTCCATCGCGAGGTGGAGTCTGAAGGAAGCCGCAGGCAAAACGCTGGCCCGACGAACAGAAATCGCATACGAGGCATGCATCCCGGATGAGAAGGCGCATTTCTTCAAAGTCCGATACTTGTACGGAAGGGATGTATGTATATGCGGCGGGCATAAGCGGGAAGGTCGATGCGCATTACCCGGGGAGATCTGTCCACCTGCCAAGTGCTACCAACACCGCAAGGTGATGGGATGGGTGGGCAGAAGTCAGCAGACGCCATAGTAGTTGGTTTTATCCAACGAAGGGCTGAACCTGTCAAAAGTCTTGAACTAAATTTCTGATCGTCTTGAGCAGATGTCTCGAAAGAGAACCTAAAGTCGGAAGTAATGGACGGAATCCATGAGGTAAGACTGGGTGCTTATAAGACAACAGGCAATGAGGTTACAATCAAGAGGAATGACAGGAACCGCCATGGTACGGAACCGTATGCCTGGTGGTGTGGGAGGACGGGGGCTGCAAAGCCCCCTCCTACCCGATGCGCCAGAACCAGAGAGTAGAATCCTCGCTTTTTAGGCGAAGACATAAAGAATGGGTTAACAAATTAGTGGAATTTCTAGGTTTTTCCGATATTTGAGTACTTCCCTTGCTGGATGACCTGGAATTGGGTCAAAAAACG
>CAZKYC010000018.1:23891-58634 GCA_964556895.1 uncultured bacterium | reverse complement strand
TCGCGAAGGCGGCCGCACCGTCGGCGCCGGCGTCGTCGACAAAATTATTGAATAATCCGAACGATCCGTTCGAGACGAGTGGAGCCTAACATGGCGGCAGAAGCACCAAATACAATACGAATTCGGTTAAAAGCGTTTGATTTCCGGTTATTAGACCAGTCGACGCGACAAATCGTCGATACAGCCAAGCGAACCGGCGCTAAGATCATCGGCCCGATTCCTCTACCGACCCGGATCTCAAAATACACTGTGCTGCGTTCGCCGCACGTTAACAAAAAATCGCGGGAACAGTTTGAAATGCGCGCGCACAAACGGTTGGTGGACATCATCGACTGGAGCCCGAAGACGATGGATGCGTTAACACAGTTGGAACTCCCGGCTGGCGTCCATGTGGAAATCAAACTGTAAGCGTTACGGAACCAAAACGATGAAAGCCATTATTGGACGCAAATTGCGGATGACGCAAAAGTTTAACAAAGACGGTAGTATGACGCCGTTGACAGCTCTTGAAGTTGGCCCGTGCCCGATTGTCCAGATCAAGACAGAAGAATCGGACGGCTATAACGCGCTTCAAATCGGGTTTTTGCCAGTCAAAGAAAAAAACCAGACCGGCGCGCGAATCGGCCACTTCAAAAAAGCCGGCCTGGAACCTCATCGAGTCTTGCAGGAAGTTCGCGTTGATTCGACAGATGGGTTTGAGGTCGGTCAAAAACTTGACGGTTCTTCGTTTGAAGAAGGTGATATCGTTGATGTTGTCGGCGTATCAAAAGGCCGCGGTTTCGCAGGCGGTATGCGCCGTCATAACTGGGGCGGCGGCCGAAAAACTCACGGCTCAATGTTCCACCGCCGAATCGGCGCGATCGCAGCGGGTACAGGCCAGCACCGCATTTTTCCGGGCAAGACTTTACCCGGCCACATGGGCGCTGAGCGCGTTACCCTGCAAAACTTGAAAGTGGTTCAGTTTGACGCTGAAAATGGCATCCTTTACGTCAAGGGCGGCGTTCCTGGCCCCGAGGGCGGAATCGTTTTTGTGAAGCAGACAACGAAAACAGCGGCGAAGAAAAAAGCCAAATAATCTGATACGAGATTGAGATAAAATCATGGTTGCGTTTGACGTATTCGACCATAGCAAAAAAGTCAAAGAAAAAGTGGAACTGGCTGACTCAGTGTTTTCAACTGATGTCAACGATTCGTTCCTTCACCAGGTGTTGACTTCATACGAAGCCAATCAACGGCAGGGCAATCACAAAGCCAAAAACCGCAACGAAGTACATGGCACCAAAAGCAAGCCGTTCCGCCAAAAAGGGACAGGGCGCGCTCGCCAAGGGATCTTGGTCGCGCCTCATCACCGCCATGGCGCCCGCCAGTTTGGCCCGGTTCCACGTTCTTATCGCAAGTCAATCCCACGCAAGATGAAACAAGAAGCGTTTCGCCAGTGTTTGTCGCTTCAAAACAGCCGGGGAAAGTTGGCGGTTGTAACTGACTTGCAATTCAAAGACATTAAAACCAAGTACGCCGCTGAGATGTTGAAAGCGTTTGAAGCGGGCGGACGCGTCTTGTTGATTGATGTGAACCCTCAAGACAAGGCGTTGTTGTCAGTGAGAAACATCAACCAGACTTCATTTTTGCCAGTGTCTTCTTGCTCGCCGCTTGACATTTTTTATTCTGATTTTGTCTTGTTGACCAAGGCGGCGGCTGAATTGTACCAACAACGGTATTCTCGCGAAGGAGGTTCATCGGTATGAATCCGTATGATGTAATTAGAGAAACCGTGTTTACGGAGCGCTCAACCCAGATGTCGGAAGCAGACAACACCTATACGTTCAAAGTGCGCACCGAAGCGAATAAGTTACAAATTAAAGAAGCAGTTGAAACAGCGTTTAACGTAAAGGTTGCGAACGTTCGCACCATAAGCGTTCACCCCAAGCGCCGCGTAGACCGTTATCGCGGGATTGCTGGTAAAACCAAGGCGTTTAAAAAAGCGCTTGTCAAATTGGCGCCGGGGCACACGATCGAATTCGCGTAAGCGCGGGGTAAGCGGAGTAAGGTAACGTGGCTATAAAATCGTATAATCCAACGACTCCATCAAGACGGTATATGACCAATTCGGCCTTTGACGAGGTGACGCGGTCAAAACCCGAAAAGAGCCTGACAGAGTCAAAAAAGAAAAACGCTGGCCGTAACAATCATGGCCACATCACGGTGCGCCATCGCGGCGGCGGCAGCAAGCGCAAATACCGTTTGATTGATTTCAAGCGGACCAAAGACGGCGTGCCCGCAACCGTGGCCCAGATCGAATACGATCCAAACCGCTCGGCGCGCATTGCGTTGCTCAATTATGTTGACGGCGAAAAGCGCTATATCATCGCCCCCGACGGCGTCAAAGTCGGCGACACGGTGATGTCTGGCATAGAAGCGCCTCACAAAGTCGGCAACTGCCTGCCGTTGCGCAACATTCTCGACGGCACATTCATTCACGCTCTCGAATTGAAAATCGGCAAAGGCGCCTGCATCGCCCGTTCGGCTGGCACCTACGCCCAGTTGATGGGCCGTGAAGGCGACTATGCGCGAATCAAAATGCCTTCGAGCGAAGTCCGCCTGATTCACCTTGACTGTCGCGCCACCATTGGCCAGACCTCCAACACGGACCATGAAAACGTGACCTTAGGTAAAGCAGGCCGCATCCGCTGGATGGGCCGCCGTCCTCACGTTCGCGGTACGGCGATGAACCCGGTCGACCACCCATTGGGCGGCGGCGAGGGCAAAGCCGCTGGCGGACGCCACCCGTGTTCGCCTTGGGGCAAGCCGACCAAAGGCTATAAGACGCGCCGTAATAAACGCACTGACAATATGATCTTAGAACGCCGTCGCAATAAGAAGCGGTAATAAATGGAGTCAATCGTCATGGGACGATCACTGAAAAAAGGACCCAATATCGATCAGCGCCTCTTAAGGCGCATCGAAACCATGAACCAAAGCGGCGACAAGCGCGTGGTTCGCACCTGGTCGCGGGACTGCGTCATTGTTCCTGACATGGTCGGACACACCATCGCCGTTCACAACGGAAAGAAGTTCGTTCCGGTCTACCTGACCGAAAACATGGTCGGTCACAAACTGGGCGAATTTTCACCAACTCGAACATTCAAGACGCACGGCGGCAAGACCGCCCGCGTCATGCGTCTGAAATAGGAGTCCAGAGCGATGGGTATGAGCGCCACTTTGCGCCATTGCAGAATGTCTTGCCGTAAGATCCGTCTGGTTGCGGATTCTGTGCGAGGCTTGCCGTATACCGAAGCCGTTAACGTTTTACAATTTTTGCCCAAGCAAAAAGCCGCGGGCATCTTGTTAAAACTGATTCGCTCCGCCGCCGCCAATGTTGAAGACTCGACTGAGTTTGATCCAGATGAATTGGTCGTGCGCAGCGTTCAGGTGAATGGCGCCCGGATGTTAAAACGCTTTCGCCCAGCGCCAATGGGCCGCGCGACGCGTATTCGCAAACGCATGAGCCATATCACTGTTGAATTAGGACCAAAACGCAGCGGACGTAAACGCTAGAGGTAACGAGGAACGATTGTGGGACAAAAAGTTCATCCATACGGGTTCCGGGTAGGGATCTACAAAAACTGGAAATCGCGCTGGTTCGCCGAAAAAGACTACGCCAACCTTCTACACGAAGATTTGCGCATTCGCCAAGCGATTAAAGACCGCCTCTTTCACGCCGGCATCAGCGAAATCGAAATCGAGCGCTTCACCCAACGTATGCGCATCACTATCTATGCTGCCCGCCCCGGCATCATCATTGGCCGCAAGGGCGTCGAAGTTGAGCGGTTGAAGAAACTGCTCAACAACATGACCGAGCGCCAGATCCACATCAATATTAAAGAAATCAAACAGCCCGAAACCAACGCACAGTTGCAGGCGGAAGCCATCGCGCTTCAATTACAGCGCCGCGTTTCGTTCCGCCGTGCGCTGAAACGCACCATGCAGACAACCATGCAGGCGGGCGCTCTGGGCGCCAAGATGGCGGTCAAAGGCCGTTTGGGCGGCGCTGAAATGTCGCGCCAAGAGTGGTACCGCGAAGGCCGCGTGCCTCTCCACACGCTCCGCGCCGACGTTGACTATGGGTTTACCGAAGCGAAGACCACCTATGGACGCATCGGCGTCAAGGTATGGATTTTTAAAGGCGAGCTGACTCAACGAATTAGCGAACAGCTGCCAGAAGAAAAACCTCAGGAGGCGGCGTCTTAACATGTTAATTCCATCTCGCGAAAAGTTTCGCCGCGTACACCGCGGCAACCGACGTGGAATCGCCTGCCGAGGCGTTAGCATCAACTTCGGCGACTATGGGATGAAAGCCATGACTGGCGGGTGGGTCACTTCACGCCAGATCGAGGCCGCCCGTATCGCGATTACACGCCACATGAAGCGCCGCGGTAAATTGTGGATCCGCTTGTTTCCCCACAAACCCGTTACCGCCAAGCCGGCTGAAACTCGTATGGGAAGCGGCAAGGGCGCGCCAGAAAAACACGTTGCTGTCGTCAAGCCAGGTCATGTGATCTTTGAGCTTGGCGGTGTTACTGAAGAGATTGCCCGTGAAGCGTTTCGTCTCGCGGGCCACAAATTGCCGCTCAAGGTCCGCTTTACATCGCGGGACGAGCTATAGAGGAAAGCGTCATGAAGGCTACGCACGCAGACGATTTTCGGTCTCTCACGCTGGAAGACTTAGACAGCCGAATCTTCGACATGAAGAAACAGTTGTTTAACCTTAGAATGCAACTGCATTCCAACCAGCTGACCAATACAAACGAAATTAAAGTAACCAAGAAAGATGTTGCTCGCGCAGAAACCGTCCGCGGTGAAAAAATGCGTGAAGCGGAGACCGTATCATGAGTGAAACACGAGAAGAACGGCGTAAGGTTCGCGAAGGCGTCGTCGTCAGCGCAAAGATGGAGAAAACCGTCGTTGTGCGCATCGACCGCAACGTTCGCCACCCCCACTACGGCAAGGTCATTCGCCGTAGTAAAAATGTCGCCGTCCATGATGAAAACGGCGCCTGCAAGATTGGCGATGTCGTACGCATCATGGAAACCAAACCACTTAGCAAGACCAAACGCTGGCGCTACGTCGAAACGGTTCGTGAAGCCGTCATCGTTTAACGATTAGGAGAACCAATCGTGATTCAGGAATATACGCGATTAGTAGTAGCAGACAATTCAGGCGCGCGTTCGCTGATGTGTTTTAAGGTCTTGGGCGGCTCCAAACGCCGTTACGCCAGCGTCGGCGATGTGGTTGTCGCCAGCGTCAAAGAAGCCATCCCTGACTCAAACGTCAAAAAGGGCGCTGTCGTCAAGGCGGTCATCGTGCGGACGCACAAAGAAGTGCGCCGCGCCGACGGCTCCACCATTAAGTTCGACAATAACGCTGCGGTCATTATCAATGACGCCGGCGACCCGATTGGCACCCGTATCTTCGGGCCTGTCGCCCGCGAGCTGCGTGAAAAGAAATACATGAAGATTATTTCTCTCGCTCCGGAGGTGTTGTGATGTTTAAAATCCGGATCAAAAAGGGCGACACCGTTGAAGTCATCAGCGGCGACGATAAAGGCAAGAGCGGTAAGGTTCTTCAAGTCGACACCTCAAAAAACCGTCTCTTTGTTCAAGGCGTTAATTTGCGTAAAAAACATAAAAAACCCAATCCCCAGGCCAACCAGCCTGGCGGGATCATCGAAACCGAAGGGCCAATTCATCCTTCGAACGTTCGAGTGGTGAAGTAACAGGAAACGATTATGGCGGACAAAAAGAAAAAGAAAAAAGACGGCGATCAGGGAACCCCATTGCCAGAAAATTATTCATCACGGCTGGTCCAAGATTACAAAGACCGAATCTTGCCGGCGCTGATGAAAGACTTTGGCTATAAAAACATCATGCAGGCCCCGAAGCTTGAGAAAATCGTCATCAACATGGGGCTGGGCGAAGGCGCCCGCGACGCCAAGATGTTAGAAGGGCTTCGCGAAAACCTGGCGCTGATCGCCGGACAGCAGCCTGTTGTAACCAAGGCCAAAAAGTCAATCTCAAACTTTAAACTGCGTGAAGGGATGAACCTCGGTTTGTGCGTCACCTTGCGCCGGCACCGGATGCTCGATTTTCTAGACCGTTTCGTGTCTGTGAGCGTCCCGCGTATTCGCGACTTCCGTGGTTTATCGGCGAAGTCATTTGACGGACGGGGCAACTACTCTATGGGCGTTCAAGAACAATTGATCTTCCCTGAGATCCATTACGATGCAATCCCCCGCGTTCAAGGCCTTAATATCTGCATCGTGACTTCGGCCAAAACCGATGACGAAGCCTTGGCGTTGCTCAAATATTACGGCATGCCGTTCCGCACAAACTAAGGGAGAGACTGATGGCGAAGAAAAGTTTACGAATCAAAGCGTCGCGGCCCCAAAAGTTCGCCGTGCGTGAATATAACCGTTGCGAACGGTGTGGGCGCCCGCGCGGCTACTACCGCAAATTTCATCTCTGCCGCGTGTGCTTACGCGAATTGGCGTTGCAAGGGTACATTCCTGGCATGACCAAGTCGAGCTGGTAACCAGGACAAGAGGAAACAAGGAGCGAAAATCGATGTCGACTGACCCGATTGCGGATTTGCTGACCCGGATACGAAACGCAAACACTGCAAGAAAAGAGAAGGTAGAAATTCCTTCTTCCAAGCTGAAAACCGCCATTGTCGAAATCATGAAGCGGGAAGGCTACATTCGCAATTACCGCGTCGTTGAAGAAAACGGCAAGCCTATGTTGCGCGTGTATCTAAAATACGGCCAGAAACAAGAGTCCATCATAACAAAACTTGAGCGCGTGAGCCGCCCCAGTATTCGTCGCTACGCAGGCAAAGACAACCTGCCGCGCGTCTTGAGCGGGCTCGGAATCAGCATTATCTCAACCCCGCAAGGGTTGATGACCGATAAAGAAGCGAGGCGCCAGGGCGTTGGCGGAGAAATTCTCTGCAATATTTATTAAGCCCAACGCTATAGCGGAAGATAAAACGTGAGAAAAAAACATGTCACGAATTGGTAGATTACCCATAACAGTACCAAGCGGCGTCCAGGTCACCATCAAAGACCAAGCAGTCGCGGTCAAAGGCCCCAAGGGCGAGTTGTCTTGGGATGTGCCGGCCCCAATCCTGGTCAAACAGAGCGAAAACGAATTGGTTGTTGAGCGCCCCAATGATGAAAGCCCGGTTCGCGCGTTACACGGAACCACCCGCGCCCTGATCGCCAACATGGTGATCGGCGTGTCAGAAGGATTCACCCGCGTGCTCGAAATCAACGGTGTCGGGTATCGCGCAGCGGTGAGTGGAAGTAACTTGAACCTAGAACTCGGTTACTCCCACCCGATTGAATACAAACTGCCCAAAGAAGTTGCCGCCCAAGTCGAGAAGAATACAGTTGTGACCCTCACCAGCCACAACAAACAGGTTTTGGGCCAGGTCGCCGCTGAAGTGCGCGCGCTCCGCCCGCCCGAACCCTACAAAGGCAAGGGCGTCAAATACGCAGAAGAACACATTCGCCGCAAAGTCGGCAAGAAAAACGCTTAGTCTGATTTAAAGAGGACACGATGAAGAACCGTAACAGTCAACGCAAACGCCGCCAAGTTCGCGTTCGCAAAAAAATCTCAGGCACCGCGGAACGCCCAAGACTTAACGTCTTTCGCAGCTGCAAACACATCTATGTTCAAGCGATTGACGATGTCTCCGGCAAGACCATCGCCTCCGCGTCATCGTTAGTCAAAGAGCTGCCAAAAGTCGAGAGCGAAGAAGCCGTCACCAGCAAGCGTATGACCGCCAAGCAGGTGGGCACGCTGCTCGCGAAACAGCTGAGCAGCCAGGGAATCACCAGTGCGGTGTTTGACCGGGGCGGCTATTTATATCATGGCCGCATTCAAGCCTTGGCTGACGGCGTCCGTGAAGGCGGATTGAAATTCTAAACCAGATAAACCCGCGCGACATGCGCTAGTGAGAGCTGACCAATGGATGTTTTTGACGCTGGAAAGAAAGACAAAGAATTTGTAGAGCGCGTAATTCATGTGAACCGCGTTGACAAAGTCGTTAAAGGCGGCCGTCGCTTTAGTTTTAGCGCGTTAGTCGTGGTCGGCAACGAAAACGGCAAGGTCGGCCTCGGCTACGGCAAGGCCCCTGAAGTCGCTGACGCGATTCGCAAGTCAATTGAGCGCGCCAAAAAAGAAATGTTTATCGTGCCGATGGTTGAAAAAACCATCCCTCATGAAACCCTGGCCAAATTTAGCGCGGCGAAAGTATTGTTGAAGCCTGCGGCCCGTGGTACGGGCGTTATTGCTGGCGGCGCGGTGCGCGCCATTCTTGAAGTCGCCGGCATCCAAGACATCCTGGCGAAATCGCTCGGCACCGACAACGCGTTGAATATCGCCAAAGCGACCATCAAAGGCCTTCAAGAACTCAAAGACGTCGAGTCGGTCGCCAAGATGCGCGGTAAAGACCCGAAGGAGATTTTGGGCTAATGGCGAAAAAATTAGAAATCACACAAATTCGAAGCACGGCCAGCCGCGTCCCGAAACACAAAAAGACCATAAAAGCGCTCGGTTTAAGCCGTCCACACAAAACAGTGGTTCACGAAGACACTCCGCAGATTCGCGGTATGATTCGCACCGTTGACTTTATGGTCAGCGTTCGCGAAATTGACGAATAAACAAGAACGATACGCTGGAAAGCGAGTAAGACATTATGTATATCGGTGAACTTCAAACACCGCCTCGTAAAAAGAAAAAACGCGTTGGACGCGGCCCCGGCTCAGGAAACGGCAAGACAGCCGGACGCGGCCAAAACGGTCAAAAATCTCGTTCTGGCTATAAGAGCCGGCCGTGGTTTGAGGGCGGCCAGATGCCATTACAGCGCCGTGTGCCTAAACGCGGTTTTCATTCACGCAACAAAAAACAGTTCCAGTTGGTCAAGATCGAAGGTCTGGCCAAATTTAGCGATGGTCAAACCGTCAATGCTGACATGTTAAAAGAAGCGGGGCTGATCAAAAAGACCGACCGTTTAATCAAGATCCTTGGCGATGGCGAATTAAGCGCCAAGTTGACCGTACAAGCGGACGCATTCACAAAATCCGCAATGGAAAAAATCTCAAAGGCAGGCGGCGAGGCGGTTGTACGCGCGAGCGAAACCGCTCAGTAAGGTAATTCTCGATCATGATGGACGCCTTTTATAACATCTTTCGGATTCCCGATCTTCGCAAGCGAGTGATCTTCACGCTTGCGGTGCTTGCGATTTTGCAAATCGGGAAATACATCCCCGTGCCTGGAATCAACCCGCTTGTGTTGAGCGATTCGGTTGGGGGCGGGGGAGACCTGTTTAGCCTAGTCAACCTATTTGCTGGCGGCGCATTTAGCCAAGCGTCTATTTTTTCGCTAGGCATCATGCCCTACATCAGCGCTTCCATTATTTTACAATTGTTAACGGTTTCTTCTCCCTATCTCGAAGAACTGTCGAAAAAGGGCGAAGAAGGCCGTAAGAAAATCAACCAATACACACGCTACCTGACCGTCGCCATTACGGCGTTTCAGGCGTTTTTGATTTCGTTCTCACTTGAGAACGCCGCCTATTGGGGCCCGATTGTTTACGACCCGGGCTGGGTGTTCCGAATTCTTTGCACCTTCTCAATGACGGCGGGCGTTATCGTCATCATGTGGATGGGTGAACTCATCACCGAACGCGGCATCGGCAACGGTATCTCGCTCATTATTTTCGCCAACATTGTTGCGGTTTTTCCTGCAGCAATTGGTCAGGCCGCCCAGCTGTTATCTATCGGCGACTCAAGTTTCACTGCGTTTGACGCTTTGTTGTCATTCGCCGTGTTTGTGATCGTTGTTGCGGGCGTCGTCATCGTCCAGTTTGGCCAGCGTCGCGTGCCGATCAAACGAGGGCGCCAGGTTCGCGGCGGCCGTATGTTTGGCGGACAAGCCAACGCGTATCTGCCATTGCGAATCAACACTGCGGGCGTTATTCCTGTCATCTTCGCCGCGGCGATTTTGATGCTGCCTTCATTCTTTGTGAACTTCGCGACGCCGCTTCAAACCTCTGAAAATTTTTCATGGGTTTGGGATACCGCGATCTGGTTTCAGGATTTGATGACCCCAGGAACGTTCTGGTACTCAATTTTGTATGTCGCTTTGATTATTTTCTTCTGCTACTTCTACACGGCGATTACCTTCAACCCAAAAGACGTAGCTGAGAACTTACAGAAAAGCGGATCGACTATCCCTGGCTACAGTCATGGTAAGCGTACCGAGGAATATCTCACAAAAATATTGAATCGAATTACACTGGCAGGCGCTGTGTTTCTCGCGTCGGTTGCGGTCTTGCCTGATTTGATGGCGCGGTTCCTTCAAATTCCTGGCAGTGTAGCTTACATGTTGGGCGGAACGTCAATCATCATCGTGGTGGGCGTTGCGTTAGACACCGTCAATCAGATTGAAAACCATTTGAGAGTCCGAAATTACGATGGTTTTCGTAAGCGTGGCCGTGTGCGCGGCCGTTCAGGTATGTAAATTACAGGCGTTGCAGAGATTAGATAGTTTGGTATAATAAAAAGCTTGAGCTAATTTTCGTAACCGTGTTGTGGTGGCTCAATCAACATAAACTCGATGGACAAAAGCGGCTTTCAATCAGAATGTTTTGAAAGCAAAGAGAAAGAATGATAACGCTAAAGTCGCCTTCAGAAATCCAAAAGCTGCAAGAAAGCGCAGACTTGGTTTCTGAGGTGCACAACCGGGTTCACACGTTAATCGAACCCGGAATCCAAACCATCGAGATCGACAGGTTTGTCGAAAAGACGATAAAAGAATTTGGGGCCAGGCCAGCGTTTAAAGGCTATCGCGGCTTTCCCTATTCGGTTTGCGCTTCGGTGAATGAACAGGTTGTTCATGGCTTTCCATCGGACCGCAAATTAGAGAACGGCGACATCTTAAGTCTAGACATCGGGGTTCATTATCAAGGCTTTGTTGGCGATGTGGCCCGCACTTATCCGGTCGGGACTATATCAGACGAGGCTGACCTGCTGCTGCGCCGCGCTTATCATTCGTTGCGTGAAGCAGGCAAGAAAGTGGTTGCTGGAAATAGGGTCGGCGATATTTCGCACACAGTCGAGTCAATCGGTAGACAATACGGCTACGGCGTTGTGCGTGATTTCGTCGGTCACGCGGTTGGGCGCGAGATGCATGAAGATCCCCAGATTCCCAATTACGGGAAAGCGGGGACAGGCCCGCGCCTCAAGATTGGCATGGTCATTTGCATCGAGCCCATGTTTAACCAGGGCGATTGGCAAGTCCAAGTCTTGTCAGACCGCTGGACAGTCGTGACCAAAGACCGAAGCCTGTCAGTTCACGTCGAAGATATGATCGCCGTGACGCCTGATGGGCCTAGAGTTTTGTCTTCTGCGGTAGGCCGAATCTACCCCGAAGAAGCCGAAGTCGAAGCGGCGCCTGTATCGCAGGCTTAGAAAAGAACACCATAAAAAGGCTATGGCGAAAAAGAACGTAATCGAAGTCAAAGGAAAAATCATCGAAACATTGCCTAACGCGATGTTTCGCGTCGAATTAGAAAACGGACACAAAGTCCTTGCGCACATTTCCGGCAAAATGCGCATGCACTATATTAGAATTTTGCCGGGCGACACAGTAACCGTTGAACTGTCGCCCTACGACCTCACCCGAGGCCGCATCACATATCGGCAGGCTTAACTGGTTTAGGAGTTTGGAATGAAAGTAAAAGCATCAGTGAAACCCATTTGTGAACATTGCAAGGTCATTCGCCGACGCGGCGTTGTGCGTGTGATCTGTAAAAATCCGCGCCATAAACAGCGCCAAGGGTAAGGCAAGGAGGAGCGAAAGTGGCTCGTATTAGCGGCGTCGACCTACCCCGAGATAAACGTGTTTTGATCGGACTGACTTATATCTTCGGTATAGGTCAGGCAACATCAGAAACCATTCTTCAACGCGCGGCGGTTGATATCAACACGCGCGTTCGCGATCTGACTGAAGACGAAGTCGGTCGCATCACAGGCGTCATTCAACAAGACTTCAACGTCGAGGGCGACCTGCGCCGGGAAATCAACATGAACATCAAACGCCTGATGGACATCGGCTGTTATCGCGGCCTTCGCCATCGCCGCGGGCTGCCATGCCGCGGCCAGCGTACGCGCACCAACGCCCGTACCCGAAAAGGCCCCAAACGCACCATCGGCGTTAACAAAAAGAATTAACTTATTGAGAAGCAGATAAAGGAGCAGCCATTATGGCTCGAGGAAGAGGAGCCGGTCGCGGTAAAAAGAAAGTCAAAAAGAACGTCCCGCGCGGCATTGTCCACATCCAGGCGACGTTCAACAATACCATTGTCACCATTACTGACATGGAAGGCAACGCGCTCTCATGGGCGACCTCAGGCAACACCGGATTTAAAGGGTCGCGCAAGAGCACGCCGTACGCAGCGCAAATCACCGCCCAAGAAGCGGCTGAACGCGCCAAAGAACACGGCGTTGAGTCAGTTGAAGTTCGCGTCAAAGGCCCCGGCTCTGGCCGTGAGGCCGCCATTCGCGCTCTTCAAATCGTTGGGCTGAAGATTCGCATGATTAAGGACGTTACGCCGATTCCTCACAACGGTTGCCGTCCGCCCCAACGCCGCCGCGTCTGATTGATAAAACGAAATAAACGATTTGGGATCACAGGAGGATTCGAGTGGCCCGTTACATTGGACCTGTTTGTAAACTTTGCCGTGCAGAAGGCATCAAACTCTTTTTGAAAGGGAAGAAGTGCCTGTCTGCGAAATGCCCCGTCAGCCGGAGAAACTACCCTCCAGGCCAACACGGACAGCGCCGCGGCAGCAAGCGCTCTGACTATGGCTTACAGCTGCGCGAAAAACAAAAAGCCAAACGCTCTTACGGCGTTTTGGAACGCCAGTTCCGCCGCTACTACCAAGAAGCGACGCGGATGCGCGGCGTCACAGGCGAAAACCTGCTTCACTTGTTAGAGCGCCGTCTCGACAATGTGATCTACCGTTTGGGCTTCGCGTCGTCACGCACCCAGGCGCGCCAGTTGATTCGCCATAACCACATCATGGTTGACGGAATTCGCGTGAATATCCCCTCGTTCCTGGTCAAAGTCGGTCACAAGATTGAGGTCAAAGAAGTCAGCCGAAACATGCCGGCGATTATTGAGTCGATCCAGTTTAGAAAATCAACTGGCTCCTATCCATGGCTTGTTCGAGACGATAAGGCGTTCACGGGCGAATTAACCCGCCTGCCGACTGTGGATGAAATCGCTCTTCCAGTCAAAGAACAGATGATCGTCGAATTGTATTCAAAATAAGTTTTGCATGAATGTGGTGTAGGTGAAGCGAAGAGGCGCTTGCGTCTCAGAATAACGGTACAGCGTCCAACTAGGACGCGAAAGGGAGCAGAAGATCGATGAAGTTTAAATCCGTCGTCTTACCAGGCCGCGTTGTGATCGACCAGGACAACCTGACAGATCGCTACGGCAAGTTTGTGGTTGAACCACTCGAACGTGGCTTCGGCACCACCCTGGGCAACTCCCTTCGCCGCGTATTGCTCTCATCCATCCAGGGCGCGGCGATTAAGGCAGTTCGCATCACAGGCGTTCTACAAGAAGTGTCCTACATACCCGGTGTTGTTGAAGACGTAACTGACATTATTCTTAATCTCAAAGGCCTGCGAGTCAAGAATCATCGTAACGGCCCGGTAACATTATACTTAACCGCCAAGGGTGAAGGTGAAGTCAAGGCCGGGGCAATTGAAGCGAACCCCGATGTTGAGATTCTCAACCCCGAACTTCACATCGCTACGCTTGATAAAGACGGCGAACTCGAAATGGAAATCTACGTCGATGTCGGACGGGGCTACCTCCCCGCTGACCGTCAAGGGAAATCAGCGGACCAGTACCCTGTCAATACCATTCTGATGGATGCGGTCTTCACTCCAATTGAGCGCGTGAAATACGTTGTTGAGAACGCCCGTGTTGGCGATATCACCGACTATGACCGTTTGATTATGGAAATCTGGACGGACGGGACTGTGTCTCCTCAAGATTCGGTGGCTTTTGCGGCCAAGATTCTCAAAGATCACTTGTTTCTCTTTATTCACTTCCCGGATGAAGATGAACTGCCGCTTGAAGCGGATGAAGCGCCAGAAGAAGCGACCAATCCATACCTTCTCAAGGGCGTCGAAGAACTCGAACTTTCAGTTCGCGCTTACAATTGCTTAAAGGCCGCTAACATAAAATCTGTTGGTGAGTTGGTCAGCAAGACTGAAAGCGAAATGTTGAAATACCGAAACTTCGGTAAAAAGTCACTGAATGAAATTAAAGATGTTCTGACCAAGTTGGGCCTCTACCTTGGCATGGACGTATCATCGATTAGTTCAGACGCCATTACCGCCGAACCGCAGATTCCCGCTATGTTGGGCGAGGACGTCGATGACGACGACGATGAAGACATCGAAATTGACGAGCCCATCGCAGTCGAAGACGAAGACTAACGAAATTTTTAGACGCTGTAAGGAGCGCATGACTCATGATTCATAAGGTCAAAGGCAGAAAACTCAACCGCACCGCCGCGCATCGCAACGCGATGCTCTCAAACCAGGCGTCTGCGCTGATTCAACATGGGCGAATCAAAACCACCTTGCCCAAATGCAAGGAACTTAAGATTGTGGTTGAAAAACTGATCACCACCGCGAAGTCTGACACCGTTCATGCCCGCCGTATGGTGAACCGTTTCATCCGCGACAAAGGCATCATCAAAAAGTTGTTCTCTGATGTTGCGCCTGAGTTTTCTGACCGTCCTGGCGGCTACACCCAAATTTTAAAATTAGGCCCGCGCGCCAATGACGGCGCCCAGATGGCCTACATTCAGTTTGTTGGTTTTGACCCGAATGAAGACGAAGACTAGAGAACAATCCATTAAAGCAAAATTGATTTCTACGCGCGGCTTAATCGCCGCGCGTTTTGTTTATGCGCAGGTCATACATTTTCACATTGCGGGGCATGTTGGGCATCAAATCTTGGGGAGATAAACCTTGGTTCAATATCATATCCTTGAATTGAATGACAAGCGTCCAGTCGCCGCCGACTTCAAAGCGTTTTGGAAGATAGGTTTTTTGGTCTACCCATAACAAGCGGTCAGGCTCCATATTGCGGTGTTCGGGTTTAGGGAAAAAGTGGAGGCGGTAGTGAGGCGTTTCGTCTAGTGTTTCTTCATAGACATTTTCATTAACAAAAACTTTGTCTTGTAGTTCATCCAGGTCAAAATGGGCCAACCCGGCGAGTTTTAAAAATTCTGGCAGCGGGCCGCTGTCGTCAAGCCATTCTATCGAGACCGAATTCGCCTTGGGTTTGTAGGTATAGAGTTTTTTCTGAGGGCTGGCGAAATAAACAACAACCGGCGTTGTAGGGACCGCAGGCCCGGCCAAGGCGGAGACGGGCACGTCGTCTTCATAAAAATCGAGGCGAAGAGTGCCGCTGCGCTCTCTTCCTGAGAGATGTTCCTGAACGACCTTGGCGTGAACCCAAAAGCGCTTTGTTTCTCCGTTTGGCTGCTGTTCAATTTGTTGGAACACACATTGAAAATCTTTGATGCCGTCCCAGGTTTTGGCGATTGACTCAAGAATCGACCGGGGCGATCGGTCGGCCTTCTCTAGCGCGGATGCGCTGGTGCAAACAAGAAGCCCTAAACACAAAGGGAGCAGTTTAAACAAACCAGGCCATGCTGTCATTCGGGTTACCGGCTCCTTGAAGTTGTAATTCGCCGTCCTTTGGGATTGAAACGTCTAACTTGCCTTCTTGTTCTATAACCAAACTAAACCAGACTTCTTGGTTTGGCTGGATGTCCCAGTTGCTCAAGTCAACGATTGCCTGCAAGCGACGGTCACGCACAGTAATGCGTATCGCATGGTTGGTTTGATTGAGCGGTATTTTAATTTCTCTTGGGCGGCCAATTTGTAAGAACAATTCCGAATCGACAAACGGCTTCTCTGAATTGAGGTCGATACGAACGCAAAGCGATGACTGGTTGCGCCCATACCACACCTCGCCGTCAACGGCGTCAGCCTGGTGCATGGCGCCGCCGCTTGAAGCAGGGGCGTATCGCGCTCCCGCCCATTCATAATAGCCCTGGCCATTCTGAATGTCGGGCAACGAGCGTAATATGCCGCCGCCGCTTGAATGTACCAGATGATGGCCTTTTTTGATTGGATGGCGCAATTCAGTAGGCGGATCAAGATTTAACAAGTGATATAGATGGGCCAGGTGGCTGCGAAACAGCTGGTCAAATATGAAATCGAGCGAACTCTGGTTCTCGTCGCCATACCACCAAAACCAGTCGCTGCCTTCACAGATATCTAACTGGCGCCAGGCGGCGCGCTTGGTGTCTGGGTCAAGTTTTGGCTCTTTATTGATCAGTTGTTGGCGCGCGTCTCGAATGAGCGACCAGGCCAGGTTGTCTTCTTCGTGTCCGATCCAGATTCTGAAATTATGGTTGATCCACGAGCCAGGAAAGATAGATTTCAAGGTCGGCTTTGTCGGATAGATTTCGCGGTAATCAGGTACGGTGGTCGGGATGATTCGCGAATCTTTTAATACGCCTTCGATGAAATATTGTAAAAAGTCATGGCCGTCGCGTGGGTAGTATTCCCAACAGTTTTCGCCGTCAAGAATAACGTTGACCATTGGCGGTTGTTTGTGGTTCCAACCTGACCCAATGTTGTGAAGTTGTTTAATTAAATTTTTTGCGGCTTGCTTACCGTCTTGAGTTTGGTTGACGAAGCCAATCATATCTGACAGGCCGTGGTCGCGAAAGACGCAATCCAACTCGCCGTTTGGCGTCTCAAGCCGATGAAGCCGAAACAAGTCGTCGCGTGTCAGTTCGCCGCCGTTGGCGGGCGTAGAGCGGAACAACACCGCCTCATCGGTTGCGAAATAATTGACGCCTTCTGAGGCCATCAAAGCGCAGGCTTGGTCTGACACAGACCCTTCTGAGGGCCACATGCCGCGCGGCCTGAATCCCATTACCCGTTCGAAATAATCGAGGCCGTCTTTGATGTGGCGTTGCGCGTCCTCCGGCGATTGAAATGCGGGGGAGGGAACCGGATCGTATGGGTTTGACACTTGGGCGATTCCACTGTCGCATAACAATGGAAGAATGGGATGAAAATGAGGAGTGGTTGTTGTCTCTAATCCGCCGTCTTCTGTTAACTTTCGATGAATAGGAATGACTTGTTTGAGGATTTTGAAATGGAGATCAAGCAGCCCATTTTTTTCACTTTCGGTGAAGTCTCTGCCTTTGTTGATAAGAGAGGCTGCGATTTCGTCGGGGTTTTCTTTCCAGATTGGGTCAAGCCAGGTGAGGTTAAACCATACTTGAAGGTCGAGATAGTCTTGGGTTGAATAGCGGTCAATAGCGTCTTCGACTTCGCCGCAGCGTTTGTGGTTGAGTTCGGCGTAGCGAGGGTAGGGGTCAACCATCATGGGTGCGTGCGCGTCAAAGAAACGTTCGATGATGGTGCGCTTTTCGTCGCGGGTCAGGTCGGCGGCGGATTTTCGGCTTAATTCTAGCGAGGTGTCTGAATATTCGCCGCTGCATAACCCGACCAGTTGCTCTAACAATGAGGGGACAAGGTTGATGGATTGCTTCCAGCCGTCAAACCGCTGACACAGCCAGGCCATGTCGTAATAATCTTTGACGCCGTGCATGCGCACCCACGGCATCCACGCGATCGTTGAATTCGGCCCGATATACCAGGGCTGATGTTGGTGCCATAAAATATGAAGAAAGATCGGTTGGTGTTGTGACATATAGGTCCTTAATTGGCGTTATGTGTTTGTATCAAGCAATTGCTGATAAATTGTAATGTATTCTTGCGCCGGGTGTTCCCAAGAAAAATCAAATTTCATGTTGTTCTTAACGATCTTTTTCCATACATCTTTTTGTTGATACAGAGTGATCGCCCGGGTACACGCTTCTTGTAAGGCAATCGAACTCGGATCATAGAAGACCACGCCGTTTCCGTCAGCAAATATATTCACATCGTGTATTGTATCCGCTAATCCGCCCGTATGGCGAACAACCGGAACCGTCCCATACCGAAGAGCATACATTTGTGTAAGGCCGCAGGGCTCATACCGTGACGGAACGATAAAATAATCGGCCCCGGCTTGAATTAAGTGAGAGAGTGTTTCGCTGTAAGTAATTTTGACGCCGCAATCGTTTGGATGGATGGTATGTAAGGCGCGATATGAGTCTTCTAAGTGGGGCTCGCCGGAGCCTAAAATCACAAACCGGGCGCCGCGCTTAATCAATTTAGGGATCGCCTCAGCAAGCAGGTCTAACCCTTTTTGCGGCGCCAATCTCGACACCACCCCAAACAGAGGTTTGTTTTCATCAATGGGCATGCCAAATTTTTCGAGCAACGCTTGCTTGCAGATAGGTTTATTCTCGTTAACGGTGTTCGCGTCATATTTCACTGGCAGAAGATCGTCAATCTCAGGCGACCATTGCGAATAATCAGCGCCGTTCAACACGCCTGAAATCTGTTCGCCGCGCCTGCGCAGAATCCCATCCAACCCGCAGCCAAATTCAGGCGTCTGGATTTCTTTTGCATAGGTCGGGCTCACCGTACTGACATGGTCGCTGAGCAAAATTCCGCCTTTCATCAAGTTGACGCGGTTATAAAACTCTAGCCCGTCCAGGCGAAAGTAGTCCCAATCCAGCCCGGTCATGGGAAATTTCTCTACTTCAAACGAACCTTGATAGGCGAGATTGTGAATGGTGAACAATGAGCGAAGATGTGAAAGCGCTTCGTCATTTTCATAAAGAGAGTTGAGATACACGGGCACCATGGCGGCCTGCCAGTCGTTGGCGTGAATGATGTCTGCATCAAAATGGCCGCGTTTAACAAGTTCCAGCGATGCGCGGCAATAAAAACAATACCGTAGTAAGTTATCGGGGTAATCTTTCCCCGCTTCGTTGTAGATGCCGTCCCGTTCAAAGAACTCGTCTTGCTCAACCAGGTATAGCGTTGTCTTGGTTCCAGGGAGCGCACTTTTAACAATGCGCCCCTTATACGCCGCCTTGGGAAAAGCGATTTCTATGGTATCAACCAACTCCGTTTCAATGTCAATGGATTGATACTTTGGCATACAGACCGCGGTCTCGACGCCTTTTGATTGAACCGCCTGCGGCAACGCGCCCGCAACATCAGCCAGCCCGCCCGTTTTCGCTAACGGGGCCATTTCGGAGGCGAGAAATAAGACGTTAATAGACGATTCGTTTCTCTGTGGTTGTGTACGCCGTTTTTGGTTAATTCGTTTTCTTCGTTTGTGCATAGTAGGTAATATCAACTTGTCGGTCTGGCTTCTCAGATAAAAACCGTAAGTAATCAATGATCTCTTGAATTGCGTCCGGGTTTATTGTTACGTCATTGGCCGCGAAGAATTCACTTTTTAACGAATCGCGAATGCTTTGATATTGGTTGCCAATAAAGCCTTCTGACAACACTGATTTGGCTTCTTCAAACGTATAGGGGCGCGGCTCTTCAATTGATTCGATGTAAAACACTTCGATTCCATACCGGTTGGTTTGTATATCAGACACCACGTGGTGTTTCGACACTTCACCGGCTTCGAGATTGCCAATGATCGATTGCATGCGCCCCCCCAAATGGGTGAGTGGAATTCGTTCCATTTTCCCAAACATTGACGCTTCATCGTTCGAATAAAACAATGCGACTTCTGAAAACGGGCGGCCTGTCTCGATTTCTCGCAGGGCGGCCAGGGCCTTGCCTTCTGCGTTTTGAAAGCGGATAGAACTTTCAAACGATGTGAGCGCAAAATTAAAGCCCGCGTCAAGAAACAGATAGTATATGTCAAAATACTTGGGTGTGCTTAGCTGTGGATGGCCGTAATTTTTGTCATACACAGATTTGATTTCAGATTCAGGCGGCAGTTTCGATTCCGCTTCATGAATGAGATAACTGTCGGCGAGCCGTTTGCGCTTCCAGACGGTTAATGGTTTCTCAACATCTACTTCTGTCCAGCCTCGGTCATAGGCTTCAGCCAGACACGACGCTTTGTTCGCCAAAAAGTGAAGATAGTCGGTTTTATGTTCGATTGTCCATTTTTTATTGGTTTTGGCTAACTCTAGAAATTCATTTATCGTGACCTCAAAGACGCCCGGAACAGACAGTAAGATGGTATCAGCAGATGCTTCATTTGGGTTTTGCAGTATGTCTTCATTGCTTAAGCAGTTGTGTTTTGATTGAAGGCGTTGTGAAAAACTGTAAACCAGTTCGTTTCGTCGTTCGTTGAATAATTGTAAAATGATCGCATTCTTCACTTTATCAAACTCTAAATAAACCGGGCCGACAAATTCAACCAATTCAAAAATGTAGAGGCGGTCATTGAATTCAAAGATAGGGCTATATTCGCCTTCCGATAACAATTTAAGTTGTTGCTCGATTGTGTCCGCCGCCGAACCGACGGGCAGCGGGTTCACAACGCCGCGCATGTTAACGGGCGCTTCAGAATACCGTCTCGAAACAGACGCGAAGGGCTCGCCGCTTTCTAGCGCTTGATAGGCTTTTTCGATCTTTCGTTTCGCCGCATCCGGGGCGCGCCCTTGTTGGTTTCGAAACACATAGATGCCGCGTACTTTGTATACATTGGTGTTGTCTTTGAGATAGAGGCCTTGGCGGTTTTGTTGATAATACCGCTTCACATCTTCGTCGTTGATGGATATCTGTTTCAGCACGTCTTCGATGATGACTTTTTGATAGAGTTCGTCTTTGAGCGCGTCTTCTATCAGCTTCAGAAACTTGTCGCTTTGGTTAAGGTCGAGTTCTTTGGCCTTTTTGGCCAGCATCGTTTCAAATGCGATTTCGGTGGCAATCGATTGTAGGTAGGTTGTCGCGCTTTTGATATCAGCGCTGGGCATGGGCGACTGGCTTGCGGCGTCTGAGCCTTTTTCTGCATGGACAAGAAATTCGGTAAATTCTCGAGTTTCTTGAAACGTCAATAACACGTCGCCAGTCGTGATTTGTTGTTCGCCGATGTTAAAGGCGACAGAACGTTCATCCGGCCGTTGAATCGTTTGGTGTTCCGGCCCAAAACAAGCCGAAAATGAAACGATCAGTAGAAGATGGATAAATAAACGGTCTCTTCGCATGGTTCTTTAATGGGTCCTGTATTGAACTCGAACGATTAAGTCGGCGATGAGGCCCAACACGAACATTTGCATGCTGGCCATCATCAACACGATAAAGGTTGCGTCCATAAACTCGCCCAGCCAAAGCGAAACGCCCCCGATAAGAACGGCTGCGGCGGCCAACACGACGCTAAGCGGCAAAAAGAAATTGAGCGGACGCAATAAAACGATGGTCCGAAGTATGACCAGAATCAAGTTCCAAGTGTCGACGATTGGACGAAATTTAGACTGGCCAATTCGTTTTCGGTAGTCGGTTTGGATATACTCGACTTTTGCCCCGGTCGCCATTAGGGCGATGGTCATGGTGGTTGTTAACGAAAATCCGTCCGGCAACAAGCGTATAATTGGCGCCACACAATCTCGCCGAAACGCCCGCAATCCCGAATTCAAATCGGGAACCGACTTGCGCACCATCCATTCGGCAAACAAGCGTATCACCCATTTGGCTGGACGCCTGATCAACGGGACCTTTGCGTCGGCGCCGGTTCTTGCTCCGACAGCCATGTCAGCATGATCTAACTTGGCTGCAAGGGATAGAATCTGATCGGCAGGATAGGTTCCATCCGCGTCGATAATTACGATATTGGAAAGTGTGGTGCTTTGGATGCCGGCTTTGATCGCAGCGCCATATCCAAGGTTAACGTCATGGCGAATGTGGGGCAGTGAATGTTCATTGAGAATCGATTGAGTGTCGTCAGACGAGCCGTCATCGACAAATAAAACCTCATAGGGGCAAGTAAACCCTTCTAACGCAGCTTCAAGTTCTGTCGCAAAATCGACAAGCCCCTCGGCTTCGTTATACACTGGGACAATAATTGTTACGCCGTCGTTATTGGTAGGCTTTGGTTGCATCTGACCTTTTGTTCGATTTCTTTAAATTGATAACAAGCAAACAGTATAGCAACTTAAAATCGAGATTGGATACTCATTGGCCCATATGGGTGCGGATAAGCGGGTAAAATGGACATAGACTGTAAAAAATGGCCAAAAGGATTGCTGTTTTTCAGCGAGGCATTATAATTTTTCGTGTGATATTTATTTTGGGACTCAAAAAATTCTACGGAATTGGATGTGAATAATGAACGAAGATCGAGTCTTTACCTGGCTAGCCGATCATGATCGGCGTTATCATGTAAATGCTTACATTTTCGTACTCGAATCTCTCCGGTATACTCAAAACCTTTTCAAGAAAACCCGCCACGTTTCAGGAAAACAACTACTGGTTGGCATCGCGAAACTCGGCAAAGAACGCTTTGGCAACTTCGCCTATCTGGTCTTTGACGAATGGGGCGCCTCAAAGCCTAGAGATTTTGGCAACATTGTCTTTAATCTCGTCGAGATGGGCGAAGTCAAAAAGACCGCAGACGACTCTATCGAAGACTTTGATATCGCGTTTGACCTCAAACACGAACTCGAACACGCCGACCAACTTTTAAGCGAATAACAACCTCTCAGTTACAGTTTGATCTCAACTTTGGCGCTGGCCTTGAGTTCATCCGTCCATTCCATCAGAACGTTTTGCATCTTCTCGCGAGTCAACATCGAGATTGGCGTGTCTTTTTCAATGATCTTAAAAACATGAAAACCAACTGGCGAGCGTATCGGGTCGGTTATATCGCCTTCTGTTAAGTTGAAGAGAACATCGAATTCAGGATAAAAACTTCCACGCTTGAACGGGGGGATGCGCCCTCCCTGCATTTTTGTGTTTTGGTCGTCTGAATGAGTCATCGCCAGGTTTTCAAAATTCTCGCCATTCTTCGCCCTGGTCGAAATCTCTAGCGCTTTTGTTCGCGCGTCGTTTTCTTGTAGGTCGGTCGCCTCTTCAGGGACGCGAAACAGAATGTGGGCGGCGCGGATAGACTCGTTCTCTTCAAAATCAGGGTTGTCTTCTTTGAAATGGTTGATTTCTTCTTCGGTGGGCGGTGTTACCCGGCTGCGCATCAACTGGGGCGCGGCGACGCGAACTAAATAGTCGTTATAGATATTGCGGTATTGAATCTGACGCAATTCTTCCCAACTGACGCCCATTTCTTCTTCCCGCTGCGCCAAAGCGGCTGGGGTCGTGTAATTCGCCTGCATGCGTTGAATGATCTCAGCGGCTTGGCGTTCAACAGATTGTAGAACGCTGTCCTTTTGGGTCGGGCTGAGTTGGGCTTCGATTCCTTGAATGATAATTTTGTTGTCAATCAACCGCTGTAACGCTGTCGACCTGACCTGTTTGAGTTCGGCTTCGTCCATGGAACTGAAATCAATATTCTGGCGTTTGTTTTGTTCCATGAACAAATCAATCTCGCCGCTCAAAATCAACTCGCCGTTCACGATTGCGGCAATGGTTTCTGTTCCAGGGATTTGTGCAAATATGGAAACGGGAAAAAGTAAAAACGCTATAAAGGTTATATAGATGAATCGCATGGTCTCTCCGTTTGTTTGTAAACAATTTGATTCTGGTATTATGGCAATCAATTAGGCTCTCGCCAAGCATGAAGGATTGTCTTTATTGGCTCAAGGGCGGTTTGACGCCATTGATAAAACTGTCCCATATTTGGTTGTATGACCAGTCCCACAGGCGGGCTTTATCGTCAGACAAACTAACGGGCCATATCGCCCAGTCGCCGGGAAAACAAAACGCGCCCACCCATTGCACCCAGATCGAATAGAGCAACAGGCAGACAAACAGCGTCACCGCCCAGCGGCGTTTCTCTATCTCTGGCCAGGCCGCCGCCAGGCATAGCATCAGAAACGGATAGGCGTCGACTTGATACCGCGGCCCGTAGTGCATGATTCCTCCCCACCAAACGATGTATTTACCAAATAAGCACAGCAACCCGATCGGAACCGGCGCCATAAATCTCAGCGTCTTCCATTCGATACTCGATCTTTTAACGATCAGTACCATGCCGACCAAAGAGAACATGAGAAACGGGCTGAAGGCGAATACGCCGCGGCTGGGGCTGATTAACACGCCCGCCAATCCTTCAAGTAGCGGCGTCGACCATACGCCGCCTTCAACCCGGTCTAAGTTCCAGCGGTCGTCCAATACATACGCCAGGCCTCCGTTCCATGTATCGAATAACGCGTAGTTGAAAGCAATAAGCGCTGCCGATACTATCGCGCAGGGCAATAAAAACGCGATGGCCGATTTCCGATAGCGCCACAGAATTACCAAGGCATAGAATCCCGCGCTGGTGAGATGGACGATGCGGCAAAGCACAGTACAGCCCGCCGCCGTCCCGGCGAGAAGCAGCCATTTCCATCGGCTTGTTTCGCTTGCCTGGTCGGCGCGGACGGTCGCGTAAAAACACAGGCTCCACCAGAAAATGGCGCCGGTGTGCTGCCAGATGCTTTGCGATGCGATGGGCCAGGCGGCGGTTCCAAAAGCATAGGCGTAAGCCAGAATGAACGCCGACTTGATATTCAACAGGCGCTTGAAGGTCAAAAAAAGAAAAAGCGCAGAAAGTGAGGTATAGGTAGAGGCGGCGATTTTTGAGATATAGTCCCAGACCAGGTTGCCTTCGCCAGGGCGGATCATCTCCATCCAGACAAACGGGGCGTAAAACGGCGCCGCCATAACACCGGGGAAAATGGGGTAATTGGACAGAACATGACCATCGCGTTCCATCAGGAAGTAGGGCATCTCGTTGTATTCAAAATAGTCGCGGATATCGTCTAAATAGAACGTGCCCGATTTCACCAGAAAAATAGCGACGAATTTAGTCCCTGTCGTGTCGCCGCTGCTCAATTCGCGCAGGTTTGACATATACACCACAAACGGGATAAAAAATAAGACCAACAGGCGCTTGTCGAACCATTCCGCCAGCGATTGCCAGCTGTCAGAATGAATTAGCGCAAATATTTTTTTCATCCACTCGCCCCATTTGGGATAATAAATGTAGAATCACTATAACGAAATTGGCTCCTGAAACGTAGTGTTTAGCTAGACGCGATTCTCTAACGATTGATGTATATAGTGTTAAAACGCTGAGGAGGTACATGGACATGAAACGGATGATATTTGGAGTCTTTGCAGCGCTTGGAATGAGCCTATTGTTCGCAGGGTGCACCGCGACTCCCGCGCAAAAAGGCGCGATGGGCGGCGGCGCGCTCGGCGCGGTCGCGGGGCAATTGATTGGAGGCGATACCGAAGCCACCCTCATCGGCGCTGGCGTTGGCGCTTTAGGCGGCGCATTGTTGAACGATGAAATCGACAAATCAAAGCGCCAGTCATACGACCAAGGCTATAATCAGGGCTATAACCAGGGGGCGCAACAAAGCACGCCGCCTCGAAATACGCAACCCAATTACAACACCGCGCCGCGGTAACGATTATTTAAATGTCACTCAATCGCCCGGACTGGTTCCGGGCGTTTTTGTTTTAGCCAAGGATGATTTTTTTGCGATGATGGTTTCATACCGTTTTCGGGAGGACGCTATGAAACAGTATTTTCTTTCGTTGTCAACAATCACTATTTTATTTTTTCAGGGATGCACCACGACGGGCGGCGCTTTCACTGGCGGCGCATTGGGCGCACTAGCGGGGCAGGCAATCGGCGCCGATACCGAAGCCACACTTATCGGCGCTGGAATCGGCGCGATGGCGGGCGCCATCACCGCTGACCATGTCAATCACGAAAGGGCGCGGTCTTATGACCAGGGCTATTCAGACGGGTATTATAACGCTCCAGCGCCGCCGCCCCCGCCTGTGATAGAGCGTTCCTACTATCACCCGGCGCCCAAGCATTATCACGATCAACGAAACATTCACTATCGCCCAAGGCATCGCGTCATAGTGGTTCCTCCACCGCCGCCTCCGCCAGGAAGCGTCATCTACTATCCATATTGAAAGAAAAACGGCCCGGTAATTCGCCGGGCGGGTTTGTTATTGCCTGATTTCTGGGAGCCCCCCCGCCTTCAGGCGAGGGGGGGATAGTTTTCATAACTTAGTCAACAATGATGTCCTGAGGAGTAGAGATTGATTTCACTTCAGGGTTGTAATATTCATACACGCTTGATTCTGGCGCCTTGGCCATCATGGGCAGCGTCGCCTTCATCGAAATGTCAAGTTTGATTTCTTCACCTGCGTCCATCGACTCGATATAAATGAGTAACTGGCGCGACATGATGGTGAATTTTTCAATCACGCCTTTTTCGACGTAAGCGTCGAGGTCAGGGCGTTCGACACGGAACCCGGGAGGCACGCCGACGTCAATCATCACCATGTCAGCGCGTTCCATGCGGTTATTGTTGGCTGTCACCTGACAGGTCACCCGGTCGTTGCGGCGTAATTGTGTACGGTCATATTCGACATCAATATCGAACAACTGTTCGCCGCTGGTTTGGCGGGCCAGCGCTGCATGCCAATTATTGTGGTACTTGCCGACCACTTGATAGAGCAGACTGCCTTCGCCGTCGAGCGTGATGGAGATTTTGTTCTCGCCTTCTTGGATAAACTGGCTGGCGTCGATTTGGCGAAATAGGTCAGCATAGTCAGGTGAGATTTCGAGTTGGTCGACTGGCTCGCCGTTGACTTTGATGGCGACTGTTCCGCTGGCGATGTCGGTTTGTTGGCCCAGCGACCGCACCAACGCTTTCATGGCCAAGACGGTGCCGTGTGTGGTTGACCAGGTTCCATTGGGCGTCTTTTGAGTAATAAGCCAGTTGAGCGCCTTGCCTAGTTCGCTGGGGTAGCGCCCGTTCTCAATCAGCGCCAACGCGGCCCAGGCGGTGGTCTCGACCCAGGCGTGTTCGCCGCGGGCGAAACTCATGCTGGCTTCGCTTGTCCAATAGCATGACTGATTATTAACCTCAACCATATCTACAAGGCGGTCAACACACTCTTTCGTCGTGGCGCCTTTAGGGTCAATCGCGATCAGGGCGTTGCACAAAATCGCCAGGGTGTAGGCGTCGCGGGCTTCATCAGCGTATTGAATCAAATAGTGTTTTGAACTCGCCAGTTCTGTATCCGCACCAGCCTGCGCCAATGCCAGAGTGATATACGCCGTGACTAGCAGTTTGTTATCTTGAATCGTTTTCCACATCTCGGCGTGGGCGTAGTTTGGGTCGGGTTCCCAACTGCCGTCGCCGTTACGTTGGCCTAACAGCCAGGACTTGGTTCGTTCAATGACGTTGGGATCAATGGGGTAGACCTCGTTCATATCGCTGAACTCGAGCAGCCCATACGCCGACAATACGCGCGTAGCCGGCGGGTTGCCAAAGACCGAAAAGCCGCCGCCGTTAATCTCGAAGGTCAACAACCGCTGATAGCCCAAGTTGATGTATTCGCGCGCTTTCATCTCAATGGCGGGAGTGATGCGCCCGCTGGCCTGCATGTAATCAAGCGCCAACAGGTTGGGGTATGTTGTTGAACTGGTTTGCTCGAAGCAGCCGTGGGGCATTTTTAAAATGGCGTCCATGCCTTCAACCACCTGGCTGAACACGCCGGGGTAAATTTTGATCCACATGCGGTCAGCGCCTTGGAGGCGCGAGGCGGGGAAAGAGACGCGTTCTTCGACCGCGCCGTTGAGGCGCCCGTTTCGGGTGATGAACTGCGGCTCGCCGTTGGGGCGAACTTCAATCTCGCGGCCAATGGCGTCGGCGTCTTCGCTGCCCCAGCCAAACACGGTGATGGTTTGCATACCCAGCGACTTGGCTTGGATGCGATACGAAACCGAAGTCACCTCATTGGCGGCAATGTCAATTTTCTTCTTGTAATCGCCTTTCAGAAGATCAAACCAGCCGGCCTTTTCAAGCGAGACTTCGACCGTCTGGGAAGTGTCGAGGTAGTTATAGACCGACACCGGGATGGTCACCTCGTCGTTGCGGGTGAGATGGGTCGGCAGGTTGAGGTCGATGAAGAAGGGCTTGAAGACCTTCATCGCCGAAGTCGCATCGCCCAGCGCACCGCTTTTGGCGTTCGCCATTGCCGACATGCGCCAGGTGGTGATTGAATCGGCCATCGCCAGCTCGACGGTGGATTCGCCCTGTTCGTCAGTGATCAACTCTGGCGTGTAATAGAGGGTCTCAGGGAAGTACCGTCTGACCCGCACCGCCCGTTCAGACGGCTTGATGAGGGCCAATTCTTGTTCTTGGGTTGACGCGTTGATCATCGCCTCGAACGACTGGTTGATCTCTTTGCGGGCTTCGTCTAATGATCCGCCGAAGTGTTCGATGTATCGCTCAGCCGCTTTGTGGACGACTTCTTCGCTCAACTCGCCGTCCACAAACAATGGTCCGTCGCTAGCGTCAAACAATTGAAGGTTTGGTTCACCATCTCCATCCATATCCACATCACCTTTGGCGAAATAGAACATATTGTCTTGAATTAAACCGATCCCTTCATCTTGTACGTTGGCGTTAACGCTAGGAGGAGCGACCCCTTTTGATAATACCTGTAATTCTGTCTTGGCCTCTCCAACGAAAATATCATCAAAAAAATCATTTTCATTTTGTCTTCTTAGAATTTCTTCATCTCTCAATTCAAAGCCGACTTGTAGATTTGGCACTGCTTGAACAGGCATCATCTGTGCTTCAAGTTCAACGCCTGCCATCATGCCCATACCACCTAGGGGAGGTTGTTCATTTAGTTCTCTATCAAAGATGACAGCATTCCCATCGGCGCCCTGAGCGACAATCCGTTCTTGAGCCATCATCGGCTCCGCTGCAAACAAGTCTACGTTGACGCCGCGCCCTCGCGCCTGTAGGTCAAAAAACATAATGCGTTGTCTAGGGGCGGCGAAAGGCATGTAGATGTCGTCAGGGGTGTTTGGCTTCTGGTCGAGGCCAATACTGGCGATAGCAGGAATGCCATTGCTTTGTTTTGTATATGAGACGTATGGATTGCCCCATGGGTCGTTTAGAGGCAGTTGATCTAACGCAACATCATTGTTCAAGGCAAACTCAGCCAGCGGCAGGGTAAAATCCAGGACAGTTATTCCATTTTCAATGAATTTGCGTTGAATGACGCCCAGGTCTTGCTGTGCTCTCTCACGCTTGGCTTTGACGGTGTCGATTAACAGGGATGAGTTAGAGGGCGCGTCTACTTTTGCCATCAAGGCTTTCGAAAGCGATTCGCTTTCACGAAGCGGCGCGGCTGACAAGGCGACTGTCTTGTCGAGGTAGAAGCCATGAATCTCCACTTTTGGATTCAGCAATTCACGTTCAATCGCGAAGAAGACTTTGGCGAGGCCGGGTTCTTTCTCACTCAGGCTATAGACGCTCTCATCGACGATGTGCATTCCTAGCGCCGCCTGGATAGGCTGACCTTGAGAGTCGCGTACGGCGATCTTCAACTTGGCTGGTTGACCGGGAGCGTATTCCTCCAAATCAGGGGTGAGTTCGATTTGGAGGTCGTCTGAGCGCAGCGCCACCACCCGGCGGGTGTCGCGAACCATGTTGCCGTCGCTTCTTATGCGATACGCATTAAGCTCAAGGGTACCAGTGAGTTCGGTGTCGATAGTCTGTTCAATGGTTGCTCGGCCATTTTTGGGGCGCAGGGTGTGAGTCAACATGGTTTGGCTGTTCTTGACGATGTCAAGATAAACCGCTTCACCCGCCTGGTTTTGGGCGAAGACATCCAGCGTCATCACATCGCCAACGCGATACACCGCCTTGTCAGCACGAATCAACAGGCTCTCACGCTCAGCGTTTGACTGAATGGTCTCATTTAACACAATGGTTTCGCCATCCAACCGAGCGTTGACGGTTAACTCAATGGTGGAGTTAGTGTCTGGTTTGAGTTTGAAAGACGCAATGCCGTTTTCGTCGCATTGGATAGAGATGTCTTTGCTTAACCATCCTGATTGGATGGTGAGTTTGGGCTGGGCGACGCTGCCGTCTGGCCTTGATGCGACAACAAAAATCTCGTTCTCAACGCCTGCCACAAGTTCGCCGCTTTCAGGGACCAACTCTAGTTCAAGCGAATCTACCGCGACATGAAAGGTGTGTATCTTTTGTTCTTCATGGTCAGCGCCGTCTGATACGCGAACGTCCATCTGGATGATGGTGTTGCCCTGAAACGAAGGTTGACCCACCAGCCGCTCTGGAACGGTAAATTGATAATTAAACCTACCTTCATCATTAGTTTTACCTTCAACAACTTCAAATTCGTTAAACCCAACGTCGAAACAGTTTGCGGTGATTTTGACTACGCCGTTGTCAACCGGCTTGCCAAAGAAATAGCGCGCTTCAAGGTTTCCTTTGACCACGTCGCCGGGTGAATAAAACTCCTTCTCGTTTTTTACATCAACGCGAAACTTGGGCAGGACATATTCATACACCTGCACGCCCTTCTCTGTCTCAACATCGCTGCAAATCGCTTTGACAAGGTAATCGCCTTGATTGACTTCATCCGCCAGGGTGAAGTCAGCCGATACCACGCCAAATTGCGAGGACGCCACAATCGATTTGAATACCTTATTGCCGCGACCGTCGTAGACCTCAAGCGTGACATCACGCTTAGCGATAGGCTTGTTGGTGGCGGGGTGCGCAGCCAGCGCGCGGATATGCATGGTCTGTCGCGGCTGATAAACCGGCTTGTCTGTGGTCAAAAACACCTTCACGCCGGGCTGGATGGCGATTGGTGACGTGACCTCCTGACTGCCAATGGCTGACTGGGCGTTAATCTTGAGTTCATACTCGCCTTGCTGATTCAACTCGGCGGGGAAAACAATCTCAGCGCTGCCGTGTTCATCTGATTGGGTAGCAATTGAATGGACGGTTTCGTTATTGCTGATGAGAGAGGCGGTTACAGCGACATTGGCAACAGGTTCGCCAACGCTTGAGGTGGTCAGTACGCGCATAATGCTTTTCGCGCCTTCGATCCACTCTCGCTGGCCGATGACCTGCAATTCAAGGCCATGAACGCTCTTGCCCAGACGCTTGAGCCAGGTCTGGCCCATCAGGTCGATGCGCAAGACGCACGCGTTGAGGTCAGGGGTATGGGCCGAAACCGGCAGTGCGACTTCTTCCACCTGCTTGCCATTGAGTAGGACGACCTTTTTGACCACCGTGGCCAGGGTTTCGTAATTCTCGCCCAGCAGGGACACCTTCAGGTCGCTAATCTGGCGCGAGCCGCCGTCATTGCTGAATGGGAGCGTGACCGTAAGCGAGTTTTGGCTGCGGTCGTATTCGACGCCGCTGCGGTCAAGCGCGATTTGAGACTGGGTCGCCGCGCCTAACCAGCCGATCAGCGCTAGTATCGCAATGAATTGGACTGTTCGTTGTATCTTCATGGTAATGCCTCTTTGAGCCTTGTTAGTGAGTTGCGTTCAGGCCGTGTTTTATCTTGTTCTCGGTATCGAGGACCGTTAATGAAAAGTGGTTTTCGTCATTCTTGCCATTGGGGAAATACATCTTCAAAACAATTTGGTTTTGCCCTTTTTTTAGAGAGCATTCGACCTTTTGACGGGTCGCGTTGGAATGGGGGCGCTGCTTCCAGACTAATTCTTCGTTCACAAACATCATGGTTCGGGCGTTTGTTTTGAGCGCCAAGACGACGACTTGGTTTTCAGGCGATTCGATGTGGGTCGCCAAAAACGCCGTCCGGCCTGCGTCTTGGTCGACGCCGTCTTGAGACAGATCAGGCGCTAGGTTGCCTAACTCGGTTTTCTTCCATCGCACTGGTGTGTTAGTGAAGCCAATGATGGAGCGAGTAGACGTGATCGGCGGCAGGTCATCGAGTTGAACCGAATAATTGGTCAGCGGCCCAAATACCCACCAGGGTTTGATCGCGTTTTGGTCTAACGCCTGCTGGTAATACTGTTGGGCGATGCGCCGCGCTTTTTGGTGGTAGACATGTTGAGGCGGCCAGGCGGTCAATATTTGCCGCGCCCAGTTGTAGGCTTGTTCGGGGTTGCTCTCACCGATGCGGCTAGAGGCGGTTAACGCCAGGGTGGCGTAGTCATCGGCGTGATTCTCTTGTAACGACAGGATGCTGAGATGCTCGCTGATCTCGTCAGTGCTTTGTTCTTGGGTCAACAAGAGTTCGACCATGGAGATGCGCGCCTGGGTGCATATCTCATCTAACTCAGCGCATGACTCGATCAACTGTTCGTACGACTGAATGGCGGCGTCTATATCGTCTAGCGCGCGATGAGAATCGGCGATCAGCGTCAAGCCCATCGACGACCACTCACGCTGTTCGGGGTATCGTTTGACCACATCGCCAAGGGTAATCACCGCGCTTTTAAGCAGTGTGGTCCGTTCATCGCCAAGTTTGGTGAACGCCTGATTATAGACGCCTAAGCCAGTTCGAAACAAACTCTCGGCTTCTTTTTCTCGCTTGGCGTTTTGTTTATGGCCAATGTGGGCTTTGGCGGAGACAAGTTGGGTGGATTCATTGGGCGCTGGTAAATCCGCCGACATGCTATGGCTTGAAAGGTTTCCTGTATCTAACCGATCAGTCGAGCGCAATTCAACGTTGGGAGGAACGGCCCGAACCTGCTGATCAACTACCGCAAACTCGTTTCTCAATTCAGTGCTGTCCATGCCGCCAAATTGATCATACGCGCCGCCGCACGCCGCAACGATGACCGCCGCCGCCATCCATCGGCCCCAGCGAAAAGTGGGATGCCTGTCAGCCGGGACGCCAACCGCCGCCTGCTGAATTGACTTCTGCAAGGGCGGCGGTGCGTTTGATTCAGGCCGTTTTCTAAAAAGCGCATGGACCTCCTCAATTTCTCGCCATTCTTGGGCGAGAGCAGGGGCTTGCTCAAGCGCCTGGTCTAGAGCACGCTCATCTTCGGGGCGAATCTCGCCGTAGAGCCGCTCCATCATTAATTGGCGAACTTGTTCTTCGTTCATAATGTAATCCCGCTTGCGATTAACTGCTTTCTCACCGCTAAGAGTGCGTAATGGGTGCGGCTTTTTACGGTATTCGCCGGACAGCCCAGCATCTCTCCAATCTGGTCGAAGGTCATGCCGGTCTTCTCTCGAAGCAACATCGCTTCACGTTGTTCGTATGGCAACGACTGGACGGCGGCCCATATCGCTTCGCTAAGGCGTTGGTTGTGCGCTTCGTCTCTCGGGTTGCCTTCGCTGCTGACTAGGGTCAACTCTGTGACCGTTGCGCCTGACTCTTGAACCAGTGAAACGGTCGGCTTTCGCTTTTGTGAACGAATCGCGTCGATGCAAACTGAGCGCACGATGGTGTAAAGCCAAGTGGTGAATTTGGCGCTGGGCCGGTATCGCTCCCGGCTGCGAATCACTTTCAAAAATACTGCCTGAAACAGATCGTCCCACTGGTCTTGGGCGTAAACAAACCCCTGAATAAACGCATAGACCGAACTCTGATGGCGCTGAAACAACTCATCAAACGCTTCAATATCGCCTTGCGCATACCGTTGCATTAACATCTCGTCTGAAACGAGGTCATTCATTGTGTCTTCCACTGGCGCCAGCTGAGCGATCGCGTTCATCTTAAATCATGTAACGTTGGCGGCCGTCAATCGTTTGATTCATCATGCAGATTGATGTATTTTTTTCCAACCCACTTGGCGGTTGGCGGTATCCTAACTTAAATACCTAACGTACCGTAATGCTGAATCGAAGGAGAGTTCCGTGAAAAAGTTTTTCTTACTACTACTTACACCTATGCTTATCACAGCGTGTTCAAATAATCAGGGCGAATTGGTCGACGCCCCCGCGGGCGAACCAGAACCGCCTCAAGTGGCTCAGTCGTCTGATCTTCCGTCAGATCACCCACCGATCAACCAGGCCCCCAGCCAGGGCGAAAGCATGGTCATGCCCGGCCCCAAGGCCGAACCGCTTGAGGTCGCAGGCAATCAGGCCACTGCGGCGGGATTGGCGTTTACCATCGACCCCAGCTGGAAATCCGAACAACCCAGCAGCAGCTTTCGCGCGGCTCAGTTCCGTCTGCCTGCTCCTGATGGAGTAGAAGGCTCAGGCGAATTGGCGCTATTTCAGGGAATCGGCGGTTCCGCCCAGCAAAATATTGACCGTTGGATCGGGCAGATGCAAAACCCTGTGGGTGAACCAGAGCAAATCAAAAAGACCGTTAACGGGCTTGCAGTACAAACGCTTGACGTAAAAGGAACCCTTGCGGTCGGCGCTATGATGGGCGGCGGCGAAGCCAAATCAGGCATGCGAATGTTAGCGGCGGTTGTCGAAGGGCAGGGCGGCCCCTGGCATTGGAAACTCACCGGCCCCGACGAAGTCTTAGAGCATTGGAAACCGGCGTTTTTAGCGATGGTTGACTCTACCAAGCCCGCGCAATAAAAAAACTTCGTCATATTGGCTTGATTACGTTATAGTAACGAAGATTTTCTTATAAGATATTGTGTTGGCTGATCACTCTAGTTTTGCATTGCCGCAGAGGAGCGTACCATGGTTCGGTTGGGAATAAGTTGGCTTGTCGTATTGGCTATTTCATCAATGTCAGTCTGTTCACAAGAGCTCGCGCCTGTGTTTCCTGCCAATGGCGGCGAGGCGTCG
>CAZKYC010000018.1:0-23791 GCA_964556895.1 uncultured bacterium | reverse complement strand
CGAACCAAGACGCTTGATGGACAAATCGGCTTGATCGCGACCAGCTCGTTCGAAGTGGTCTTGTCAGCCCCGCCAATCGCAACGCCGACTCCAACACCGTTCCCTGTCATTGATGAGAACCTGGCTCCACCCGCCTGGCTCAGCGCGGATGTTCCCGACATGGTTCAGGATGGAAACACATGTACTGTTGTCGAGCGCAATACCGTTGATTTTACATCTGAGCCGCTCTCGTTAACCTTCAATTGGCAGGAGGATCCCTGTGCTGTTGCTGAACTTCAAGATACAGAAAATGGGTTGGTTTTGACATTTAACCCAGTGCCAAACGCTGTGTCATACTTCTTGAAGTTAACTAAGATTATTGAAGGCGTTGAGCCGTTTGAGTTCACCAGCCAAAATGCATTTGAAAATAACCAAGTCCGCGTCAGCATCGACTTGGAGACAGCGACTTATTTGTTTCAACTTCAGGCGTTGACGACAAATGGAACCCTGACCAACTTCAGCGATCCGCTAACGATTGAGTTTGTCTCCGTCTTCTAACCAATGGCGAAGATTCTCATTCGATTGCCGAACTGGCTCGGCGACGCTGTGATGGCAAGCGGGGCGCTGGCGCGGTTTGCGGAAGAACATCAAGACGAAGAAATCACTCTGACGGGCGGGGCAGTTGCTCTGCCCGTCTTTCAACATGCGCCCTGCTCCTGGACGCTGACGCCGCTCGATCAACGTTGGCATCGAAGTTGGGGGCGGATGCGCGACGCGGCAATTTCATTGCAAAAACAAAAATACGATGCTGGATACTTACTTCCCAATTCATTTTCATCGGCTCTTTTATTTCGACTCGGCAACATCCCCCAACGCATCGGCTACCACGCTCATTTACGCAGTTTGCTTTTGACGCAGGCGCTCAACAAACCGCATAAAGACATTCACCATTCTGCTGTATACAACCAACTACTAAACGGTTCGCTAGATCCAATCGAGCCAATAATTACGATCAGCCAGAGAGAACGTGAATCGGCCTTGAAGATGCTTTATGTGCAGGGAGTCGACGCGAACCGGATGATAGGCGTCTCCGCTGGAGCGGCATACGGCCCGGCGAAGTGTTGGCCGGGCGAACGTTACGCCCAACTCGCAAAGCGATGTGTAAGCCAACTCGACGCGAGCGTGGTGTTATTGGGATCAAAATCGGAAGCGGACGCGGCGGAAACAATTCTCAATCAAGCCGGGCAGGGTGTTGTCAACCTCGCAGGCAAGACTTCAGTAAGCGAACTTTTTGCTGTCATTTCTGAATGCAGCGCGGTGGCGTGTAATGATTCGGGGGTGATGCATGTCGCGGCGGCGCTCAAACGGCCATTGCTCGCATTCTTTGGCCCGACAAATGCAAAAGCCACAGGTCCGCTTGGAACAAAATCAATTCAACTCAATAGACAACTTGAATGCGCTCCCTGTATGAAGCGCACTTGCCCGTTGCATCATCACAATTGCATGAAAGAGATTTCTGTAGAGGAAGCAGTCGAGGCGGTCGCTTCGCTCCTTACATATTGATATGGACGAGTTTCTTTTCCGCGGCGACTTCGCTCTTGCAATTGTCTAGGGTCATTTCTTCATCCATACGTGGGAAGCGAAGCGGGTACTTGCCGCTAAAACAAGCGTTGCAGAATTCGTTTTCGGTTCCGCCGATCGCCTTATGCAGGCCGTCGGTCGATAAATAATGGAGAGAATCAACCCTCAAGTGGGTTTTGATTTCATCAAACGTGTGGGTGGCGCCAATCAGACGGCTGCGCTCGGGCGTGTCGATGCCGTAATAACATGGCTCGATCCAGACCGGCGATGCGATACGCAGGTGAATCTCAATGGCGCCTAACTTTCGAATCATCTTGACGATTTTTCGAATGGTCGTGCCGCGTACGATGGAATCGTCAACCACAATGACCCGCTTGCCTTCAAGGACGGATCGCACCGGGCTGTATTTGATCTTTGCGCCAAAATCGCGAATGCTCTGGCTCGGTTCAATAAATGTGCGCCCAATGTAGTGGCTGCGGATGATGCCCTGTTTGAAAGGGATGCCGCTTTCTTGTGAATAGCCTAGCGCGGAGCACACACTAGAGTCTGGCACAGGTACGATCACATCGCCCTCTGTGGGGCATTCTTGCCAGAGAATGCGCCCGAGGTTTTCACGCGCCGGGTTGACTTCGCGCCCAAAAATATAACTATCAGGCCGCGAGAAGTAGACCAATTCAAAGATGCACTGGGCGTGGCGTTCTTGGCGGTTGAAAAAGCGGCTTTCCATGCTGCCGTCTTTTGAAATGATGACCATTTCGCCTGGCTCGACGGTGCGCATGTATTCAGCGTCGATGATATCAAAGCCGCATGACTCTGACGAGAAGACATATCCACCTTTGTGGCGCCCCAGCGAAAGAGGACGAATGCCCAGCGGGTCGCGCAGGCCGATCACATAGTTCTCATTCATCAGCACCATCGAAAAAGCGCCGCGAAGTTGTAGAAGTGAATCTTGAAGGGCCTTTAAAAAGTCTTCTTCGGGCGACCGGGCGAGAAGGTGAATCAGAATCTCACTATCGGTTGTTGTGCGGAAAATTGAGCCTTTCGACTCAAGTCCGGTGCGTAATTCCTGGGTGTTGATCAGGTTTCCGTTGTGAGCGACGGCGAGCCATCCACGGCGGTAGTCGCACAAAATCGGCTGGGCGTTGTTGAGATTACTCGACCCAGTAGTTGAATAGCGGACATGCCCTATCGCGCTGTTTCCAGGAAGTTTATTAAGGTCATCTTCAGAAAACACATCAGCAACCAGCCCCATAGCATGGTGTTGAAAGGTGTGTCCATTCTGTCTGGTGACCATCCCGGCGCTTTCTTGGCCGCGATGTTGGAGTGAATAAAGACCCAGGTAGGCGAGGTGAGACGCCTCTTCCGCATTAGCGATGGCGAATACGCCGCAGGCATCATAGATTGGTTCCGACATAGCCCTCTTGTACCCAATGTAATTTATATAAACAGATTACTCATAAACCACACTACGCGCAACTCAATAAATGAAAAAAAACAAGAAAGTGACTTATCCACAGGGTGTCAACATGTTTTTCAGAGAATAACTGTTATGGCTGTGAAATCCAGCTGCGAATTACGCTGGCCGCGCCCTCGGGGTCTTCAGCGGCGTAATTCACCACCGCTTCACGCATTTTGTTGCGGCGTTGGCCGGCTGGATTGGCGACTGCGTCGTCAATTTGGATGATTCCCAGTTCTCTATCAGTTAAAGCGCGGGTTTTCTTGGTAGGAGCCAGCTCGTACTTGGAATGAGGTCCAAGGGAAAAATCTTCATTTTCATTGACCTGCTTAGGTTGAAAGTCGTTCCAGGCGGCGTAGTAGCCGATGATAAACAACGCATACAGCGCAACGCTTGAGGCGACGGAACTCATTAGCACAACCATCAAACGCTCCAATACCGTTTAGGCAAGAGTTTGTTGTACAGGAATCTCTTCATAGGGGCCAAGGTTCATCCATTTACGTAATTGCCAGTTCAATAAATAAAAGATCGGCGTATCAAACAGCGCAAAACACAGTTTATAAACAAAGCCGTTTTCGACCAAACCATACCAGCGTTCCCAGTCGATGGCGCCTGAGAGACAAAGCAGCGTAATCACCATCATTGTATCAGCCAATTGGGAAACAATGGTAGAGGCATTATTACGCAACCACAGATGGCGCCCTTTGGTGAGGCGCTTCCAGAAGTGAAACAGGCGAATATCGATAAACTGGGCGGCGAGATAAGCGCACATCGACGCGAACACCGCCGGGCCAAACAGCCCAAACACTTTTGAGAACTCATCATTCGAAACGGGCGACCAATCGGTCTGGGGAACAGCCTGGGCGATGAGAATCAGCGCCATGACAAAGACGCTGGCGATAAAACCGCTAATGACGATCTGGTCGGCGCGCTTGCGTCCATAGATTTCTGACACGATGTCAGTCACCAAAAAGGTGATCGGGTAGGGAATCAATCCAACTGAAATTTCAAATGTATACAAGCCAAACGGCGTCCAGGTGAAGAATTTTTGAAAGATCAGGTTGCATGAAACCAGCGAAGCGATAAAGACGCCGGCGCAGGCGAGAAATACCCTCTCTTGTAGCACCAACGGCGAAGGGGCTTTAAACGAACTAAAAACGCTCATTCATTAGACCTTGATTTTTTCACCACTATGACGGTTTTTTGAATTCATGGAAGTGTAAAATCGCGAAAAGCCATCTCAAGAATGTGTTTACAAGTGGGAATCCAGCGTTTCACAATTTGACCAGCCTATTCTGGCATGGGTACAACTCTGAGAGCGCCTGTGCGAAAAGGCGGAGCCGCGCCGAAGCGAGCAGAGTTATACCCATGCTTCACTCTGCGGAAGATAATTCCTTTGAGATGGCTTAGAGAGAAGGTCGCGCATAACTTGCCGCTTGTGTGTTCAAACGATACGCTGATAGAAAGACATGTGATGGTGATTGATATGATTGGCAAAATGGTCGAGCTGCATTTATTAAACGGCAAGCGCTTTCTCGGCAAGGTAACGGTGAAAGATGAACATGGCCTCATTCTCTATTGCGTCCCGGTCAAAGCGCTAGAGAGCGTGCCGCCGGGCGTAGGCGCGGTTGAAGAGATGCAGGAGATGTTGCACACGGTGTTTTTCCCCTGGCAGCAGGTGGAATATGTCGACATTGGCGGCGAGCCAATCGGGTTTGACGAACTTTACGCGCCCTGGTTTAAAGACATTTCAATCGCTGACTTTTTTGAACGCCCCACCCATTCGATTCTTAAAAAACCGAAATACCGCGACACACTGCCCCTCGACAAAACCCCCAACGACGACGGCGGGTTAATTCCTTAGATTCCCCACGGGTCGCGGTGAGACATATTAAGCATCTTGTTGGCCTCGTCGTCATTGATGAATTGTTCTTTTACCGGATCCCAACGCAAGTTGCGCTTGAGTTGGGTCGCGATTCCCCCCAACAATACCACACTCATCGCCCGGTGGGCGGTTTCGACATCACAGATGGTTTGCTTGCGCGTCTTGATGCACTCCAAGAAATTGATGGAATGCCCATCAGAGTGATAAAGGCGTTTGTCCTTCTCGCCTAAAGGCGTTTTGAGAATCTCAGGCGGGATTGAGGTCAGGTGTTCGCGGTCAACGCCGATCATGCCTTTGTCGCCGATCCACCAGCCGCCGCCGGTCTCGCCGATTTTGTTGTCTTTGTAGGGCCTGCCGTGAACCGTCACCCCATTGGCGTATTGATAGACAGCGTGGTCGGTTTCAAAGCGAACCTCGACCGGGCCGGTGCGGTCGGCGTTGAGGCTCCATTGGACGATGTCGTAATGGTGCTGCCCCCAATTGATGTTGCCATAGCCGAATAAATGAGCGTCGTAGCGCCCCTGGTAGGGCATCTCAGGAGCAGGGCCGAGCCACAGGTCCCAGTCAAAGCCAGCGGGGATGTCTTGCTTTTCGCCGTGTTGTTCAATCCAATGCGCGCCGCCGCCGTTACGAAACGCGTATATCTCTTTTAACTTGCCGATGCGTTCGTTGCGTACAAGTTCGCATGTTTTTAGAAATTTGCCGCCATATTCAGACCGTTGCTGCGTCCCTGCTTGAAAAACGCAGTTGTTTTCTTTGACGGTTTTCACCATCGCCTGGCTCTCTTTAATAGTGACCGCGGTGGGCTTTTCACAATAGATGTCTTTGCCCGCTTGCGCCGCCATGATGGTCATGATGGCGTGCCAGTGGATGGGCGTGGCGATCAAAACCGCATCAATATCGTCACGGGCGAGCACATCGCGAAAATCGTTATAGTCTTCACAGGTGGTGTAGGCGCCGCGTCCGAATTTTTGTTGATAAAAATTGTGAAGCCGCGCGCGCGATTGTTTGCGTTTAGTCTTCCACACGTCACAGACGGCGAGAATTTGTACGTCGTCGCGGGCGGCGAAGCCATTGGGGAGATACGTCCAGGCTTCGCCGAATAAGTGGCCGTTGCCCATGGTTCCCATACCGATGAATCCCATGGTGATTCGTTCGCTGGGCGCGACGGTGTTATCAGCGCCTAATACCCGGGCGGGAACAACGAACGGAGCGAGGGATGTCGCGAGAAATTGACGGCGTTTGAGCGGCTTCATTCTAAATTTTCTCCCCAATATAGAATGAAGATATGCTACCGAAAATCCACGCGGCTTACCAGCCGTATTTCTCAGGCCCCCAGGTGGTTTTGACCAAGTCTTGTTTGACATAGACTAGGCTGTTGTTAAGCAGGTCTTCACTCAGAATCACGCCTGCGCCCACCACGCTGTATGGACCGACGCGCACGCCCGGCATCAGTACCGTGTTCACGCCCGTACGGGTGTAGTCGCCCAGGTAGGCGGCGTTGACCGAACCGCTGGTGGGAGTCTCGCGCCGCCCTTTGATTTTATGAATGGTCTTTTGGTCATCGAAACGCAGGTTGCCGCAGACCGTCGCGGCGCCCAAGTCGGCGGATCGGCCTATGATTCCCCAATATTCGCCGTAATGGAACGAATAGGCGCCGTCCATTAGAATGCCGCCAAATTCCGCGCTGTGGCCGATGATACAGTTGCTGCCGATAGATGAGTTGTCTTCGATGCGGCAGTATTCGCGAACAATAGTCTTTTCGCCGATGCAACAATTGCCCCCGACGATAGCGCCGTCGATGATCTTGCTATTAGCGCCGATCCACAGATTGCCTTTGATTTTGACGTCATGGCCGATGAATGCGTTTTCTCCCATCACCACAAACCCGTCGATCTCGGCGCCTTCTTCGACAATCGCGCCCGCCGCCATTTCATTGTCGGTCAACTTGGCGCCGAGATATGTTAAAAAGGCTTCATTGGCGTCGAGTAGGTGCCAGGGCTTGTCGATGTCAAAGAAGAGTTCTTGAGTTTCAACCACCGCGATGGCGCCGCCCGCTTTGATGTATTGGCTAATGGATTCCGCCAGTTCAAATTCGTGCGGCGGCATCGCTCCGACCTCGACAGAGGTCATAAAGCCGGGATGGGTTTCTAAAAATGGGACAAAGTCACGATTCAATACATACGCGCCGCACAGCCGATGGCTGGCTTCGCGGGCATGGCCCAATATGGTTTTGATTACGTCTTCGTCTAGATTTGCGCAAAGCCATTCGTTAGGGGGCAGGGCGCCCAGGGCTTGCACCATTGCGCATGGCTCCGGATTGTTGCGCGCCTGTTCGAGCAGCGCGCCCATGTCCTCTTCCGTGAATAAGATATCGCCGTATAAGACCAGAAACTTTTCGTCTTCGATGTAATCAAACGCGTGCAGCAGCGCTTCGGCGGTGCCAGAGGCGTGCGGCTGTTCGATGCACTCCACTGAATCATAGTCAACAACTGCATTTCTGACCTGGCCCGCCAAATGGTCAACCACCACAATGAAGCGCTCGACTTCACAGGCTTGCATGGCCTCAATCTGCCATTGAATTAACGGCCAGTTGGCAATCGGCAACGCGGCTTTAGGCCAAGTGTCTCCATAGGGCCAGATTTTGCTGCCTTTGCCAGCGGCGAGTATGACGGCGGTCTTAACCATGACGGCGCTCCCAATCAAGTGTTGGCTTCGTCGGCGTGTTGTTGAATCTTCTTAATCGCTTCGGCGATGTCGTCCATGTCGCTTTTGTCGCCCAAGAAGGTTTCCTGAAATAACCAGACAGACTCTTCTTCACATATACAATCGACCACCGGGCATGAGACCTGAGAATAATCAACTTTGCCCGTATATAACGTTTCAAACCCCGGCGTCTTTTCAGCAAAATGTTGAAAATAGTAATACTTGTATAACGGCAGGTAGCCTGAAGCGCATTCAATGCCCTCTTTGTTGAGTGCATCAATGAATTTGGACTTTGGCAGGCCGTTAAACCCGCTTTTGTTGTATTGAATGATTCCCAAATGGTAGACCCGGCGGGTGGTGTGTTCATGGGCTTTGGTCATACTGAGGCCGTCGATTTCAGCAAGCAGTGACTCAAGATACTGTGCGTTTTGTTCGCGGCGTTTAGTTTGGTCTTCAAGCCGAGTCAAGCCGACGCGCAGCACCGCCGCTTGAAATGCGCCCAAACGGTGGTTGCCCGCTAGTTCGTGGTGGTCATACCACAGCCCTCCTTTGACGCGGCCGCAATTCACAAACGAACGCACCCGTTCAGCGAGTTCTTCATCATTAGTGACGATGGCGCCGCCTTCGCCCGCTGACAAGTTCTTGGAATTTTGAAACGAAAACGTACCCAAGTCGCCTAGCGGGCCGACGCGCTTGCCGCGCCACTCGGCGGCGTGGGCCTGGGCTGAGTCTTCCATGACGAACAAGTTCTTTCGTTTGGCGAAATCAAGCACGCCGTCCATATCAGCCGGGTTGCCCGCGATGTGAACGGGGATGATGGCTTTGGTTCGTTCTGTATACACTGTCTCGATCGACTTCGGGTCAATATTGTAAGTGTCGGGATGAATATCGGCGAATACTGGAACCGCCCCGGTCATCAACACGCCGATTCCCGTCGCGATGAAGGTATACGGCGGGATGATCACCTCATCGCCGGGCCCGACGCCCAGCGCCTGAAGGGCAATGTAAATTGCATCCGTGCCGTTGGTGCAGGCGACGGCGTAATTGGCGTTACAGAATTGGGCGAATTCGGCTTCAAATTCATCAATCTGTTTTGAGCCGATACCCCACTCGCGGCTATGCAGGGTTTCGATCAGCGCGTTTTCTTCGCGCTCATCATAAATTGGCCACGCCGAAAACGGCTTGGTGCGGACTGGCGTCCCCCCGGTGATGGCCAGGTGACCCATAGTTGCCTCCCAGTATTTTTTCGTGATCCTGCCAAATTGCTCTACTTGAATCACCACAGCATAGGGTAGAATCGAAACAGCAATCTAGGAAGACATTCTTTTCATTTGGGAGAATGACATGAAAGCGACCTTAGCGTTTCTTAGCCTGTTTTTTGTCTTAACACTCAGCGCCATCGCCCAACCCGTGATCGTTGATATGGCGATTGGCGAAACCTATCAATTTACCTTGCCTGACGGCAGCGTGAAAAACATCGAATTCAATTCGGTCAAAGAAGAAGTTGACCCGATTCGCAAGGCGGTAAGACGCGCGCTGGTCAAAATTCATGTGGATGGAGAACAAGCCACACTCGAAACGGCGCTCTATACCATGCCGAAAATCATCAACGGCGTAAAAATTGATTGTGCGTTGACCAAGGGATTCACCGCGAACTCGTCGCATGGCAACGCCTGGGGGTTTCCGGATGACAAAGACGCCCGGCTGCGCTTCTGGGCGCCGGAACAGCCGCTGTTCAAGCCGGGGCGGATGGGGTATCCCGTCAAACAGCGCTGGTTCGCCTCAGACACTCAGATGGCCAATGAACCCGCTTACGTCAACGCTGCGGACGCGCCTGAGCGGAAGCAGATCTATTACCACTACGGCTATGACTTTGGCGGGTATGACATGATGGTCCCGGTGGTCGCCGCCACCGATGGGCGGGTAATGTCGGCGGGCGACGAGTTTCTTCCTGAAGTCGCTGACCTGGATCACATCCGTCCGCGCTATGACGTGATCTACATTCGCGACGACGCGGGGTGGACGTATCGCTACTCACACCATCACGCCATCCTGCCTCATATCAAGCCGGGCGTGCGCGTTAGAAAAGGCGAGTGGATCGGCGTCCTCGGCAAGGAAGGCGCGTCGGGCGGTTGGGCGCATCTGCATTTCGGCGTCCACGCGCCCAATGGAAATATCGCTTATGCGTATCCGTTTATCGTCGACGCCTACCTGCAGGAAAACCCCGGCGCATTGCTGGCGGTGGCGCGTCCACACAAGTTTGCTGTCGTCAGAGCCCCGGTCAGGTTGGATGGGTCAAACTCGATCTGTGACGGCGGGTCGATTGAATCATACGAGTGGCAATTCACCGACGGCGAGACAGCGTCCGGCCCGGTGGTGTATCGCGAGTACGCCAAGCCGGGGGTGTATTCAGAAATTCTGCGAGTCAAAGACAACCAGGGCAGGCAAGCGGTCGACTTCGCAGTCGTTCAGGTGATTGACCCTGACAACCCGGTCAAACTCGCCCCACCGTCGATCAACGTGGCCTATTGGCCCACCACAGAGATCAAGCCCAACCAGGAAGTCTTCTTCAAAGCGCGTACATTTCGCAGTGAAGGCGGCAGCGAGATTTGGGATTTCGGCGATGGATCATTCGGCAAGACCAAGTCGAACGATGAATACGCCACCGTGTCGCACCATTACAAAGAGCCGGGCGCCTACATCGTCACCGTGCGCCGCCGCTCCGCCAATGGAACCACCGCCGTCGCGCGAGTGTATGTGATTGTGGAGGAATGAGGAGATTAGAAATCAAATGAATTGAGTATTAACAAAATATCTTACAACCTTGGTAGGGTGAGCTCGTCCGCTGCGCCGGACAGTTCACCGGATAGAACGATATCATTGCATGGTGGGCTCGTCCTGTTTCACGCGGATTTTCGTTGATAGGCGTCTGTGTATTCGTCAATCGAAAACGCCGACAAGTCGTCAACAATCATGTCTGCCAGTTCAACATGCTGAGACGGGCGGTCGCCTCTAACCAGCGCCACACAGTGCATCCCCGCCGCTTTGGCTGATTTGATTCCCGCGGCGGAATCTTCAAATACAAGGCAAACTTCAGGCGGCAACCCAAGTTTCTCCGCCGCCATCAGATAACAACTTGGGTCGGGCTTGCCTGGCGAGTAATGCTCCCCGCCAAGGAAGAACTCCAACTCAGGCTTGATGTTCATTAACTCAATGCCATATTCGATAAACGTTGAATCCGAACCCGATACGATTGCGACGGGGTAGTCTTTGGCCAAGGCTTTCAATAGTTCGACAGACGAATAAATCTGGATGTCACGTTGTTCGCGCAACCGAAAGAAATGGCCGCAGATTTCTTTCGACATTTCGTCTTTGGATTGAGTGAGTTGGGGAAAGCGGCGGCGAAGCTCCTGATAGATATCGTTCCAGGCGATGCCATACACGACGGCAAGAATCTCGTCAGATGACAACGTTATAGACTGGTCTCGAAGAAACGATTGGACGGATTCTAACCACAATATTTCTGTGTCTAACAACGTCCCGTCCATGTCAAACAGAAAGGCTTTGATCATCTTTTTTTTACGATCCAGGTTTGGTTGATTGGCCAAAAAGAATTGGCTAGAGAACTTGATTCAATAAGGTAGCGTACCATTATGATAGAAAAAACACAGAGCGGGAGAGCACATTTCATGAATCAAACGCTGGCCAAATCGATCCATGATGTATCCAATATCCAAGGCGAGTTTTTGTTGCGCTCAGGCGCTGTCAGCAGCGAGTATTTTGACAAGTATTTATTCGAAGCCGACCCTAAACTGCTAAAAGCGATTGGCGAAGAAATGCTCAAACTGCTGCCGGGCGGCGCCGATGCTCTCGCCGGATTGGAGATGGGAGGCATCCCCATCTCGACGATGTTGTCGCAGTTGAGTGGGGTCCCTTGTGTGTTTGTCCGTAAGGAGGCCAAAAAATACGGAACCTGTAAGTTGGCCGAAGGCGGCGACATTGAGGGAAAGAAACTGGTGATAATTGAAGATGTGGTGACCTCCGGCGGCCAGATATTGCTCTCGGCCAAGGACTTGCGCGACCGTGGCGCGGTTATTTCTGACGTGCTGTGCGTCATTGACCGAGAAGCGGGCGGACGCGAAAACCTCGAAAAAGAGGGGTTGACGCTACACGCCTTATTCACAATGACACAATTAAAAGCTGCGGCAACAGCCTAGAGAAGCGCTGTTCACCTTGAGGATTTTTAAAAACCTGAGAAGATTGTCGACTAGATGCGTTGCACCTCAGCTAGAACACAATTTGCAACGATAATCGAATATTCCACTATATAGGAAGGATAAACTGATGAGTCAATATCGTACGTTTTTCACCTTAGTTGTCGCGCTTGGCGCGTCACTGTGGCTCGCCGCCTGTTCGCCAGCCCCTGAACAGGCTGCGCAAGAAGAACCAGAAGTGAAGGCAGAAGAGCCTGCACCTCAAGAAGAAGTCGCTGAAGCCCCAAAGCCTGAAGAAGGCGCCGGCAGCGAAGACGCCGCTCCATCATCGGGCGCCATCGTCATTGAAACGGAGGATTGGGACGGTTGGTTTACTGACAAGGCGATCTGGGTCGGTTCAATGAAAGAATTTGACCTGCGCACCGACAAACGCGCTTTTACAGAAGGCGATGTCAGCCTGAAAGCCAACTCCAAAACTGGCGACGGCCGCATTCGCGACCTCTACATCGCCCGCCATTTCAAAGACCTGACCCCAGGCAAGACTTACAAAGTCTCGCTCGATTACCGCTTTGACATCCACAAACCCGATCAAAACTACATTCAATACGCGATTGCGTCTGGCGACCACGCTGACCAAAAAGCGATTGCGAATGTTGAAGATTACCCCGACCGCCCAATTGAAACGACAAAATACGTTGCGACTGAAACATTGGGAACAGAAGAGTTTCACCCACTCGAAGTTACCCACACATTGGCTGAAGGCGAAAGCGACATGACGCTGATGATGATCGTCCGCTTCCAGGCGACCAGCCGCCGCAAAAACTACTACTACATGGACAACCTCAAAATCGAAGAACTGTAATTCTTCTTTGAGTCACCAATAAAAAGCCCTGGTCGATACCGACCAGGGCTTTTTTTGTAGGGATATGAACGTGGTCTATTCAAACACGATGGTTTTGTTTCCATGAACCAGAATGCGGTCTTCGAGATGCCACCGAACTGCGCGCGCCAGCGCTTGGCGTTCGAGGTTGCGGCCCAGTTCTATGAGTTCTCTCACAGTATGGCGGTGAGAGACGCGGGCGACGTCTTGTTCGATGATGGGGCCGGCGTCGAGCTCTTCGGTCGCATAATGGGCCGTCGCGCCGATCAGTTTCACACCGCGTTCGTAGGCCTGTCGGTAGGGGTTGGCCCCAATGAACGCTGGCAAGAACGAATGGTGAATGTTGATGATCTTATAAGGATAATTTGAGATGAAAGAACCAGTCAAAATTTGCATATACCGGGCGAGAATGACCAGGTCGGTCTTGCCCTCAAGCAGCCCCAAAATCGTCTCTTCGTCTTTGTCTTTGGTTTCTTTGGTGACCGTGACGTGGTGATAGGGAATATCAAACGCCTCGACATCTTTCTGAAGGTCGGGGTGGTTGCTGATGACCTGTACCATTTCACACGGCAGCCTGCCCAAGCGCCATTGCCACAAAAGTTCTAACAAACAGTGGTCGACCTTTGACGCGAGAATTGCGACCCGTTTCATCGGGACGGCGTAACTGATGCGCCAGTCCATATTGAAGCGTTCTGCAACCACATCGCCAAAGGCTTTCTCTAAAGCAGGCTTTGAGAGGTCTAGGTGGGGTGTTTGAAACTCGAGCCGCATGAAAAACTCGCCGCCTTCGGGGTCGGTCGAATGTTGGTCAAGCTGGGTGATGTTGACCCCGTGCGAATATAAGAAGTTCGTCACGGCGGCCACGATTCCAGGCCGGTCGGCGCAGTTGATTAAGAGACGGGCGGTTTCATCCACAATAATCTGCTCCTAATATAGTGTAGAGGCTACATCATCGTTGATTCTGTCTCAAAAATCCATATCGGCGTCTCATTGCGGCCAAAATCCATTGACTGAAGAAATATTCTTGAAATAGATGTTACAAAGCTACAAATAAAACAAAAAATCTATGGTATAATGTAATCTCGTCTATAGGATTTGGAACATTTTATTTCATCGTTGATACGATATGAACGCGACGCTTCAAGAACACATCAAAGAAGAACTCATCGACCAGTACGTCAAACAACACCCTGGCGTTTCGAAAAGCGATGTAATCACCAAATGTAAAAATGGCCAGTTGGTTACTGACTCCGTGGCCAACATGCTTGAAGACCTGTCATCTCGTAATAAAGTTAAATCCGCCGCGCGCTCAAACCAGCAGACTATCAACGAACACATCAACGAATACCTGTGCGTCGAACCAGATGAGCGGTATAAGAACTGCCAACAGTCAGTAAGCCAATCCAAGCAAATCGTCGATTTTTTGTTTAATTCAGCCCAGATGCCGTTTGGCATACTTGAAAAACGCGGCGCGCTCGATTTTCTTAAAAAGCGCGAGTTGCAATGCGCCGGGGCGGCGCGGGAGATTATTCATAGTAAGAAAAAACTCACCGAGTTGATGGAATCAAATGAGTTCGCCCAATCGCTGTTAAAGACTCTGCTCACTCAATACCTTCACGGCGGGGCGGAGCAACTCAAGTCTCAAGTCTCGATTTATAACAAAGAGGTTGAACTTGGTAACTTTTATTTAGAAAAGACCAAGTATCTCATCAAGAAAAACGTCGATAAACTCAAAGACAACACCGACAAGAAAACTCGGCTGTTGGTTCGCGATGTGTATTCGTTTTTGCTCAAGGGAGATGCCAAAAAACTCGACCTGACTCAATTAAATCCTGGAAAACTCAACGACGTACTTGATAAGTATGAAAAGAACCTTGGCATCCGCGCCAAACAGGCCCAGGGCATCCAAATGGTGGTGAACATTATTGAGGCCATCCTCAAGGAACTCGAAGAAAAAGAGACCGCCGCCAAAGCCGCCCAAAAAGAGAAAAAAGATGACGGCGGCGGCAACCGCATGGCCTTCGCCAAAAAACTCATGGGCAAGTTTGGGTTTTAATTAAGCCGCGTCGGGTTCGCGTTGTTGTTTGAGAACTTGCACCCATAACACCGTCATGTCGGCGGGGAAAATGCCGGGGATGCGCGCCGCCTGGCCTATGGTCGCTGGCAGGACGCGCTTGAACTTCTCGCGCGCTTCGTTGCGCATTCCATTCACTTTGTCGTAGTCAAAATCAGCGGGGATGCGGCGGCGCTCTGACTTGCTGTCTTCTTCGATGATCTTCAATTGGCGTTCGATGTATCCCTGATACTTGGTTTCGATCTCGACTTGCTCTAACACGCGAGAGTGAAAGCGTTTCACATCAACGCCAAACTGGTCTAAATATTCAGCCTTCATCGGAGCGCGGCGCAAGATCTGTTCCAACGGCGCGGGATGCGACAAATCTCCCAAGCCTAACTCTGTGAATTTTTTTCTGGCCGCTTCGGTCGGAGTGATCACGCGCTTTTTAAGTTCGTCTTTCAGTGCGGCGATGTCGTTCGTCCAACCTGCGACCTCGTCTTTCCATTCGCGCGGGTTCAACCCTAACTGATAACCGTGATCTAACAAGCGAAAGTCGGCGTTGTCCTGGCGCAACAAGAGGCGATGCTCAGCCGAAGCGGTAAACAGGCGGTAGGGCTCTTCACAGCCTTTGGTCACCAGGTCGTCGATTAACACGCCGATATAAGCCTCGTCGCGGCGCAGGATAAACGGCGGCTCGCCTTTCACTTTCAGCGCGGCGTTGATGCCCGCCATCAGGCCTTGGGCAGCGGCTTCTTCATAGCCGGATGTTCCGTTCAACTGCCCCGCCATAAAGAGGCCTTCGAGGTGTTTGCTTTCCATCCAGGGGAACAGGTCTTGAGGATTCGAGAAGAAATATTCAACCGCATAGCCAGGCTTGATGATCTTTACATTCTCTAGGCCAGCGATAGTTTGAATGAATTGCTCTTGAACATCGACGGGCAGACTGGTTGAGATTCCATTGGGGTAGACGACGTTGCAGTCAACGCCTTCAGGCTCAATAAAAACCTGGTGGGAATTTTTATCCGGGAATTTTTTGATCTTGTCTTCAATTGACGGGCAGTAGCGCGGCCCCACGCCTTTGATCTTGCCCGAATAAAGCGGCGAGCGGTCGAGTCCGCCAATGATGGCGTCATGGGTGGTCTGATTTGTGCGAGTAATGTAGCACGAGATTTTGTTTTGAACCTGGACTTCAGGATGATACGAAAACGGCTTTGGCGGCTCGTCACCGGGTTGGATCTCAAGATTCGAAAAATCGATAGACGATTGGTCTAACCGCGCAGGCGTCCCGGTCTTAAGCCGACCAAGGTTGAAGCCCAGATCGGTCAAGCAATCCGCCAGAATTTGAGACGGGCTCTCACCGATGCGCCCCCCCGCGATCTGTTCCATCCCGAAGTGCATCACCCCGCCCAAAAACGTGCCTGGAGTCAATATCACTGTCTTGCCATAAAGTGGGGCCCCTTTGCGGTCAGCCACGCCGCGCAACTTGCCGTTTTCTACAACCAGTTGGCGCCCTTCGCCAGCGAGCACATCCAAGTTTACGGTGTTGCGCAGGCGCTCGGTCATCACCTTGCTGTAGACATCGCGGTCTGACTGAGCGCGTGGAGAGCGGACAGCCGGGCCTTTGGAGGCGTTGAGCATCTTGAAATGGATGCCGGAACGGTCGGCGATGTGGCCCATGATTCCACCCAGGGCGTCTATTTCGCGCACCAGTTGTCCTTTGGCGACGCCGCCGATGGCGGGGTTGCATGACATCTTAGCGAGCGCGTTCACGTCGAAGCTTAACAAAGCGGTTTTGGCGCCCATTCGCGCCGCCGCTGACGCCGCTTCGCACCCGGCGTGGCCGCCGCCGACAACGATTACGTCATAATCCATTTCAAACAACTCTCCTATTTTGGTTCCAACAAAATAGGGTAGCACCAAAACGGCCGCGATTCATCGCGGCCGCTGGTTTGGCGATGGTTGAGTTTGAGGATTTGGCTATTTATCGGCAGTGGGCAACGGGCGCGTCTTGATGACGATGTTTCGCAATTTGGTGTTGTCGTTGCGCAACACAATTTGAGATTCGCGCTCAAATACGATGATGGGGACGTTGCTGTAAACCAGGTAATGGTTGTCGGGCATGATGAATTCAAACAGATGGCTGGTTTCATAGGCGAAAAATACACGCCCCATTTTGTCTTCGCCAACCTCTGCGGCAGGCGCGTTTAAACGCACGCGGATGCGTAATTGCTTCGTGGTCGTTTTAGGGACAGGCTTGGTGTAGGTGATTCGGAGCTGGGGGTTGTTGTTTTCTTTGACGCGCTTGATCTCATAATCGAGTTCTTCCTGCGTGTTCATGTCAAACACCGATATAACCTCAAGATCGCCCTGGGTGTCGTCATGGATGAACCCGCCGCTGGGGAACAAAAACACCTGGTTGCCCGCCAAGCCGTCTTCGACATCATAGGTGAGTTCGACTTGCCGGCTTGCCACATCGTTGACTTCATACGTCACTTTGGACTGCGCGCTTACAGCAAACAACAACAACAACACGGGAACCATGCGGATGCACTTCATCTTAAGCCTCCAATAAAAGTCTCTACTAATTCTATCGCTAGAGATGGCTGTTTGCCTAATGAGATGTGGATTAGTTTTGACCACAGAGTGAGAGAGGAGTCCTTGCGCTCGCGTTCCATAAGGCTACAAACAATCAACCACTTTTATCATTTCATCTTCGCTCTGATAAAAGTGTGGGGCCAGCCTTAACAGACCTTCTCGTTCACGGGCGAAGGCGCCAATCTCGGCTAAACGAGAGCAGGCCTCAGAAATTGAAATCGTTGAGTGAGTGAAACTTACGATTCCAGACCAGTCTTGGTTGTCGCGCGGTGAGTGGCATGTCCAGCCTTTTTGAGTCAAACCTTCAACCAGAGTGTCTGTTAGCCGTTTAATTTGTTGTCCAATTATTTCGACTCCAGCCTCAAGCAAGAGTTCTGCGGCGGCGCCCATGCCGATCAACGGGATGACGGGCAGCGTGCTATATTCAAACCGCCGTGCGTTGGGCTTTAAGGTAAAGTCATAGTTCAAATAAGGAACCGGGTTAACAACAGAATCAGCGCCGACATGGCTAGGCGTTATCAAATCGAGGCTCTCTTTTGGGCAATAGAAGAAGCCTGCGCCTTGAGGGCCAATCAGCCACTTTTGCGCGCCACCTGAGGCGAATGATACGTTTGATTTCTTAAGATCAAGCGGGATGGCGCCCATGCCTTGAATTACATCGACAACAAATAAGACGCCCTTTTGACGGCATAATTCGCCAACCGCTTCAAGATCAAGCCGAAACCCACTCACAAATTGCACCCAACTGACCGCAAGCACTCGCGTGTTTGTCGTTAGCGCTTCGTCAATTTGCTCAAGAGTGACCTTGTTAAGAATTGGTTCAATCAGATGAAACTCAACCCCGTGCGGCTTCAACCGCAGCCAAGGGTAATAATTGGCCGGATATTCGCCATTGATAGACACAACCCGGTCGCCGGGGGCCCATGAAAGCCCATTTGCGACCCAATTGACGCCGTCGGTGGTGTTGCGTGTCAGGGCGAAGTCTGACTCATTTACATTGAGCATGGTCGAAAGCGCGGTCCGGCAGCGCGCGATTCCATTTTCATTCTTGAGCCATTCTTTCGGCGTCATGCCTTGGAAGTTGTCGACGGCTTCTTTCATTGCGTTGGCGGCGCGATCAGACAGTGGAGAAACGCCGGCGTGGTTGAGAAAGATGCGCCCTTCACGAGCGGGCGCGAATTGGTTTCGGTAAGAGGGTAGCGACATGGAATACTCCAAAATCAAATGATGACAAAATATTGTGAGTCACTTAGTTTGATGTAAGATTGAATCATACATAAATCTGATGTATTTTCACCTGTTGGCAATCAATCCTGGTTCGATGTAAGAAAGCTGGTTTCGTTCAAATGTTTCAATGGATGCGTAGCCTGTTTCAATCCGACAACATGGGCGTCCGCCCCGCCACCATTGATACGGAAGGCGTCAACCAATACAACATATTTCGCGGGTATTTTGAAAACATATCATACGAAGACAACCAGCTGACCGTTGACGGCTGGATGATCAGCCACCAGGGCGCCTATGAATCGTATGTGTTGTTTATCAATGGCGTCAGAAAAGCCACGGCGAAAAAGGCGCTGAGGCCAGATGTGGCCAAAGCCTTGCCCGACATCGACAACGCCGAGGAATGCGGCTTCCATTTTTGCGTTAATTTAACAGAACGTGATCTACGGTTTCCCGTCGAACTTTGCGTCAAAGGCTCGGTATTGCAAACCGAACCGGGCCGTATGGAAACCGCATTTTGGATCGACATGTATGACCGCCTCAAAACGCCGCCAAAGCATCTCATTGAACGAGTCGACGGGACGGGCATCGCTGCGTTTTTTCAACTCAAAGGGGCCCAAAACTATTGGGAACTGGTCAGAGCCATCGAAAAACAGCGAACATTAAAATCCATTGAAACCATGATGGATTGGGGATGCGGCTGCGGCCGCTTGACTGGCTTTTTCTGTAATTATTCTGACATTCCTAACGTTTATGGATGCGACATCGACACCGAAGCGATTGCTTGGTGCCATTCAAATTATCCCGATCACAAATTCGCCAAAATTCCCTTGATGCCGCCAACCAAATATGCGGATAACAAATTTGACTTAATCGTTTCGTTTTCTGTTCTTACTCATTTAGAGCGCTCGGCCCAAATCGCCTGGCTGAAAGAAATGGAACGCATCTTAAAGCCTGACGGCCTGCTTCTCGCCACGGTCCATGGATTCACCGCGGCCAAAGCGATGGTTGGCGCCGAAGCCGCGTATCAAGTGAAGCGCGACGGCATTCATGATGAACTTCAGGATTCAGCGTTAAAAGGGGTCGCGCCGGATGGCTACTATCGAACGGTTTTCGTCACGCCCGAGTATGTCAGAAACCAATGGACGGAAATTTTGAGCGTGTTGGATTATATCGAACAAGGCGCCAGTAACTTTCACGATTTGGTCGTCATGAAAAAACGCAACAAACAGGGCGCCGCACCAGCGAAATTAAACGAAGGCTTTAAAAACGGCGAGAAGCCACTTCAAAAATAGAGATCGTTTTTTTATCAAGTCTCGCGCATCAATTATAGTAAACCCACTACAGGCTTGGATGAAACTTTGGGAGCGCCTGTGCTTTAAGGTGGAGCCGCACTGAAGCGAGCAGAGTTGTACCCATGCCGCCCGCAACAAAACAATAGTCTTTTTGAGATGGCTGTTAGCCGCCGAATCGAAGTTTGATGAGTTCTACCAACATCGACGGCCCATCGCTATGAACACGCAGGCGCGAGCGAGAATTGTCGCTCCACTCGATAGGGATTTCAACGACATGAAACCCCGCTTGGCGTAAGCGCCAGATCAACGCCACATCAAATGACCAACCCGACGTTTTGATCTGCTCGCGCACGGTTCCTATCGACTTACGGGTAAACGCCTTGGCGCCGCATTGGGTGTCTGTGTAAGGAAGAAAGAACAGAACCCGAACGATCAAATTAAAAATTCGGCTGAGTATCCGGCGCGCGAATGGCTGGGGGATCAGTTGTTTGCTTTCTGGCAGCCAGCGGGACGCGATGGCCGCATCCGCGCCGCCTTCGACCGCATCTAACAACTTACGAAGCTGAGGCGGAGTTGTAGCGTTGTCGGCGTCTGAGAACGAAAGTATCTCTCCTTTGGCTAACTCAAAGCCTTTGAACACGGCGCCCCCCTTGCCCATCCGCGCGGGCGTGCTCCAGGCGCGAACGCACTCAATCTCGTTGGCCAGTTGGTTAGCAATGTCTGCGGTGCGGTCGTCTGAACCGTTCACGACAACCAGGATCTCGGTCTGCGCCGGGTACATCGATTCATTCACATACGACGCATAGGCCCGCACCGTTTCTTCGATGCGGGCCTCTTCGTTATATGCGGGAATCACAATGGTATGGCGCATAAGTTATACCGAGATGTCTTCAAAGGTGGTCATGCGTTTCAACTGTTCGATACGGCCTCTGATGTCGCCTTTGGTTACTGTGCCAAGGCGGTTTAGGCTAAAGTCTTCGACAGTGAACGACGCCATCACAGTGCCCAACACCGCCGCTTGTTTTAGCGTATCAAATGATGTGTCGCCCTTAGACGCGATGTGACCCATCATGCCGCCAGCAAAGGTGTCGCCAGCGCCTGTCGGGTCTTTCACAACATCTAAGGGAACTGCGGGGACCGAAAAGACATCATTTTTAGTAATCAACATGGCGCCTGCGTCGCCCTTTTTGATAATCGCCAGCGACGGCCCCATGTCGAGAATCGCTTGCGCAGCGGGAGTAACAGCGGTCTTGCCAGTTATCATCTTCGCTTCTTCGTCATTCACAAATAGAGCGTCAACACGCGAAATGACTTGTTTGAGCAAGTCAGGCGTGGTGTCGATCCACAGGTTCATGCTGTCAGCGGCGGTATATGGTTTGCCTTTCATCGCGTCTAAGACATCCAATTGAAGTTGTGGATGAATGTTGGCGAGAAACAGGTAGGGAAGGTTCGCATGTGATTCAGACACCCTGGGTGAAAACTCACCGAAGACGCCTAGTTGGGTATCGAGCGTCTCGCGGTCATTCATGTTGTCTAAATAACGGCCATGCCAGAAAAAGGTATTGCCTGGCGTCTTTTCCATACATTCCAGATTGATGTTTTTGTCTTTCAACATCTGTTCGTGTTCGGCGGGGAAGTCATCACCAACCACTCCAACGATGGCTGATGGAGCAAAATGGCTGGATGCGCAAGCGGAATAGACCGCCGCGCCGCCGAGTACACGTTCGACTTTGTCGGTCGGCGTTTCGATTGTGTCTAGCCCAATTGAGCCGACAATAAGTAATTGAGAATCAGTCATTCAACCATCCTTTGCTTGTAATTTTCAGTGAATAGCTCATCTTATGCGCTGTGAGTTTTTTGCCCAAGGGGTTGATGGTGGAATGGATGCCTAACCGAGGCTGAAAGAGCGCCGCGCGGCTTTTCGCATGGCGCGGCGGCGGGTAGAATGCGCCGTATCCAATCGGGCCTATAGCTCAGTTGGTAGAGCCGCCGGCTCATAACCGGCTGGTCGCTGGTTCGAGTCCAGCTGGGCCCAATTCATAAACCTCTCTCGGAATTTCGCGTAATTTCGGTTGACAGACTTCTATTCCGATTTCTAACATCACCCTTCTTTTAACAAGCGTATTCGTTTTGAGATGCACTCTGGGATTTCAATTATATGAAAACTCTCTTTTTGTTTTTATGTGGATTTTTTCTTCTCATTCTCGGCTATCAAATTGAAGTGATTTATCTCGAAATCTCTGATTTATGTTAGAGCGTTTGACAAAATTGCGTGCGGTAAGCGCGCACGTAGGGCTCAGCGAAATATATAGATACGGAAACTCAATCCGCACATAATTCCGGCAACCACTATAGATGATTGAAAAGCCGGTTAACACTTTATCGGAGACAGAATTTTGGGATACATCCAACCAGCATAATGGCTTCGTTCCTAGAGATTGGTGGCTAGAGAAATGGGAACAAGAAGCCATCGTCAACTTTTTTATTAAGTACACATAAAGCTGTTATGCGGTTACTCACGCCGCACCTCAAAAGGTAAGATCCAGGGTCTCGCGTATTTTCCTGACCAGATCGCGCGAAGAGAAGGGTTTTTGAATAAAGTTGACGCCCTCTTCGAGTACGCCATGGTGGGCGATGACGTTGGCCGTGTAACCGGACATGAAAAGGCTGCGAATGTTGGGGCAGCATTCTTTCAGGCCCCTCATCATATCGCGTCCGTTCATTTCGGGCATGACCACGTCGGTGATGACGAGGTCAATCTTACATGACCGCTCTTGAACCAATCGTGTTGCCTCACTCGGGGTGGCGGCAGTCAGCACGGTATAGCCAAAGGGTTCGAGCATGGAGCGGGTCATGTTCAGGATTGCGGGTTCGTCCTCGACGAAGAGGATGGTTTCCTTTCCGCCCATTGGGAGGGCAGCCACCTTGCTGGCGTCGTCTTCCTTTTGGGGTTCCGCATCGAGCGCCGGCAGGTAGATGCGGAAAGCCGTACCCTTGCCTGGTTCGCTGTAAACGTTGATGAAGCCGTGGTTCTGCTTGACGATGCCGTAGATGGTGGCAAGCCCCAATCCCGTGCCCTGCCCGACCGGCTTGGTAGTAAAGAAGGGCTCGAAGATTTGTGATCGTGTTTCCTCGTCCATGCCGCAACCGTTGTCGCTCACGGCCAGCATGACGTAATCGCCAGGCATGAAGCCGGCGTGGACAGCGCAATAGTCCTCGTCGAAGCGGGCGTTTGCCGCCTCAATGGTGACCTTGCCGTTGGCATCTCCGATAGCGTCGCGAGCGTTGACCACAAGGTTGGCCAACATCTGATCCACTTGACCGGGGTCTATGCGGACCTGGGACAGCCGCGTACCGGGTTTCCAAAGCAGGTCGATGTCTTCGCCAATGAGGCGTTCCAGCATCTTGAGCAGGGAGGTGATGGTTTCGTTGAGGTCCACAACCTTGGGCTCAACGATTTGTTTGCGGGCAAAGGCCAAGAGCTGGCGCGTCAGGTTCGCCGAGCGTTCGGCGGCCTTGCGGATTTCCTCAAGACCATATCGAAGGGGATTGTCCGCCGCCAGGTCGCCGAGCGCCAGTTCCGTATGGCCTAGAATGACACTCAGCATGTTGTTGAAATCATGGGCCACGCCGCCCGCCAGCCGCCCGACCGATTCCATCTTCTGGGCCTGGCGCAGTTTCTCTTCCAGTTTCTCATGCGCTATTTTTTGGCGGGCCTTTTCCTGGATGGCAAACAGAATCGGGGCCGTCTGCGCGGCCGCGCTTTGCAGGAGGTCCTTGTCCTCCGTGTCATACCCCCCCGGCTTATTGGCTACGACAAACTGGCCTATCAGCTTATCGTGGTGCACGATGGGGGTCGCAAGGGCGTTCTCCAGTGCCACGTGCCCTTCGGGAACCCGGAGGTTTTCGTTGGCGATCAA
>CAZKYC010000017.1:0-59058 GCA_964556895.1 uncultured bacterium | reverse complement strand
CCGCGGCGGATTCGGGCGCGCTTTACGCACATTTTTTTGACAAACGCTCTAATTCTTGTACCCGCGTGTTCGGTGAAGGCGCTCAAGAACCTGGGGCGGCCTGAAAACCTGTTCTTCGAAAGTCAGCGACTGTGTAGACAGAACAAACGGAACGCGTTTGGGAGTGACAGGTGAATGGCGGCTGATGACAAGGCGGTCGTCGCGGAGCGGACCGTTCACTCTATGCGCTCCGCTCAGGCCGAGAGCGTCTAAAATTTGGCGATCCGCTTGTTGGTTGTTGACGCTGTCTGAAAATTGAATATCAAGCGCGCGATCTTCAGTTGTTTAATAAACGGTTGTTGGCTCGCCATACCGCTCATCAAAGAAATGGCGGTGGCTCATCTCCATTGTGCTCAGCGCATACATCAACATCCAGGGCATGAGTAACCCCGCCAGACCTAAATGGACGCGCCAGATGAATTTAGACGCGTTTAACTTTGTCACGATAGCCCAAACGCGGTTTGCATTTGCTTACGAACCGTAGTGAGGCGCTCGACCCCGCCGCCGCCAACTTCGGCGGTGGCCCAGCCGGTGAAGCCAATGTCATCCAGCGCCATGCGCACCTGGTCCCATGGCACGTCATCATCTGGGCTGGTGATGTCGACGAATTCGTTTTTGGCCCGGCTGAATCCTTTGACATCGAGTTTGACGCATCGATGGCCAAAAGCGCGAATCCACTCGCCAGGCTGTCCATATTTCCAATGGTTGCCAATGTCGTAGTACATCCCCACCCAGGGGCTTTTGAAGCGGTCGATGAAATTGATAAACCGCTCCGCGCCTTGGTCGGCGGGCGCGTCATGGTCATACATCATTTGGTTCCATACGTTTTCAATGAGTATCATCTGCCCCAGCGCCGCTGAGAGAGGCAGTAACTTGCGAATTTCGTCGTAGGCGCGTTGCTCGGTCTCTTCAACAGACCCGTCCCCGCCACGGCCAACAACGATTAACACGCCGTTGCCGCCTGCTGCGTGTGACACGCGGATGCAATGTTCGATGTTGGCGCGGCCTTGGTCGCGTTCGTCTGCTTTGGGGCTAGTCAGGCGTTTCGACCAGTGGGCGTGGTTGATGGCGTTATGGACAAATACGCCAGACTCGTTTACCGCGTCTCTGGCTTGTTGTGGGGTGAATTCAGCCGCTTGGTCAAAATCAACGCCGTCGAACCCGGCATCCGCCGCCATCGTTAAGCGGTCAGCGATGGGCAACGGCTTGCCATCTTTGTCTTTGCTGATCATGCCCAATTTACATGAAAGCAGAATGCGGTTTTTCAGAGGCGGCGTGATGATTTGTTTTTCTTGTGAACTTGCAGGCATGACTGCGCCGCCCGATGCGACTGCCGCCGCTGCGCCCGTGATTATCATGTTACGACGATTAATTGAGTTGTTGAGTTTGTTCATGAGTATTGACTCCATCTGAATTGGCCGTTGAATTAAACTGTTTCGCTACTATATCACTGAATCGCTTAAGAGAAAAATGAAAACGCGTTAGCGACATGTTCCTGCCAATACTGCCATGAATGGCCGCCGCTGTATTCGTAGTATTCATGAGTCACGTCTAATTCGAGTAGGGTGTTGTGTAATTCGCGGTTGAACTCGATGAGTTCATCGTCAACCCCGCAATTGAAGCCGAATGGCGGCAACTGGTTTTTATTCTTCCTTATCCAGCCAATTACGGACGCTTCAGGGCGGTTCGAGAGATGATACTGGTCTAAAGGCTCTTCAACAAACAGGCCCAGTTGATTAAAGTCAGTGATAGACGAAAGGCCATAGAACGCGTTGAACACAGTTGGATATTTCGCGCCTAAGCGCAGCGCGCCATATCCGCCCATCGATAGGCCCGCAATAGATACTGGAGAGTGGGCGTCCACACACGAGTAGGTTTGTTGAACCAGCGCGACGACGTCTTCGACGACCCAGCGTTCAAAGTGTTTGCCGCCGTGGTCTAGGTATCCGCTGCCGTCTCCCCACAGCCCGTCCGAGGGCATGACCAAAAGCATCGGAGTCGCCGTTTTGTTTTTGATCATCGATTCAAGCGTGACATGCGCGCCGCCGCATAACGCCCACGACCAACAACTTCCATAAACGCCATGAAGCAAAATCACGATTGGCGCAGAAGTGCATGTTTTTAGGCTGTCGCTTTCATATATGCATACATCGGCTCGTGATTGTAAGGCGGGGCTTTTCACTGTTAGAAAGTCTAGCCCTACAGAACTGAAGCGGTGTTCACGGCTGTGTTCGATGGTTCGAAACCGGGTCATGGCGTCTCCAATGAAATGACGCCTTTGGCGTTGCGGCCTTCTAGCATGTCTTCAAACGCTTGTCCGAGTTCGTTGAGTGGGTAAGTCCGTGTGACCAGTTCGTCTATTTTATATTGCTTGCTTTCATACAGTTTGAGTATCTTAGGGAAATCGATCTTCGGGCGGCATTGTCCATACAGCGGGTTGATATAGATTTTGTCCCATTCAAACAGTTCTGCGTCAAATGGAATTGTTTGCTCGATGCCGCTGACTTGAACCGCCATGCCCGCGTTACGAACCATACGCAAAGGCGCGTCGCCCAATTCAGCAACCGCCGTACACTCAAAGGCGTAATCAGCGCCGCGATTGCTTGTGAATGCGTTCACCTGTTCATGCGCCTGGATTAGGTGCTTGTCTTCCCGCTCGGCTTTAACGCAATGCGTCGCTCCGAATTGTTTGGCCATCTCTAATCGTGAGGAATTCACGTCAATGGCGATAACCATAGCCGCGCCAGCTAACCGGGCGGTTTGAATAACATTGAGGCCGACTCCGCCCGCTCCCAAAACGACGACAGAGCTGCCTGGCTGAACGTTGGCGGCGTTGGCGACTGAACCAAAGCCCGTCATAACGCCGCATCCAATAATACACGCAGACGTGAAGGGAATATCGGCGTCAATTTTCACCAGCGCTTCTTCGCGCACCACCGTGTGGTTTGACATCGTCCCTAGATGAAACGAACGGTCAATCGGGGCGCCGTTCCACGTTGTCGATTCGACATGCGCATGGCCGCCAAGGTGAGGCCCGGTAACAGGCGAGTAGTTTTCGCAGATATGTATATTACCCCGATTGCATTGCAGACAATGCCCGCATGAGATCGCCCAAGTTAATATCACCCGGTCGCCGGGCCCAACTTCGGTGACGCCTTCGCCAACCGAGTGAACGACGCCCGCGCCTTCATGGCCTAAAATGAAATCCCGTTTCCATACGCGCATCGAATCATAATCGGTATGACAAACGCCAGAGGCTTTGAGTTCGACCAGCGCTTCGCCGGGGCCAGGCGGGTTGACCGTGATTGGCTCGATTGAAAAGGTTCCGTCCGAATGGGCGATTGCTGCTTGGGATTCAACCATAGAGTTCCCTGTTATCGTTTTTTGATAGATTGCCAATGAATCTAACAAGAAAAGGGCTTTCATTCAATCGCAGCGATGAACGTTTCTATATTGAAAATCATGATTTGTGTTATAGTGAATCATCGGGCCGATTGATGGATGAACGTGGGCTGGTGGTATGGCCCCGCTGGGAAGGTAAAAATAATAACCTATGAATACCGGAAGACAAGTCACTCTCAGTTTTAATGACATTCGCGAGTTTCTGTGGCGCAATGGCTTTGATATTGTCAAACGGCAGCCCGATGAAATCGGCCAAGACCCGTTTGTTGACATGCAGCGCTTCCTCAAGGCAAAACACGAACCGCTCATCTTTGACGTCGGCGCCAATATTGGCCAATCAGCCGTTCGGTTTACCAAGGCGTTTCCTTCATCCACCATCCATTCATTCGAACCAAGCCCGTCGACGTTCGAACAGATGAAGACAAACTGTCTCGGAAACCCGAAAATAAAAACATGGAACTATGGGATAGGCTCACAAAACACAACGTTGACGTTTCAAGAAAATGAACACCCAAACATGAGCTCGTTTCTCGCGCCAAGCAACTTCTGTTGGGGCAACATTGTTAAAAAAACAGAGGTTCAGGTGATTACGCTCGATTCGTTTTCGCAAGAACACAACATTGAATTTATTGATGTGTTAAAATCAGACACCCAAGGGTTTGAACTCGAAGTGTTTAAGGGCGCCCAACAATTAATGAATGAAAATAAAATCGCGTTGATCTATTTTGAATTTATTTTTTCTGACATGTACAAAGAACTGCCGAAATTTCATGAAGTATTTCAATACTTGATTGAAAACCACTTTTCGTTAGTGACGTTTTATGACCAAAAATATCAGCAAGAACTCGTCAGCTGGACAGACGTTATGTTTATTAACCAAGAATTTAATTCAAAACGAGCAGAGCAAAACACAACCCCAGTAAGCGGAGGCCCTGCCTAATTTTAAATATCCGCGCATAGCGATTGATCAACACTGATGTGTAAATGGGTTTGAGTCACTCCTTGAATCTAAGCGCGAAAAGCCGTGGCTACTGGTAGTATTCAATATCTTGGCCGACATCGCCGACAAACCCTTTGTTACAACGAATAATGTCGCCGCCGCTGACCACGCCATTCGACGGATTGTAGGCCATCGATTTCCATAAACGGGAGGGCCAGTGAAGTGACGCGTGATCTGGTCCGGCGCTGCGGGTCAGCCAGATACCGGTTGGGTCGGCTTCTCCATTTTGAGCGCGGACGTCATAGTCATATTCAATGTTGCGGTATTGATAGTATTGAAGCGGATGAAAACTCCCCGCGTACAACTCAAACTCGGCGAAATTAGGCAAGTCAATAAACGGATCAAAACTCGCTGAAGTCGGAATATACGCAATCGGCGTGGTCAGTTGCGCCCAGACGATCAATCCTTTATGAGGAACGCCATTGGCGCTGACTTCGTTTGGGCCGCGCGGCTGGCGCCCATAGTCGAGGGTGTACATCTGAATCGCCGTCGCATGGGCGGCCATGTCACCCTTCACTCGCGACACCTTGGCGCGAACCTGGGCGCTTAAAAAGTTGGGGACGGCAATCGCCGCCAGGATACCGATTATGGCGACTACGATCAGTAGTTCGATCAGTGTGAAACCCTGGCTTTTCATCTCATTATCCCATAGAGAAAGTGAGTGCGTTATTCAAAGATGAAAAGTGACAGGCTATTATAGACGATTGCCGAAGAAAATGGCTGTTAATTCTCTATTAACAAATGCTTAAATCGTTAAATCAATATAGGCAAGAGCCTTGTGGTAAGTACGGCCAATGATAGATGAACGATTCGGTAAGATTTGATTGACTTTCACTGTGTCGGCCCGTATTGTGTTGAGTGAATTTTGAGTGGGATTTCTGCAATAACCATTTGCTTATTTTATTGATTCACTGTTTTTTGTGGGAGAAACACGATGAAGCGCCTCAAGGGGTTTACCTTAATCGAACTGTTGATTGTAGTCGCGATCATGCTGACGATACGTCGTTGATGGCAAACTACCCCTTTTCAAGTAATCTATACCGTTTTGACGCGACCAACGGCCTGACCAGCAACGGCGATATCCATACGTTTAAAGAGGGCCGGCCCGCGGATACGGTGCAAAATGTTGAGGGGCGCCCCTGGCCCCATTAGAGCGGCGGCCATATGGCTTCAACGCCTTCAGCGACGGGCGCCTTGCGCTATACTTTGATGCTGTTGTGGGAGTCAAAAGTCTACCCAACATCAGCATTCTCGGGGCGCTAGCTCAGCTGGGAGAGCACTACCTTCGCAAGGTAGGGGTCGAGGGTTCGAATCCCTTGCGCTCCACTTGAAACCAACAACCCGGACGGTGAACCCACCGCCCGGGTTTTTTGTTACGTAAGCAATCCCCCGGACGGCCGTAAGGGACCGCCCGGAGGGAAAGCAAAACGAGATTTCAAACAACTTGGGCTTACCGATGCCCGTATTGAATATAATGCCCCCAACAAATTCAGACCAGCGTTTAAAGTGGAAAATCAGCTTGCCGAAAGTAGGCGAGGAGGTTTTTTATGGGACGAAAACGAAAGAGTCTTGATGGGGCGTTCAAAGGGAAAATCGCTCTGGAAGTGGTCAAGAGACCGCTATTTTATTGAAAGCGTCGGCCCCGACGGCGAATACGACATTCAAAGTACGCGAACCTACCCATTAAAGATGAGCCGCTTTCGCACCTATCACACCAGTAACGGGCTATTCAGCCGGAGCGATCTCTACAAAGCCGGCGGCGCCGAGGTTCCTGATTGGCCGCCTGCGCCAGAGTCGCCTTAAGTGGGCCTTAACCCTTCAGCGGAAACACCTCGGATTCGGTTCGCGCGGTTTTTAAGTAGGCTTCGATTTTCTTAATAATTTCAGGGTGTTTTTTCGCCAGGTTTTTGGTTTCGCCTAGGTCATTATCAAGGTTATACAATTCAAGCGGCTGCTCCAGGCTGTTACGCACCGCTTTCCATTTTCCCATTCTCACCGCTTGCTTGATGCCTTTACCGCCTGAAATATGAAATTCCCAATAGAGATAGTCATGTTGTTTTTGTTTACCGGGGTTGCCTTTCAATGTCGGCGCAAACGAGAGGCCATCGACTTCGCCATTCACCTTCGCGCCGGAGAGTTCGGCGCAGGTCGGCAAGAAATCCCAAAACGCTGACGTATGATCTGTGACCGAACCGGGTTTGATTACGCCCGGCCAATAGGCCATTGTCGGGACGCGAATTCCGCCTTCATAGACATCGCGTTTGATGCCGCGCAAGGGGCCGTTGCTATCAAAGAAGTCCGGGTCATGTCCGCCCTCTTTGTGAGGGCCGTTATCGCTGGTGAACATGACCAGCGTATTTTCGGCGATAGTTAACTCATGCAGCAAATCAAGGATGCGCCCCACATCTTTGTCGAGACGCTTCACCATGGCCGCGAACGCCGCCTTGGGCTTGTCTTGGGCGCGATAACGGCCCGCGCCGCCAAAGGGCTTTTCGTCAAACTTGTCTTCAAACGGCTCCATGGCTTCGTCTGGGGCGTACATCTCTGCATGGGGAATCGTAAACGGCAGATACAAGAAAAACGGGTGCTCTTTATGGTCACGAATATACCGCAGCGAATCTTCAGCAAGCAAGTCGTGTGAATAGGTCTTGCCGTCGAGTTTGACTTTGGTTTCATTGCGCCATAGATGGTTCGGCGTGAATGAGTGGGCTTCGCGTTGGCAGTTGTAGCCAAACCAATAGTCGAACCCCTGTTTATTGGGCGCGCCTTCTGAGCCTGGCCCGCCGAGGCCCCACTTGCCGATAATGCCGGTCGAATAGCCCGCCTCTTTCATCATCTTGGCGATGGTGTAGGCGTCCGCCGGGATGGGGTGTTGGCCTTCGGGCTGAATCTCTTTGTTACCGCGAATGTAAGTATGACCGGTATGCAACCCCGTCATCAGGCTGCAGCGCGAGGGGGCGCAGACGGTGCTGCCCGAATAGTGCGACGTAAATTTCATGCCCCGGGCGGCCATGCGGTCGAGGTTGGGTGTGGTGAAATGGGTTTGTCCATTACAACTTAAGTCACCATACCCCAGGTCGTCGGCCATGATAAAAATAATGTTGGGGCGCTTGTCAGCATGGGCGATATTCGCCATTGAAATGGCGGCGGCCGCCAGCCCTGTATATTGAATAAAATCACGCCGTTTCATATTACCTCTCCTCAAATGCAGGGATACGTTCATTTATAGATGCTATTAAACCGATACACCTGATAAACCTATCAAAAAATGAGATCCGTTTCTAACCCCTGGGCTTCGTTGGGCGCCACAACACGATGCGGACGGCTTGATCTTCCACCACGACCCAAATAACACATAATGCACACATCGCTCTAAGATCGAGGAACTGGATGAAAGTGAACCATGTCATCCCAATTATTGTTTTCGTTTTCGGGTCGTGTTCAACCACGACGGTGATCACCCCCGTCGGCAACTTTTCGTATGAACCGAGCGTCTTGCCCGTGGTCGGTATTGAATCGTCGGGCGGCGGCCTGGGCATGGGCGTGGGCGACCATTTCATCAAAACAGGCGACGGCGTCTATGTTGACACCGACCGCAACCTGAAAAATCTCCATCTCATCGCGGACAACTTTTTGCCTGAGCCAATGGAGCCTGATGAGGCCAAGCCGCTCAGCCAGTCGATGCTCTTTCCTGAGTTTTCACAGATTAGTTCTTGGGCCCAGAACGCAACCCCCAGCGAATTTCTTCCCAACCAGACAAGATCACTCACCAAACAAAAAGAGATGACTTTGTTGACCATGTGCGTCTATGGCGAGGCGCGCGGCGAACCCTTTGAAGGCAAGTTGGCCGTCGCCAAAGTGGTTATGAACCGCGTCGCCGAAGGCGGCTGGTATGGTGGTTCGATCAAAGACGTCGTGTTGAAACCCTATCAATTCTCCTGTTTCAACACATGGGACCCCAACTTCGCCAAGTTGTTTTATCCGAACAAACGCGCATGGAAACAATGCTTCAAAGCCGCCTGGAACGCATACTCAGAGATGATGGGCGACCCGACTGACGGCGCCACCCATTACTGCGTCACTCGAATCAACCCGCCGTGGGTTCGCGCCATGGAAGAAACCAACCGAATCGGCAACCACAAGTTTTTCAAAACATCCCAGAGCGCGATGCTTGATTGGTGGGACAATCCAGCCAAGTATCATGGTCTAGCGCCAAGTTCATTGATAGATTACAACCCCTGGCTAGAGTACCTGCGCATCGATGCATTACTACGCCCATTGCAACCAATAGCGCCAATCAAAACTCAGGCGTTATCCCAAAAAATGTAATATCGAATATGGAACAAATTGCGACCATCGAGTACGATGTATACATTCAATTCGAACCAGGAAAAGAGCGTTGATTATGGCCCTATTCATTCGCCGTATTTGCATGTTTGCCCTCACTGTTTTGTGCCTCGCCTCCTGCCAGACGGTTTATTATGAAACCATGGAACAGTTTGGCGTTCATAAACGCGATATCCTGGTTGACCGCGTCGAAGACGCCCGCAATTCACAAGAAGAAGCCAAAGAACAATTCAACAGCGCGCTTGAGCAGTTTCAATCCGTCATCAATTTTGACGGCGGTGAACTACAGCAGCGCTATGAATCTCTCAACAGAGAATACAACCGCAGTTTGTCAAACGCTAACGAAGTACGCTCAAAAGTGAGTAATGTCGAATCGGTCGCCAACGCGCTATTCACCGAATGGGAAACCGAGTTGGAAGAATATTCAAACGCCGAATTAAAACGGGCCAGCGAGCGCCAGTTGCTTCAAACCCGCACGAAGTACACCCGTATGATGAGTTCGATGCAGAAAGCATCGCGCGCAATGGCCCCGGTCTTGTCGGCGCTGAAAGACCAGGTGTTATATCTCAAACACAACCTCAACGCCCGCGCCATCGCCAGCATCCAACAAGAAGCCAACCAGGTCGAAGAAGACGTGAAGCGCCTGATTCAAGAGATGGAGAAATCCATCAACGAAGCCAACGCGTTTATAAGCGAGATGGGGCTGTAGTCTATCGTTCCCAACATTGCCTCATGCATTATGATTTGATAAGCTCGTGACAATTCGTCTGAAACTCTTCAAAACTGAGGCAATCATGAACTCACGTCAACTTTGTGTTTTTACTCAACTCACGCTTCTACTACTCTTTTCGTTAAGCATCCATGCCAATATAGACTCGCCTTTGGTCGTCGCACGCGGTTCTTATCCCGAAATTGAATTCGACCATAACAACAACCTTCATCTTGTCTACGCCCGAAGCGAGTCGCTGTTTTACAAATTCTATAACGCAGAAACCCGCTCCTGGTCAGATGAACAAAACACAGGCGTTAGCACGGACAAAGTCCACCGTAGTGATCCAGAGATTGAAATCGACAGCCAGGGACGCCCTCATGTGATCTGCGGGCCAGGCTATGCCTGGATGGATAACGACGTCTGGAAACAGATCGACCCGAAGGTCGTTCGCGATACTTCTCTCGCGCTGACCGATACTGATGATGTGATTATTACCAAACGCGGCGGGGCGGCGGGCGGGTTTATTGGAATTCAAAAACGAAGCGCAAACGCCAACTCGTTCGTTTCCATGCCTGACGCCGACACCGCCAGCGGACACCTCCCCGGGCGCAACGACCACGTCTACAGCGATATCGCGGCGTCGCCTGTCGACGGTTCGCTCCACATCGTTTACCGGCATGGCACACCCACTCACTGCGCTTATCGATACTCAGAAGACGGCGGCGAAACCTGGCGCGGCGGCGGCATCATTGATGATGACAAAGAAGCGCCGTCAATCTTCATCGACGACGACGGCAATATCTATGTAATCACCGGAACGGGCGTCATTTATCAAAAAACAGGTTTACACAGCCAATGGAAATCACTCGGCCAGCCCATCGTCACCGACAGCCGCGACCGTCCTGAGATGATCGTTCATGATGAGAAGATTTATGCGGCAGCGTTTGGCGGCGCGTTCGCGGCAGGCAGCAATGGCGACTGGCGCGGCCCGTTTCGCTTGCCTGCGCTTTCAAACAAATCAATCGGTTTTGTCAAACTGGCGAAGAACAACAACCGAGTGTATGCCGTGTGGGAAGAAGGTGATGATGTTCACCATCACGATATCGCTGGTACATCCAATATCGTGATAGCGCCGCTCAAAACGCCTAAGACCATCACGGTAGGCCAATGGGACGCGTTTGAGAAAACCATTCAACGAACCAAACAACTTTCAAACCCATACTCCGAAATAACTCTGTATGGCGAATTCACTGACCCGAATGGGGAAACATTCAACATCACTGGGTTTTATGATGGCTACCAAACCTGGCGTGTGCGATACATGCCCCAGGTGGTTGGAACCCATACCTACAAAATTCATTTCAGCGACCAACCGCGAACCTATGAAGGGTCATTTGAGTGCGTCGAATCAGACATTCCAGGAATGATGACTAACGATGAAACCAACCCGATGTGGTTTGGCTATAAAGGTGGAAAGCACGGCCTGATTCGCAGCTTTCATGTTGGCGACCGTTTCTTCGCGCGAAACTGGAACAACCAAAAGCGAATTGACTTTCTCAATTGGGCCGAAAACCAAGGATATAACACACTTTCAATCGCCAGCCATTATTTAAATCGGGACGAAGACAAGCGCGGACGTGGATGGAAAACGCCCGATCTGTGGCCGCTGAACCCGGATGAGTGGAAATATATGGAACGCCATCTGAACGAATTGAAACGGCGCAACATGATGGTGTTTCCCTTCGCGGGTTTCTTCAGCAAGAATTCTGATTTCCCCACCAATCCGGCTGAACAAGAGTTATATATTCAATACGGCACCGCGCGTTTAGGGGCGTATTGGAACATGATGTACAACGTCTCCGGCCCCGAACCGACCATGAAAAAGCACATCTTTCTTTCGAGCGACCAGGTCCGAAAGTTGGGCGGGTTAATACAAAAACATGACGTGTATTCACACCCGGTGTCCGTCCATAACCGAACGGGCGACGACCCGTATATGAATGATACATGGACAACCTTTGGCGTACTTCAAGGCCCCAAAACGCTCGACAGAAAAAGACTAAGCCGCGGCCTGCTCAAAAACCATCATCCACAAAAGCCGCTTTACGCCCAAGAGACGCTCTGGGGCGGCAACACCTTTGGCCACCCCAAATACACTGAAGTTGACATTCGCAAGAACGCCTACGTCATTATGATGTCGGCCTGCGCATTAAACTTCGGCGACATGGACGGCAGTTCGTCTTCGGGCTTTAGCGGTTCGCTTGAACTCAGCAAACGTCATCAACAATGGCATGACATCGTCCATCACGTTTGGGATACCATCGAGATGTTCCCCTTTTATGAAATGAAGCCTCATCAAGAACTTGTCGACGATGGGTATTGTCTGGCGAACCTCGGGAAAGAATATCTCGTCTATCTCGAAAACGGTGGAGAGGTCTCATTACAGTTAACACAGGCAAACCACCGCTATCGCTGGATCAACGCTCAACACAACCAAGACATTCGCGACGGCTCAAGCGTTAACAGGCAAACGCTTACGGTTTCATCGCCGACCGATGGCGATGACTGGTTCTTACACGTTTGGCGTGAAAACTAACAACTTATGATTACGCTTCAAAATAGACGCCGGCGCGGGTGAGGGCGTCGCGCAGTTCGCCGTATTTCAGTTCACGAGAGCCGATCTCTTTTTTGGCGCACAAGGCCGCCGCCGTGCCCGACGCCTGCCCCTGCCCCATCGAGCAGACGGTGTTTCGCGTCGACATATGGGCGCGGTGGTCAGAGGTGATCAACATGCCTGAAGCGTACAGGTTTTCAATATTGGCGACGCACAGCGCCCGGTAGGGTACGCCAAAGGCGCCGCCGTTTTTGACCTGGTATCTCGGCGCCATGTCATGAAACCCATACACCATGATTTCGTCGTCAAAATGTTTTGCGTCAATGACGTCTTCATGAGTAATGTCATAGTCACAGACAATGCAGCGCGCCCGGCGAATGTTGAGCGACGGCGATGTTCTCGCGATGAAGGCGTTTTCACAACCGGGAATAAATTTCTTAAACAATTGCAGCGCGCGGTATTGGTTCTTGCGCAATTTGAGCTCGGTTTTGGCGGTTTCGTCGCGGTCGGTCGGGCTTTTCGCCATCTTGGTATTCATCTTGATGAACATTAAATAGTTTTCGTGAACCGTCGTGGTAGTCATTGACATGCCGATCTTTCCGGCTTCTTCAGCGAACTCTCTCCCGATTTTGACCCGGTTGCCGTTAAGACGAACGATTTGGTCGTCTTCACCGTTACGGATGCCATACGCCAGTTCAGTGATGGCGTTGTGTGACTTCACAAACTCATAATATGTATCGATGTTTACGTTGCCGACGCCAAAACTATTACAGACCGCGTAATCATTTGGCTCTGTATAGTCCGCCCCGGCGTGGGCTGACAGGTCGCCATACGCCGTGCAATCCACAAACGCTTTGGCGTAGACCGCTTCGCGGCCATTGCGGCTTTCGGTGATGACGCCCTTCACGCGCGGGCCGTCCATAATGGCGCCAACCAATAATGTATTCACGGCGACCATCACGCCTGATTCATCCAACATCGAATGAGAAACCAGTTTATAGAGTTCGGTGTCAATCGCCGTACAGACGCAGTCATAGCTCATGCGCTCAACCTGGTCGCCGTGTCCGGTGCAGCCGCCGACTTTCAACATGCGGTCAATAATCTCTTGGGGAATGCCGCGAACGACTTGGCGCTTTTCGACGCCAAACGGTTTCCACAAGTTATAGAAACTGTGTAGGGCGGTTCCACCTTCGGTGATCGTCCCGCCGGTGTAGCCCTTCTTCTCAATCAACATCACTTTGACGCCCTGGCGGGCAGCTGCGAGTGCAGCCACCACGCCTGCGGTGCCGCCGCCGGCGACGACTACATCAACATGGCGGACTGGCAGCGACTTGGATGGCTCCAAATACGCCAAGCCTTTGGCTTGAGTTGATTGAGTTGTGGTTTTTACTGCGTGGGCGGATTGAGAAGCGATTCCGAAGGCAAGAAGGCTTTTAGAAAAGTCGCGGCGTTTCATGGCTAACCTCGCATGTTGAAAATAGTGAATCTGTGAACGATTCACTGATTCTACCAAACGCCCGCTGGTTTTGTCTATAAAATTTTTGCACCACTGAATAACTGATTGAACAATAAAATAGCCATAGAGACATGGCGCCCAAAAATAAAACTCTATAAATCTAACTCATGATATCCGAGAGGCGCCCCATGGGTCTTCAGATACAAATTTACAAAGTTGACCATTTTACTGAAATATAGTAAGGTGGTTAAAGTATGCACACTAAGTCTGTGTTTTTTATCCCAATGAGTTTCAAAACTAGTATTGATTTTGCTTACAGGAGAAAAATTGAATGAGGCAAACAGGCCATTTTTTGGCAGCATTCCTGGTGTGGAGTCTAGTTCTTTGCTTCACATCTCTAGGAGTTGTATCAAATACAGAAGATGTTCACAAGAATGATCGTACTCATCGCGGCCTACAAGCCCTTTACGATTTTCGTGAAAGCGGTGGAAAGACAATTCATGACCAGTCTGGCGTAGGCGAGCCGCTTGAATTAACCATTCAGAATCCCGGCGCGGTAAACCATAATAGCGACTCGCTCGAAGTCACTGCAAAAATGCTTGTTGTTTCTTCAAAGCCCGCCAAGAAACTAATTAACGCTGTTCGCTGGTCTGGCGAACTTACGATCGAGGCCTGGATTCGCCCCGCAAACCAAAACCAAAAAGGGCCAGCGCGAATTGTAACGCTTTCGAAAAATGGAAGCCAACGCAATTTCACTCTCGGACAAGATGGCAAGAACTATGACGTTCGCTTGAGAACTTCATCAACAAGTTCGAATGGAATCCCATCGCTTAATTCGAAAACTAATAGCCTCACGACAGACATCACTCATGTTGTTTATACGCGCAACCGCTCAGGACAGGCAAGAGTCTATTTGAATGGCGACCTAACCAGTGAAGAAACCATCTCAGGCGGTTTCGCAAATTGGGACGCCTCGGCCAAGTTTGGTTTGGCGAACGAAATCAACGGCTCTCGGCCCTGGCTTGGGACGTATTACTTTGTTGCGATATACAACCGCAGTTTGTTGCCAACAGAAGTCAAACAGCACTTCAAGGCAGGCCACCAGTCGCAACAACAATTGGCCCAATCTTCAACACGAGACCCTGAGAAACTGTTTACCAACGAGATCGCGCCGATCTTTGTCCAACACTGTTTTGAGTGCCACGATTCGGCGACCCAAAAAGGCGGCTTTGACGTCTCGCGCAAAGACTCTGTATTCGCGAAGGGAGACAGCGGCCACGCGGTGGTTGCTGGCGACGCCGATAAAAGCCTTTTGATCAAAATGGTCGAAAACGACGCGATGCCGTTGCTGCGCGACCCGTTATCTGACAGCCAGAAACAAGCGCTGCGCCAATGGGTCAATGACGGCGCCGTCTGGCCGTTTGACCAGATTGATGCGTCGGCTTACGCCCATGGAGGCGGCAGCCATGATGTATGGATCCAACGGCTTACGGTCCCTGAATATATCGAAACAGTCAGAAGCGCGGTCGGCGTAGATATTTCAATCGAAGCGGCTGAGTTTCTGCCCCCTGACCTGCGCGCGGACGGCTTCAGCAACACCGCATATAACCTGAACGTCGATCTGAAACACATTTCGGCGTATTCAACCCTCGCTGAAAAAATTGCAGCGAAAATGGACGTGCTTCAGTTCGCGCAGCAGTATTCAAAAAGCGACAAGTTGACTGACAATAACATGCGCAGCCTGATCGCCAACATGGGAAAATGGCTCCATCGCGGCCCGCTTGACGACCAAGAGATTGATTTATACCGCGGCGTCTCAACCACCGTCGCCAGCGCAGGCGGCGATTTTAAAGAGGCGGTGACGCGAGTGATTGAAGCCATGCTTCAATCGCCGCGGTTTATTTACCGTATCGAAAACCAGCGTGGAGACGGCACGCGCTGGCCGGTTGATTCATACGCGCTCGCGTCTCGAATGAGTTATATTTTGTGGGGCGCGCCGCCAGACAAACAACTCATGCGCGCCGCCGACAAAGGCCAACTTCACAACCGTGAAACCATCATCGAACATGTTAACCGAATGCTAGACGATCCGCGCGCGGTTCGGCGCTCAACCCGGTTTGTTTCTGAGTGGTTAAACCTCAACGGCCTCAAAAACCTCAGGCCAAATTCTGAGACGTTTCCCAATTGGAACCCTGACTTGGCTGAAGACATGAAACGAGAAACCCAGGCCTTCGCTGAATATGTCATTTGGAAACTCGAACGCCCATTATCTGATTTATTCAACGCCCAGCTCACCTTTCTGAACGCCCGCCTTGCTCATCATTACGGCATCGAACCAACCACGCTTGACAAATCGAAGACAGACCTTGTCCGTTATGACTTGTCTGATGTCCCAAACCGCGGCGGACTTCTCACGCAGGGCAGCGTACTCACCAAGGGCGGCGACGAAGCCTCAATGGTCACGCGGGGGCTGTTTGTGTTGCATGACGTTCTTCGCGGGTCGGTCCAAGACCCGCCGCCATGCGTTGACACGACGCCGGTCGCGTCAAAACCGGGGCTGACTCAGCGCGGCGTCTCTGAAGAACGGATCGCCAACCCGGCGTGCGGTGGATGCCATATCAAATTCGAACCGCTGGCGTTTGGGTTGGAAACATATGACGGACTAGGCACGTTTCATCAAACCGATGAACACGGAAATGCGCTGCGAGAAGACGGAGAAATATTTTTCCCCGGCCAAGAAAAGGCCGTCCCGTACGATACTGCGGCGGAACTGATGGACCACCTATCAAACAGCGGCCGCGTGAAAGAAACCTTAACCTGGAAGATGGCGCAGTTTGCTCTAGGGCGCCCGCTCGGCGTTGACGACTTGCCCTACATACAATCAATTCATCAACACTCTCAAGCCAAGGGCGGCACATACAAAGCCCTGGTTGCCGCGATTATAACCAGCGATCTGGTACGAACGGCCAAGACGGAGGTCTACCCATGAAAACCCCAACGATCCTTAAAAACAAACGAATCGACCGCCGCACTATACTCAAAGGCATGGGCGCGATTTCAATTGGCTTTCCTCTATTAGAAGAAATGACGGTTCAATCCGCCAGCGCGGCGTCAAATGACGACGTTCCTGTCAGGGCGTTTAATCTCTTTTTTGGGTTGGGCATCCCCGCTCCCTTACAAACCGAAGGGTATGACGGCGTTCTTGAGCCATTAAAACCGCTTCGCGACAAACTCTTGATTATCCGAAATATTGACCAGATTCGCTGCGACGAGTCGGGCATCAACGCCCACTTTGACGGCGCTTCAGGCGCATTCACTGCTGAGCCGCCTGACGGCGAAGCCAAATCAGGCGGGCCGTCGATTGACCAGGTGGTGCGTCACGCTCATTACCCAGACGGTTTACCGGCGGGCATGACCCCGACACTGATCGGAGGCACGTTCTTTCGACGCAGCCGTATCAGCCGGTATGTGCATAGTTACAACCCGGATGGAACCGTCGCCGCCACGATGCAGGAAAAACCTCGCGACCTCTTCGACCGGGTGTTTGGCTCGTTTTCAACCCTTGAAGGTTCCAGTGTAAAAGAACAGGGTTTAAAGCGCAGCGTGTTAGATTCAGTGGTCGGCCAATACAAGTTCTTCACAGGCGCTAACTCTCCGCTCGGCGCCGCATCAAAATCTCGCATCGCCGACCATCTTGACCGCATTCGAGAATATGAACAACGCGCCTATGAGATGAAAGAAAACGACCCGATGGCACCCAAACTGCCGCCGCGTTCGACCATCGCCCACGGCGGCGAAGCAGACCCGGGTGGAGAGGGTATTGACATTACGCTGGCCGAATTGACCAGCGAATGGCGCTTGATGGCGGATTTGTTCGCGCTAGCCGTTCAGATGGATCGCGCCCGTTTCGGCTCATTGACGTTTTTGGCGGCGGGTGAGCGAATTCGCTTGACTGGCGACTATGAATACAATGGCAAAAAACTCTACACCTTCAACGACGCCGCTCAACACAACGCGTCCGGCTCCAAAGGCTGCAGCCATGAGTGGTGGCATAAATTCAGCCCCAAAAAATCCAATGAACAATTACGCGCCCACGCCCACATGAAAATGCGTGAAGTCGCGTATTTTCTTCAACGCCTCAACGACGAAGACGCGGTAGACGCAAACGGCAAGACGATTCTCGAAAACGCGTTGATTACCATTTCGACCGAGTCTGGCGATGGCCGCCACAATGACGCCAAACGTGAATTATCCGGCGTGTTTCACGCCATCACCAGCGCAAATGGCCGATTCAAAACAGGAACGATCCTTGACGTCGGCGCCGAAGGCCTCGACCTCTACAACAACATGCTGCGCACCATGGGGACCAGCCAGCGGCTTGGCCCCGAAGAGAGAGAGATGCGCCCGGTTGACTCGATTCAGGCGTGACGCCCGAAGAATTAACCCGACTTCACTTCTTTCGCCCAAGACTCATGCAGCTGCACGAGATGTTTGACAACGTCTGGGTGTTTTTTCGCCAGGTTCGTCATTTCAGAAACGTCTTGTGAAAGGTTGGACAAGAATAGTTTGTCGTCCTCGGTGATCTTGGCCTTATTTGAGGTATCGCGTGGATTGCCCAACAATTTCCAATCACCTTTTCTCACTGCCCAACTGTTCTTGCCCGTCGCCCAATGAAACACGTCATGTTGAGATTTCTCGTCGGATGATTTCAACACCGCAGTTAGGCTTTTTCCGTCAATCTTATGCGTTGCTGGCTTGATTTCGCAAAGGTCTTGAATGGTCGGGAACCAGTCGCATCCCGTCGCCATTTGGCCGCGCAGCGCGTTTTCTTCAATATGCCCGGGCCAGCTGATGATCGCCGGGACGCGAATTCCACCCTCGAACAGGCTAAACTTCGCGCCGCGATAGGGGCCAGCCTCTCCACCGCCGCCGCCCGTTCGCGTCTCTGTCGAATGGCCGTGGTCAGACTGGAAGATAATGATGGTGTCTTCCCGAAGACCTATTTCATCAACATGATCAATCACCTCGCCGATCATCTCGTCCATGGTCGAGACAAACGCGGCGTAGTCGCTGCGGGGGTATTCAAGATGTTGATACCTCTTTCGCCATTTGTCCGTCCCTTGAAGCGGGTAGTGTGGAAAGTTGATTGCCCAATATAAAAAGAAGGGTTCGTCTTTTTTATTAGAGATAAACGTCTTGCATTCATCTACCATCAGGTCGCCAAAAAACTCGCCGTCACGCCACACTTCTTCGCCATTTCGCCACAGGTCGTGGCGGTTGGGGCCGTTCCAATAAAAGAAGTGAGAATAGTTGTCGATACACCCGCCCATATGGCCAAACGACTCGTCAAAGCCCTGCCCGTTGGGCATGGTCTCGGGGGTGTAGCCCATATGCCACTTGCCGACATGGCCTGTGGCATACCCGGCCTCTTTCATCATTTCGGCGATGGTGATTTGTTCGGACGGCATGCCAGCGTTGCCTTTAGACGATGATGCGTTGCCCGCCAGCCCGGCGCGTTGCGGGTAGCGCCCGGTCATTAACGCGGCGCGTGACGGCGAACATACCGGCGCGGCGGCGTAAAACTGGTTGAAGCGCGTCCCGCGTTTGGCGAGGTTGTCGAGGTTGGGAGTCATTAAATCTTTGGCGCCGTACGAATTGAGATCAATCGACCCGTGGTCGTCAGTAAAGATCAATATCACATTGGGTTTTCGTTGGGCGCTTGAGGCGCTTTGATTGTTTGCGCCTGATAACAAAGCGGCGCCGCCCAAACCAGCGGCTTGGATGAACTGGCGTCTTGATTGAGTGGTTTTCATTATTTGTCCTTGATTACAAAATAAAGTCTCATAGATCATCTACTATACAACCAAATATTGTTAAGCGAATGCAATAAATTGTACAAAATAAGTTAAACTTTTTGCTCCACAAAAACCCAAAAGTATGTCAAACTAGTGGCTACTGATTTGTTTTGTTGGGAGCGTATCGGATGTCTGCAGCGTCACTTGTCGCGAAGTTTGCTGTCTTAGGATCGGTCGGCTATTTTGTCGCCACCTCCGCCGAAGACATGATCGTCGGCCTCACCCAATCGGCGGGCGTGGTCATCGCCCGCTCTGATATGAAGATGTTTCATGACAAATTTTCAGAGTTCTACACATCCAACGGCCGCTATCCGACGCCGCCGCTCGAACTGCAATTCTTTTTAAAAGACGAATTTGACACGCCGCCCGAAGAAACCGTCAAAGATCCGTGGGGGTCTGATTATTTGTTCTTCGGCCAGGAGGTCGAGATTCGCTGCCTAGGCGCTGATAAAGAACTTTTTTCAAACGACGACTTGACCACGGCCTACCCGCCCAGCCGAAATCCACCAAAGATGTTACAACGGAGATAGTCTTTTGGGCGAATTAACCCGTAATCCAAAACTCAAGCCTCACCAACTCAAATACTCTGGCGACCATCACGTTGTTGTTGATAACGACAGCGGCGCGTCGATTTTTATCAGCAACCAGGAGAAAGGGTTTATAACGCGCCTCAACGGCGAACCCATTGAAAAACACGTTCAAGAGATTTTCCATCAAGACGGCAAGCCCATATCCAGCTTTTCAAAGATGCTGCATGACTTAGACCGGTTCGGTTTTTTGGATAAAGACGTTAATCAAAGCCCAAAACAGACAATTCGGGTCGTGAACGGATTTGACCGAATCGTTGGCGCGTTTTTGTCTTCCACATTTTTGTTTGTTGTTCTGTGCATCCTGCCAATCGCCGGCCTAGCCAGCGTTTTGATTCAACCGCCCTCGCTGCAATTTTTCCAACTGGGCGGCTCGCCCGCTTGGGGAGCGCTATTCATCGTATTTGGCGTGTTCGCGTTTGTCTGGATTGCGGGTTGGGTCCATTCACTCGCCCTGGCGGCGGCGACAAAACGAAGCCAACCCGTTGGCGTCTATCTAAACACCGGGTTCCCCATGCCGTTGGTGAATGAATCAGCGGGCTTTTGCTTGCCCCAATTTCAACGGTTGAAAGTCGCGCTGTTGCCTGCGCTGTTTTTACTAAGCGCAGCGGGAGAGTTGTTTTTGGCCACGTCACTCTCAACCGAAACATTCTGGGTAGAAGCGGCGGCCCAGCTTGGTTTAAGCGCATTGATCGCCTTTCTTCTATACACGGCCCCCTGGTTTGAGTCGCCCTACTCACGCGCCGCGCAGTACGCCTTTCGAATCAGCGGACAAACCAAACTCATCTACAGCTCCTTTCTGGGTGTATTTCAATTTCTGTTTGGTTCAAAAGCCCACAGTCACAGCAAATCGTTTATCTGTTGGGGCGCCTGGACGCTGTTGTGGCCGTTAGCGGCCATTCGCTTATGCACTACTTTGTTTCGCAATGACGTTCCGCGGTTCGCCGACCAACTCACGCAAGACATAGGCGGGTTTGATTGGTGGGTGGTTGTCGTTCTTTCAGTTGTTATAGGCGGCGGCGCGATGATTGCGGCGGTTTCGACTATCATTTTCGTAGCGCGAAGCGCGACACAACAGCTAATGAAACGCTGGCGCCCCCAACAAACACATCTCTTATTACTCTTAGTATTTGCTGTTCTCATAGCGCTAGCGTCACGCGTAATGCTGTTGCCCGAACTGATTCAGCCTGCAGTGTCTTTAACCGTTCAAGCGCTAATGGGCCTCGTCGTCGCCTATCTCATTATCAAACAAGAAAAAATGCCGTTTAACTGCTCCTCGTCAAAAGCCTGGTACGGCGTGGGCCTGGTAGGCGCCTTTTATATCGCAGAAGCCATCAACCCGTCGTTGTCGATCATTCACTACGGATGGTATATCGTCGCCGCGCTGGTCTTTATCAATAAATGTATGAATAGCCGAGTTACGCAAGCCGCTTTCATAGCGGCAATCAGCATTTCAAGTATTGCAGCGCTGCAAATGAGTTCATTTACCAATAGCGCGATGTTCATCTGCTTAGCAATCCTTCTCGCTCAATCGATGATCAACATACCCAATCATGGATCGCTGGCGTGGCATTGGCTATTTGTATCATGCGGCATGCAATTTTCAGCAGTGCTATTCAATTCAAACCCAAGCAATAATTTCGCCTCACTCATTGCACAGTCGGCGTTACTCATCGCCGTAGTAGAAAAACTTTCATCGTATGACATGACGACGACATGGCTTTACTTAGACATCGAAAAACGCCCTCTAGGCCGTCTTCGTTATTTTGCCAAGCAGTATTTTGGACTCCACCTCAAAATCAACGACGAACTGAACAACGACGAAGTCATACAGGCGATACAAACGAAATGGTCTCCCGCTGAATGGCGCAGCATACTCAAACAATGGCTGCCGACCCTGAGTTGGAACGAATTACAGGAGTTCCCGCTTGTCTTGAAAGAGATTCAAAATGAGTTTTCATCCATTCAAATTGACGATGCATTGTTGAAATCAAGTTTTGAGCGCGTCCCTTGTTTGCGTGGATTCAATGTTGAAACAGACCAGCTGAAATCGATTGCTCGCTTTTGGGTCGCCGACCCGGGCGACGTCATTATCAACCAGGGCCAAAAAGACCAAACCTTGGCGGTCATTGTCTCAGGCAAAGTTGACATAGAGATTCACCAAAGCCTGGTATCGTCGCAGACCGTCGCCCACTTAGACGCCGGCGCCTTCGTCGGCGAGATCGCGTTTTTGACCAACGAGCCGCGCACCGCGACCGTGCGCGCCGCCCAGCCGCTGCTGGCGATTACCCTGCGCCGGGACGACGTCAGCCGCGAGTTTCCTGAGTTTGAAATCCATCTCAGAGAAACCGCTGAAGAACACCGATGGAGCCAACGCCTCGCGGCGCTGCCGCTCTTCAATGAGTTGCCGCCCTCATTGTTTGTTCGTAGCGTGTTGCAAACTGAGTTCCATCAACTCAGCCCAGACGGTTCGTTCAACCTTGAGAATTATGCAGCCGACACCTTATACGCAGTCGTAAACGGCGAAGTTCAAACTGATGCGAAGACATATCAAGCGGGGGAGTGGATCGGCGTTGACTCATTGTATAACGGTCATTCAATTACGCCTGAATTGTTCGCAGCCGGCGAGGCGCAGGTCATTTCTATTCCACGCGAATTGGTCAAAGAAGCCATCGAAGAGTTGTTCGTCCAAGACCAATAGAAATTGGTCTATAATTTCATCTACCTTTTAGATGTGCATATCGTGATCGAATTCTATTTATGGGGAGTATCAGATGAACAAGAACGGGTTTACCTTAATTGAGTTGTTAATTGTCGTCGCGATTATCGGTATCCTGGCGGCCATCGCCGTGCCGAACTTTTTGAATGCGCAAATTCGGGCCAAGTTGGCGCGCGTCCAGTCTGATATGAAGGCGATTGAAACCGCGCTTCATCAATATCGCCTCGACAACAATTTCTTTCCGCCGTCGCATGACGGCAGTTCGTTTATTGATCCACATATTCTACGGTTCGTGCCGCTAACCACGCCGATCTCGTACCTTGGAAGCATTCCGCTTGATGTCTTCGCCAATCAGAATGAAGAACACACCGGCGGGTATAATACGCTCAATGGCAATTATATTGGCGACCCCTACCGCTACTTAGAAACCCAATACGACCCCGTTGTACACCAATTCAGCCGAACACCCGACGGCAAGCGCTACACCTATCTGATCTCAGGCCGCGGCCCCGACCAAGTGATGAACTGGCAACACTCGCCGCGCCTGCCCGACATGTTAGAGTTCAACCCAAGCAATGGACTCAACTCAAACGGTGACATCAACATCTTTGGTTCGTAGTTAATTGAACAACGGGAGATCATCATGGCAAGACGTCTCATCATTGTTTTCATATTTCTGCCAGCGCTATTACACATTCAATCATACGCCCGACCCGTCCCGGGCGATGTGTATCGCGAATATCTGTGGTGGAACGAAGACGGCGACGCCGGCGGGTCGCTGCGGGTTGGCGCAAAACAAGGCGAAGAACACCTGGGCCAGCGCTATCAGTTTGTCCCCGCGATTGAGTTAGACCACAACGTTGATCTTACACATGCGGTCAAAGCCGAAGTGGTGTTAGAAAAAATTCTTTGCCATGACGGCACCACCGGCCTCGCCATTCAAGTGAATGGAAACGATTGGCTTGAGGTCCCCACACCCAATACGATCCCCTACCCACAAGGCGAATACCAACACCATATTTATCCCAACGTCGTTGTGCCCTTGTCGTTTCTCAAGTCTGGCAAAAGCAACTCGTTTCGTTTGCGCGTCTTCAATGAACACCGTTGGCGCTGGCCGCAGAACCTGATCTATGGCGTCCATTTTCGGGTATACTACGACCCCGAAGAGAAGGCCCACCCGGTCGGCAAGATCAATTCACTGGAAGACGAAGACACCATTGCCGAATCGGCCGTTTTGACCACCGAGATCACCCAACAACCCGCGCCGATCAAATCGGTCGATTACATCGGCTTTTATGAAGACGTCAACCAGGAAGGCGACGGCGTCTATCGCCAGTGGCATTACCACTATTTTCACAGCGACTTGATTCATCACATTGGTTCAGCCAAAAGCGCACCGTACAAATACACCTGGGATACTTCGTGGCTGCCCGACCAGCGCGAACCGATGTATCTCTCTGCGCGCATCGTCGACGAAACCGGGATGATCTATTTCGCCCAGCCAATCAACAATCTCAAACTCAAGCGCGACTTTAGCGTCGAACTGTGTAAGCCCTACAACGTCCCCCAACGCTGGGCCACCCGCAGCGGCGAAATGGAACAGAAATTTGACGTAAGCGGCGACCCGTCAAAAGCAACCGCCGCCCAACTGGTCTGGGGGAGCTGGTCGCCGGGCTATATGAATGGAATCTACATCAACGATCAGAAAGTCTTTGATGTTGAAGGCCCAAAATACCAATACTTCTTCCATCGAATTGACTTAAACAACCTCAAATGGCTCAAGCAGGGCGTCAACCGCCTGAAAACCGGCAAGACGCCGAAATATGATGGCAAGATGGTGCATGGCATGGAAGTCAACTGGCCGGGCATTATGGTATTGGTGCGCTACGACTGAGTGAATTCATCATGAAACGACAAACTGCCCGGCGGCGCTGACTCACTCAAACAAAACACCGAATTATTAACAGGCCATTCTGCGTGAATTAAGGTTCTTCCGATATTTGAGTCCTTCCCTGGCTGGATGACCTGGAATTGGGGCAAAAAACGATATTCGTCCTATCAATAATAGACAATCCAACTCAGGCATGGGTGCAACTCTGTGAGCGCCTGTGCAACAAAGCGGAGCGGCGCCGAAGCGAGCAGAGTTGCACCCATGCCAAATACAACGATAAAAAATCATCCTAGAGATCGTGTCTGGAAATTCTAGAGCGTTTGTCAAAAAAATGTGCGTAAAGCGCGCCCGAATCCGCCGCGGCGGACAGCGATAGATACAGTTACGTAAACTCAATCCGCATATAATTCTGGCAACCACTATAAATCTATTTGAGAGAACGTATCCAAATCCCGGATGAGCCTGAATTAATGATTATGCGGCTTTGCGTCATTGCCGCCTGTGTCGGAGCGGTTACAGGAATCGTCATAGGTGGGTTGTTTCAATAAGTTTCACACTGTCTCCCAGCGGCGCCCAGACGGCGGGGTCGCTGGCGATGAAAAATACTGTCGTAGGGACGCCCAGCGCGGCGGCGATGTGAGTCACACCGCTATCGTTACCGACGAACCGCTCGCAATGCGACAGCATCGCCGCCAGCTCGCGCAACCGCTTGTTTTGAATAACACAATGAGGAACATGCGTTGGAACCATGTTGATGAATGACTCCACCGCCGCCCCGTCCGCCGGGCCTTGCGTAATTAACAGTTGAACTTCGCTCTTTTCATTCAGCGCATCTTTCACCAATCGGTCAGGCGGCGCAGTCTTCTTATGACTGCCCGCGCCGGGATGAACGCCGATAACTTTCTTTTTATCGTCAATTCCGATTGCCTTCAACGCCGCGGTTGCATTGACAAGTTCTTCTTCATACAAATGGATCGCAGGCATTGGCGCCGCTGCGCCCACAAAAGGACGCACTGGGTTCAGATAAAACTCGGTGATGTGCTGTGAGTTATCATCAGGCAAGGCGGGATACGCGCACACCCATTGTTCGTTTCTGACTTTCAATCGGTCAACAAAAGTCTGAGACGCCGACGCCGTATAGATGAGGATGTGAGTGAATTCAGCGAAATAGTCATACAGGTCTGAGTTCAGCGCCCCTTCGCCGTAGAGCGATTCCACGCCGGGGCGTTCGGACGACACGGCGCAGTCAGCCAATCCATCGCCAACCAACAACCAGACGCGCTCCAACCCGCCCATCACTTCAACCCACGCTTCGGGGCGCGACTGTTTGACCGCCGCGACCACGCTCGACAACAAAACGGTGTCGCCGACCGCTCCGTTTCTTATGATGAGCCAGCGTTCGCTCATGGCCTGAGCTGGTGCAATGTCATGCCGCGGTGAGTAAAAACCCGAACAAGATGGTCTTGTTTTAAGACCGACAAATCGATGCCTTCTTTCACTTCAATAAACGGCTCATAGATGTGGGTGACGCCCGCGCGTTTCAACGCCGCCGCTAATTCATCAGCGCTGGGAGAATCGAGCGTTTCAGCGAAGGGAAAATACCCATACTTCAACCGCGGGGCGTTCAGGCGGCGCAGTGGATACCCCAGCCCCAAGACAAACGCGTCGGGCGGCAGGTTCTCATTCGCCCATCGCGTAACCGGGTAATGGAGAAAGCGGGTATTAAGCCAGACGTGGCGTTGCTCAGACGTCACCACGGGCAGCATCGATTCACGCTGGGCCGCCAGCTGGGCGTTGCGGTATCGCAAGCCGTTGAACAATATCAACAAAATAATGATGGGCAACAAATACGGCGCCCAGCCCGACGCATTGTCGAGCCGCCGCCGTAGGTCAAAAAAGAAAAACGTCGTGGGAACAGCGAGACCAATCAACACAGACAAAAAAAACCGCCCGTCGTCATTGTTACATAACGCCAAAAACAACAAGGTCGCAAGCGCCACATATAGCGCCACTCCCCAATAGGCGAAACACGGCCAGTCACGCTTTGCCTCATCATGTTTCAAATGAAATGGCGCAGAGATCAAACCAATGATGCCAAGAACAAACAGCGAGTTGCCTTCTACCATCAACATCCAGATTCGGTAGCCAAAATAACTCAATAGCGAGCCTGTTGAATTATACACCTCCGCCGAAGGCGCGTGGTTTTTAAAGAAGATGTAGGCCTCCTGCGCGCTGGGGATGTTCATGCCAAACAGCGAGGGCAAGAACGGATAAAGTGGGTTGCCCGTCCACGACCAATTCAGCGCCATCCAGGGAACAAGCGGGACCGCGTATGCGGCGCCTGCGATGAGGGGCCACGCGCCCAGGTCTTTACGAAACCGTATCCAGGTAATCAAATTTAACAACACAAACGGTGGAAAGAACACTGCGCCCGACACATACTTGGTCGCCACGCCCATGCCGCCGAATAACCCGGCGAGTATGAGCCATGCAGGCCGCGCGCCGGCGCTTGGCGCTTTCCAGAGTTGATATAAACAATACAATGCGAGAAGTTCCCAAAACGCGCGAATCAAGTCGATGTAGGCGCTGACCGCCACAAAGCCGAAAACTGGCAGGGTCGCCGCCAAAAACGCCGCCATTAGTCCCGCTTCATAGCCGTGCTCGCGTTTTAGCCAGTCATACAACAACCGCAAGATAAAACCGCCAAATAAAAAGTGAACCAACTTCGCCAGGCTATCGTCGCCAAGGGCCAGCGCCATGCCATACCAGATTTCGCCATTTTTGGGCATATAGGTAAATACATGCCACGGCAGCTCGACCACTTGCCCGGCGATGATGTATTGGTTGGGCGCGCTCAGATGATAGTCATAGGGGTCATGGCGGGTTTCGGGTGTTAGTACCGTACTGAGAATGGCCAGGAGCATGACGCCTAAACCGATCCGCAGCGCGACCGACGCCCACCCCGTTTCTGAAGGGTGTAACTCTTTAGGTTGAAGCGCGTCAGGCAGCCATTTGGGCAATTGAACCAGACCAATGACCAGGCAAACACCCCATACCAACCATAATAATACCGGTGTGTATAAGCCAACCAGACCCAAAATTGATAGCAAGAATGTCAAACCCGTCGCACCAACACCCCACGCTAGAGCGCGGTTGATGGCCTCATCTCCCAGGCCGATTCTTCGAAGAATAAAATCGCCAATTGGCGAAAGACCAAGGGTGAGAGCAAAGGCGGTCAGGATAAATATTAGTAAATTAGTCAAGTTTCCTCTTGATTGCTCGACTTAAAATACTCTACAATCTAAATATAGTTGAGTTATGATACACCCATCCGAGGAGTGGGTTATGCATGTCACGTTTATTTTTGACGATATCATTTTAAGCCATCAGCCGTTAGGCGCTTCGTATATCTCCGCCGTGTTGAAAGAAAACGGCCACACGGTCTCGTCAATTAATATTGATGATGGCCCTGATTATGTGGAAAAAATCAAACAACTTCAACCGGATATGCTGGCGTATTCAGTCACGACTTCGACTTGGCCGCGTTACGCCGATGTCAACCGTGAGATCAAAGCCGCCCACCCCTGCTTCACATTGGTAGGCGGGCCCCACCCTCAGTTTTTCCCCAAGATGATCGAAGAAGAAGGCGTAGACGCCATCTGTATCGGTGAAGGCGAGTTCCCTACCCTCGAACTTTGCACCGCGCTCGAAGAAGACCGCGACTATAGCCACATCGACACTATGCACTTCAACATGAACGGCAAGATCATTAAGAACAGCGCGCGCCCGTTTTTAAATAAGAAACAGTTAGACGCGCTGCCCTTCCCTGACCGTGAACTGATTCGCGACTTCTCCGTCTGGAAGCAACGCTCAGGCTATATCATGGCGGGGCGCGGATGCCCGTATGACTGTACGTTTTGCTTCAATCATGTATCGCGCGACATTCAAGACGGGCGCTGGACGCGCCAACGCAGCGCTGAAAATGTATTGGCTGAATTGCGCTGGCTCAAAGAAACCTACAAAGTCGTCTATATCGCCTTTCAAGACGACACCTTCATCTTAAACCGCCGTTGGCTGCGCGAGTTTTTGCCGCGCTACGGCGAAGAAATCGGCTTGCCGTTCATCTGCAATATCCGCGCCGACCTCACTGACGAAGAAGAAGCAAGACTGCTCGCTGATGCGGGATGCATTCGCGTAGCCATGGGAATCGAAAGCGGCGACGATGAACTGCGACGTAAGATTCTGGCTAAAAATATGTCAACTGAACAGGTCATTAAAGCCTGCGACCTTTATTATCAGCACGGCATCCACGTCATAGGTCAAAACATGTTTGGCGTGCCGGGCGAGACGGTCGAGACCGCGCTTTCGACCGTCGAATTGAATATTCGCTGCCGTACGCGCATCAACCTGTTCTCGTTCTTCGCGCCCTACCCAGGGACAAAACTTGGCGAGATGTGCGAGCAAGACTACGGCTTCTCCGGCGACTTGAAAGAAATCCCCCGTGAATATTATGAGAGCCTGGCGCCAAGTATCAAACTTGAAAACCGCGAGTTGATTGAACGCATCGGTCAGTGCGCCCACTTGTTCGCCAGTTATCCGTTCATTTTCAAATTCGCCAAGGTGATGTTGAAGGTCTTACCGACCTACAAACTCAAAGTCAAATTCATGGACTGGTTGTGGTGGATGAAACGCGAACTGGTCAAGAAAGGCAACATAGGCCTGCCGTCGGTTTGGCATCCGCCCCAATTCATTGTTGAGGCGATTCATAACGAACAGCCAAGCATCCCCATTCAACAGATCGCCCGCGAAGTCAGCCGCGAAGCCGCGTAGCAGCGATAACGCTTTGTATTTAAAAAACGGGTGGATGCTTTCCACTCGCAAAATTATATCCCATAGCAGTTTCAAAGCGCCTCACTTCTTCACAAAACACATACCGAAGACAGAGAGCGAGAAGAAGTAGGGCGGCTTCCAGGGGGTGCGCTCGGGGTAGCGCTCTTTGATATAATCAGTGGTCAGGCGTTGTTGGGGATGAAATTTTTTCAGCAACGAAATATAGTCGGCGTCCGCCGTGAATTTGGTCTCCAACATCTGAATCATCTTCGCCGCCAAGTGAGGCGCGATGTCTTTGTTTCCATCAAACGAAATATCAATGGTCAACACCAGCCGACCTCCAGGTTTCAATACCCGCGCAAACTCATGAATGATGTCAGTCGGATTGCCGCAATGCTCCAAGACGGAGATACAGTAAATCAAATCAAACTGTTGGTCGCTGAACGATGTTTTTTTGATATCTTGAACGCTATAGGTCACGCGGTCGCTGCCGGGCGGATACAACGTTTGCGCGTCGGCGCAGGTCTGCTCGTCGCTGTCGCCGCATTCAACCGTCAGGCTGTGGTAGAGACCGCAGAAATAGTGGGGCATAAAGGTCAGCCCCGAACCCGCGTCAAACACAGTCACCGCTTCGTCTTTACGCGGCCCCAAAAATGCATTGACGCGCTGGTAGATGTATGGATACTCCCACTGGCGCGACCAATGGCGCACCGGGTTGGCGCCCCACCGGGTCTTGTAATACTCAAACGCTTGCGGGTTCTTTTCGACAAATTCATCACTGAAGCGGCGCAGTTCCACATATAGCGGGTCATTCTGAAGCGTCTCAAACTCTTGAATGGTGGGGTATCCGTCCTGTAAGGCGAGGTAGTCCATTATCATTCCTATCATAAACGTTTCACTTAATCACCGATCAAAACAGTTTAGCCCGTTCGACTCGATTTTATCACACAATTCTGTTTACAATCATTCGTACATTTATTGAATGGGGACAATTATGAAACGGATTTTCGTGATTGGCAGTTCAAACACAGACCTGGTGGTGAAATGCTCCAAACTGCCTGGCCCGGGCGAGACCGTATTGGGCGGCGATATGATTCAAGCCAACGGCGGAAAGGGCGCCAACCAGGCGGTCGCGGCCGCGCGACTTGGCGGGACTGTGGTGTTTGTCTGTAAAACCGGCGACGACGCCTTTGGGGGAGACAACATCAACGCGTATATCAGAGAAGACATCGACACGCAATATATCCTGACCGACAGTCAGGCGCCATCCGGCGCGGCGCTTATTCTCGTCGATGACTCGGGCGAAAATTCCATCGCGGTCGCTCCTGGCGCCAATAGCCGGTTGACGCCCGATGATGTACAACCACTGCGCGGCGTAGTTCAAGACGGCGACATCATGTTATTGCAGCTTGAAATCCCGCTGAACACCGTGATTCACGCCGCCCGGATTGGGCGTGAACGCGGCGCAGTGGTAATACTCGACCCGGCGCCGGCGCCGGGCGGCGGCCTACCGGATGAGTTGCTGCGTTCGCTTGATTACATCACGCCCAACCAGCACGAAGCCGATGCGCTGGCCTCCGCCTGCGGCGGTTGCGGCGCAGACGCCATGCTGCAACGCGGCGTGAAGAACGTGATTATTACCAAAGACAAAGAAGGCTGTCAATTAATCTCTAATGACGGTACGCGCTCGTTTCCCGCCTATCCCGTGCAGGCGGTTGATTCCACAGCAGCGGGCGACGCCTTCGCGGGTGCGCTAGCGGTCGGTCTGGCTGACGGTTACAACTTAGAGAACGCTATCAGTTGGGCGCAGCAGGCCGCGGCGGTATCAGTCACCCGCATGGGCGCGCAGCCGTCACTGCCGACGCGCAAGGAACTGCTGGCGTATCATTTTTAGTCTCCCGCAACCAGAAAGATAATCTTCCATTCATCTTCAACTTGTTTCATACCGATCCGATAATCAATCGGGCTGCGCACCATTTCAATTGGAACCCATCCTTTTAAACCATCGATGGTCTCGACGAGTTGAAACCCATTTTCATGCTTCTCTCCGTGATGCTCTTCAAATGCAGTTTTCACGATAGTGTACGACAATTCAGATATGACATTTGAATCAAACGAAGGCAGCTCACGCATGAACGCGCTTGGGACGATTAGAGCCGAATAAAAAAATGCGTCATACTCGTTAGGAAAGCGCGAAAAAGTATATGGCGCAGTAAAATGGCGATTGCCTCTGATTTTCCCAAAAGTTCCCCCTAGTTCAAACGCTTCTTGAACCGTGTTCCAAAAAAACGAATCCGGCTCGCGCAATTTGTAGTGTTCAATAAATTCATCAATGCCGCCGTCGCCGCCGAACGACGACCAGACGTTTTCATCTAAATGGGCGATCACCCAATCAGCGTCTTTGGTTTGAATTGCATGATGAAACTCATCCATGAATGCGGATATAAGAGGATTATGCGACTCATCGGCAGGAAGCGCTTGCGGGCCATTGATTATGACAGGCGGATTGGTTGCGCAACTTGCCATCAGCGCAATGAAAACAGAAAGTGCAATAAGGCAACGCATGTCAACAAACCTCATCCAGTGAAACTGTCTAGTCTGTTAACGATGATCGGCGCCCGTTGTAACGAATGGCTTAATGCAGCAGCGAATTACAACAGGCAGACAGTTCATCAAAGACATAGGCGCCGATGTCGATGGAACCCGTACGCGGGTTCCCATCAAAGTCATTCTCAGAGACTTTCTCAACGTATAGGCCTGCGCTGATTGCAGGCGAGCCGGGCGCAAGACGATAGTCGCCGCCGTCGTAATCAACAAACGCTGGCCATTGGTTTGAATTTCCACTGCCGGGATACACGCTGGAACCATGCAGGATAGAATGAATGACCGAAATTCCCGATCCCGGCTCCAAGCGCACCGCCTGTTGACCGTCGCGCCCCCAAATGATGGTATTAAACACTTGGGCGAACGCCGCCGATTGATGCAGCCAGATTCCCCGGTCGCAATTGATAATCGTATTGTTAATGACGGTGATGTTGGCGCCGTTTTTAAACCCGATGCCGTTTTCACAATTCACAATGACGTTATTGATGATCAACGGCTCGGCGCCAGCGTCGCCTGACACGCCAATCGGGTCGTTGGCCCCGCCGCGGCAATTCATGATGAGGTTACTGTCAACTATGGCGTCGCAGTTGTCTAAATCGACCGCGTCGTCATCACCGCCGAGAAAAACGTTTTTACGAATCATCGGCACAGGCCCCGGCCGCTTGGTATCGCCGATATCAATTGCGTCGCGGTAACCAAATCGCCGCGCGAAGGTGCAGGATTCAACAATCGCCGCTGCGTTTGAGCCATGCACGGCTTCGTTGGCCCCTTCGCCGAAATAGCAGCCGCGAATCAATACATTCTCAATGTCTTCCATGTGGACGGCTTTTCGGCTGAAGTTGTCAGGCCAGTTTTGGAATGTGCAATTCAAAATTTCAACAGCGCCTGCGCTCGACATGACGTTGACCATACCGATGCGGCCGTTGCCCACATCGTCGCCGTTGCGGATATCGCAATACACCAGGCGCCCCGCTCCATTGGGCGCCTCAAACGATAGTCCGCCCCATCGCTGCCCGCCTGCGCTTGAAAATCCAACCGGCTGGCTTTCTTCGCCAAGCGCGTTTAATTCGCCAAACACTCGAATCGACGCGCCCGCGCCAAGTTGCACTTCAACGCCCGGCTCGATAGTCACCGATGCGCCGGATTGAATCACCACGTCGCCGCTGACCATCCAGGGCGATCCCGCTAACGTCCAGGTTTCACTCTCAGAAATCGTCCCACTGCGTTGGCCGGCGTGTGCAGAGACAGAAACGGCGAGTAGTAGAATAAAAAACCAACGGCCCATGGATATGGCTCCTATCAACTCTTTAAACAATAACACGGCGCGAGCCAATTCGACGAGTATTCTTGGCTATTGAAATCGATTTTTTTTGTTAGGATGATAACAATACATTCTTTCTTGAAATGAGAGCGCGTCTCACATGACTGGCGACCCGTTGCGAACCTATGAATATGACTTGATTGAACAGATGGAGGCGCTGCTTCATTCGTTTCATTTTGATGTATTAGACAAGGGCGCCTCCGCCCGCGAGGCCGAGAAACGGTTGGCCAACGCAGAACTGTTTTTGATTCAATATCACACATATCACTACCTGGATGAACTATCATCACTCACACCCGAGCGGGTCTTTGATTTTGTCCATACCTGGTACTTTGAACGAATCGAGATGAGAAGCGAATCCGACTGGAAAGAAACAGTCGAGAATGTAGGCCTTCTCTTAAACTATATAATTCGTACTGAACACCATTTGTTAAACAATTCTCAATCTCTGATTGACGCCGTGAATACAGAATTGCCCTTTGAAGAACACGAGAAAAATTATCAACATCAGCCGTTGATCAACGAAATAGATGACGACATTCCGCTTGACGACTTGGTAGAAGATGAAAGAGGCGCCTTGGGCCATTCGATTGAGTCGTTCGAGCATTTCACAACGTTTGGCGATATGGTGGCGTCGATTCAACAAACGTTGTCCACAGCCTCAAGCCGCAAGAACATCATCCCATTGGCCCCCTCCGCTCAAGGAACGCTTCAACTGCAAGCACTATCCGAAACGAACGATATCCAGCAATTCATTTTTGACCTCCTGCGAGGCAACCGAATCTTCATACGGTGGCTTGAACGAAAGCGGCGGCGCCTGTCTGACCTCAGAAGCGAGTTACGAAATAGATATCAACACGATGAAGCCCAACTGGCCCATCTTCACCAGCTCTCTCGAAACACGATAGTGTCTGATGATGACATCCATAACAGCCAAGAAGTGATTGACCATCTCGACAAACAGATGTGGTCGCTGCGAAACCGAATCGCCGCTGAATTACGATTGGACTTACGGTCATTATGCCTATAACAACTCGATTGATTCACCAATCAGTCTGGCGGCGAATTACATTGCCCATCCCAACCCGGTGGCTGCCATTTTCATTGTTGCTAGGCTTTGTCGCCATTTTTTGGCGATATCACGAACTGGTAAACCTACAGTGGGATTTCGGGGCCTATTACGTTGCAGGACGAACGCTCATCACAGGCGCAAACCCCTATGACCCTCAGGCGTTAATCGAGATGGGGAAGCGGCTGACCGACGCCGAATATCATGGACTGTTGTTTCTTTATCCCCCGCTCTTTCTTCGCTTGTTGACGCCGCTTCTCTCTTTTGATTTATACACCGCCGCATTTATCTGGTTTGGGCTTAAATGTGCGGCGCTTGAGGTTATGTTGGTGGTGACGCTCTACTTGATGCGCTTTCAGGTTTCTGTCTTGTCGTTGTCTCTGATAAACATTGCGGCGCTGACCTTTCACCCATTCGGGCTGGACATCTCATCCGGCAATGTCGCCATATTTGAAGGGACGCTGATCCTGTCGGGGCTGCTGGCATGGTCAAAACAACGCAACGTCCTTGCCGCCGGGTTCATTACACTCGGTTCATTTATGAAAATCTCGCCATTTCTTCTTGTTTTATACCCACTACACAACCGAGATAAACAGTTTCTTTATTCGCTGTTGGGTTGCTTAATTCTTTTTTTCGTTATCGCTGGGGCCGATTGGCCGATGACGTCGAATTATGTTCAATTTACCCAAAGCGACGCCGTCACCTATCATTGGGATGAACAAGTTCAAAGCGTATACAACATCTCGATGACATCATTCATTCTGCGCACCTTCGCCGTCACCTATTTTTATGAGCCGTTGATCAATGCGCCGTGGTTAGTACCCATCGTGACGCCGCTCTCGTCAGCGCTGGTTTTTGTAGTCCTCGTATTCGCCATTCAACAGAACGAAAAAACCAATAGCGATCCACATTCGCCCACGCTCTATTGCGCCCTACTGTTGGCGGTCCTTCTCATTCCCCCGCGTCTGGCTGGGTATACACTGAGTTGGAGCCTCTTTCCTTGCGTCTATTTGGTAGTTCATTCGTTTCGTCAGAAGCGATGGCCTGCGTTTATTCTTTCACTCGGCGGAGTCTTCTTAATCCAGTGGTATTTTCCCCCTTCGCAAATACAACCCGGCTTTGAGCAAATACTCATCGATTCTGAGATGATCGGGCTATTCTTGTTATTCATCTCATCGGTATTGCTGATTGGCAAAGAGGATAAAACCAAAACTACTTAATTACTCAAAAATATTGATTTATGAAATTAAATTCAACTAATCTAACAAGCTGGCACACTTAAGATATAAAGGATAAGCGCACTAAAACAGATGTCGATTTTTTTGATGATTTTAGTGCATTTTTTTTAAAGAATATTCAAGTTTAGTGTTTGAGCCGTCGATACTTATGACATTCAACCCATCGACGCATGAGTAAATCGTGCTAAGATGGAACCATAAAGTTAGTCATTGTTGATATATACGGATTTTTGAGGGTCGATACAGGAGAGGATACAATGGTTGATATCGTAGGGATTAATTCCTCGGCCAACCAACCCAATCGAGTCGGCGGCCGAGACAATGTCGCCAAAGGTTCATCGTCTGAAGCGAAATCTTCGTCTTCGACGACACCCGCGAGCGACCGCATCGACATTTCTGCTGGCGCCCGTCAGGTCGGCGTTTTGAGCCGGTTGGTCAAAACCGCGCAAGCGGAACCGAACGTTCGCGCAGACGCAATTGCGCGTGCGAAAGAGAAGTTAGAAAACGGCGAATTTGAAGGCGTTGACGTTTCACGCGACGCCGCCAAAAAGATTCTTGGGGTCTCGTAACCATCCGAGACCCTAGGCTCTACCCCTTTTCTTCTGGGTGTAATCCTGTGCACCCCAACGCCAATCAACTAAACTAAAATAGTGCAATTGACAAATTGATCTATTTGTCTAGTCGATCAGTTTCTGAATTCGCTTTTCAATGTTTGGGTCAAAGCCCGGGATGTAATCGCGCATCATTCCCTTTTTATCTATGATCACAAAGGTCGGCATAGCTGAGACTTCATACAGTGATGCGACCCGCCCGTTGTCTAGCGCCACCAGAGGCTCAAACCCATTTCGAGTGAGATAGCTTTTGATTGTTTCTGGCGGCTCTTGCTGGTTTAACGCGATAACAACAACCTCGTCTTTGTATGTCTCAGCAATCTCTTCCATAATGGGCATGGCCGCCCGACAAGGCGGACACCAGGTCGCCCAAAAGTCTAAGACGACGATCTTCTTGCCTTGATAATCAGATAACCTGAATTCACCACCGTCCATGAGATTGACCGCGAAATCTGGCGCAGGCGGCGCGGGAGGGACCAACGCGTCATCAATTGATTCAGCCTTTCGGACCCCTTCAGGGGGAACAAACGTAAATACAGAATTGTCCACTGGCTTGTTGAGGCCCCAGTTTGAAAGCAGTATCTCGTTTTCTATCGACAGCCCTTCAGCGCCAGACACGCCGCCTTGAGAAATAAAGTCATTCCATTCTGGCCGAATCTTGATGAGTTGAGGCGAATCACCTTCTTTGATCCAAAACGAATAGCCAAAGTCTTCGCGTTCTAGCCTGACCGTATGGACGTCTTCGCTATTTGAGTCGTCTCGTTCAAAGGTGATCGACAATACATCTGTGGTCAGCGTCTTCCAGGGGTCAGGCCCTAACAAAAAATCTTGATAGATGGTCTCAGGGTTGCGGACGCCTTGAATGTGGTCTTCGTCATTGGAGAACAGGTCGAGTTCTGACAATGAAGCCGGGGCTTCGCTCTCAACATACGCAGAAGTCGACTGGATGTAATAAAACAGGTTTGTCCCGTCTGAAATGACGTTGGGCCCGACTGACTCACCCGTGGTACGCCAGGCGAATTTGTTGGGACGGCTCCAAGCGAAGGTGTAAGACTTATCAAAACTCTCTTTCATTCCCCGCATGTCAAACACCACTTCACTATCAATTTGAATCTGGCCTGATTGAGATGAAGCAACCAGATCAACCACCGATTTAAGCATGGCCTGAGCGCCCTCGTCAATTAATGGTTTTTCAATAGATTGCGCAGCAGCCGATTGAAGGCAAAGTATAACCATCGCTGCGATGATGAAATTTTGCAATACGGTTTTCATTTAAAAACTCCCAATGAGAGATAAACAACATGACAACTATGGTATAGCATCATATTAAAGAATAGCCGGAAACGAGAGGGAAACGCAAATTTTTGATGAAATTAGGCTGCCTGGATAGAGCCAGTTGGGTTGAGATAGGGGGCTGCGTCTTTGAACCGACCTGTCTCAATCAGTAACATGCCAAACTCAGCGCGCAATTGAGGGTGTCGCGGGTATTTTTTAATAACTGGTTGAAAGGCTTCAACCGCTTTTTCGGCCTGATTGGCGCGGCGGCAGATTTCTGAATACGCCAACAACAAGTCTAACGACGGCGTTTCACTGCCAAGCGCTTCTTCTAACAACGACATAGCACTAGATTGGTTTCCTACATCAGAAATACACTTAGCCAGCAGAATACGGTTTCTCAACCTGACGGGCTCGATTTCTAATGCTACTTGTGCAAAACCAAGGGCCTCTTTCGCTTCGCCCGCGTCATATAACAACAGCGCCAGCCAGTAGCGGCCCTCGGATCCATGTGAATCCATATCAATCGCATTTCGAAAGCAGGCTTCAGCCTCTTCGAGCATCTTTCGGCCTCGATAAATCCTGCCCAAGATAACATGAGAAAGCGAGCAATCGTCTTTGAGATGAATCGCCGCGCGCAACGAATCGAGCGCTTTGTCTTCAACATGGGTTTCAAAATAACAATGGCCCAGTTTATGAAGCGTCTTGGCGCGATTGGGTTTTTTGACGGTGACGCGCTCAAAGGCCTGAAGCGCTGGCGCCCAACGGTGAAGTCGGTAGGCGACTTCTCCCCATTTCTCTACATATTTCAGTCTGGAGTCGCGCTCAGCCGTCTTCAGATAAAACTCATAGGCCTCTTCGAGAGACGTTGGCTCAAGCGCCTGGGCCAGGGCGTAAAAATCGCGGGCGCCCGCTTCGGGCACCTTGGCGATCATGCGAAGTTCCATGTTATAGGCGATGGTGTTGTGAACCTGATGAAAGATTTGGGCGCGAAGACGGTGAGCGTCAATGTGTTGTTTGTTAAATTTAAACAGCTGGTCGAGGTCGCTCAGCGCTTGTTTGTATTTTTTTTCGCGAAACGAAAGGCGAGCGGTTTCATACAAATTTTCTATTTGGGATTTCGCGATTGAGGGCACGCTCATCGCTAGTTTATTGATCATCGCATTGAGAATTTTAATTTGGGTGGTGACGTCAACGGTTTTGATTTTTTCTCTGATTTGAACTTCGAGTTTTCCCCGGTTCGCCGCGGGCAAATGTTCAAGGCAAGTGCGAAAGGTGTCTAACAAACCGTTGACGGCGCGGCGGTCTTGCCTCACCTGGTGATCAAAGCGTTTGCGCAGTTTTAACACGTCTTCGGCCAACGCAACGCAAACGTCCCGTTGTTGGGTTGCCCGCTGTTTTAATTCACTGATTTTGGGTTCGGCGTCTTGAGATTGTTGGCTCTCTTTCAGCCGTTCGATGCTTTCTTCAATTGTTTCAAACAGTTCTTTTTGTTGAAGAAAGACAGCCGCCTTTTCTTCAAACGCCATGGCGGTTTCGTGGCTCTGGGTTGAGAGGCGGCCTAACTTACGGTGTTGTTCGATTTCACGGCGGGCTTCGAGGATAGCGCTGCGAATCTCATTGGCGACGCCATCGCGAAGCAGGCGTAGAAACTGTTCTTCTTGCGCGGCGTCTGATTCACTGCGCTCGTCTTGAATATCACGCATGGCGCGGTTGATGGATTGCAATTTCACTTGCTCGCGCAACAGTTTCGCTTTTTGCCCCACGGCGTTTCGATGGTCGTTTTGTGGGCTCATACTTCTTCCTCAGCGTCTTCGTCTAGTTCGCGCTCTTGATAGGGCAAAGTGGTCAGTTTGCCTTCTGAGTAGGTGATGGTTGCGGGCCCGGTCGGTGTTTTGATTTCGATGCCTTTGCCCAATATGCGAACAATCACCCCGGGCAGGATGTCTCTCTCGGCCCTGACCGTGCGCGTGGACGACTGGCTGGCCTCGAAATCCTGCTTGCATTCATTGAGGCGCATTTTTAGCCCTTCGAGTTCTTGGTCCATCTTATCGATTTCGGCCTGCAGTTGTTCATCCACTTCGCCAGACCCGCCAGCTTTTGATTTTGCGTCTACCAGTTTTCCCCGCTGGACGACTTTATCTTTTAATTGGCCTGAGAGGCGGTGTTGGCGCTCTTCGAGTTCAGTGAGTTCGCCGCCAAGCGTAATTTCTGTCCGCACTCCCATATCTGAACCGATCACCTTGGCGCAGACATCGTCCCAGGCGAAAACCTTACCGCCGATAATTGAGCCGTCTTTGCCTTCGCAATGGACGCGTCGAGCGCGTACTTCTGACTGAATGATCTCGCCTTCAACGACGACTTTTCCTTCTGCTTTCACAAAGGCGTTTTTGATGTACTTGCATTTCAAATCGGCGCCGGAATTCACGCTGGCTTTGTCTTTACCTTCGATGCCCTGCGTACACAAGATCGATTCATGCGAATGGATTACGGCGCCTTCGACGACGCCAGACACCGCCACTTCGCCTTCGGTTTCAACCCGAAAGTCAGTCAATATATCGCCCTTGATTTGGACCGCGACCGGGGTTTTGACGTTGCCTGATGAAAAGTCAACATTGCCGTCAATATTGAGCGCGGGCACGACGTTCAACTTGCCGTTTTTGATATAGGCGCAGCCCGCTTCAGACGACCGCAACAACAGCCCGTCTTCAGACATCTTACAATTGGTATGGGGCGGAAAATCAGCGTCCAGCCCCGGCGTTGCGGGAATCTCATCGCCGGTGACATCCACTCCCGCCGTTCCGGGGTCGGCTGGAACCTTACTCAACAACACATCGTCTTCTAAAACCGGTTTGAATAGAGTCTGTTCTTTATAATCAACACGCGAGCCGATTTCTTTGCCAACGATGCTGGCGCGTTCTAACAGTTTTAATGGGTCTTCGATTTTGGCGTTTTTGCCTGCGACGGGCGGCTTGCCCCGCGCAACCTTGACGCGCCGGTCGAACAGTTTTTTGGCCAACAACGTCTCGAGCGCTTTTTTGTCGATGCCGTGCGCAACGCCGCATTCCGCAACAGCCTCCGCGAGAGAATCAACCGACCAATATTTAGCCAACGTCTTTGGCATGACTAAAAACGCCGTCATGCGGTCAGAACTGATATCCACATCAACGCCCAAGGCATTCACAGCGTTCTGTAAAATGTCTGACTCGCCGCCTTCGTCCGGGCCAGACAACGCTGGTTCGAGTTGTTTCACAACTGAAATCAACGCTTCACGAATGCGGGACTCGGGCATTTTTCCCACCCAGTCTTGCATTTGTTGAAGAAGCTGGAGGCTATCGAGTAAGGGTTCGGCTTCTTTGGGAGGGTTTTCTATATCTTGAATGTTTCCACACAGCGACTCTAACTCTGTTTGCAGTTGTTGCATCGCAAACAAAGGGCCTTTTTGTTGCGTCGCTTCGCCAGATTCGGCTTTGGGTTCCTGAACCGCTTCACTCACAATTGCGTCCCTTAATTCAAATCACACAATCAATATTATTTCTTTTCTTCTTTTTCTTGAAAGGCCATTCGTTTTGATTCTTTTTCTTTATTTTCGGTGTCAGCATTTTTCAGAGCATCGATTTCAGCCGATTGGACGAGCACGATGAGTTCATCTACTTTGCCTGTAATCGGGTCAAGAATGATTTCATCGACTTCGTCCAATTCTTTTTCGATGTCAGGAATGAATGAGAGGGGAACATTACCGAGAGGTTCGCCCAGTTTATCGATTCGCGTTTGAGAGTCAGAACGCATATGGCGCAGATCGTGAATCGCCCCCGTGATGCTCTGAATGGATGTATCAGAGAATGTGTGGAACCCGCCTGTGTTTAAACTGGTCGCATAAATCTCAACGATATTCAACAACGTTTGAAATTGAATTCGCATGATGCGGCGCTTATCAATGACAAACTTGAGCCGCGCCTCACGCGCTTTCTCAATATAGGGTTTGAGGCGGCGCTTGTTGATGTTGTACTGCTTCATGGTTTTTTCACAGAAACTGCGCAGCGTCTTAATCTGCTCGACGTCTTTTTCCTGCATCGCCGTCAACAAGCCCGACGACGCTTCTTCAAACTGGCGGATGACCGGGTCTTCTTGTTTTTTTCTGACGATGGCCTGCTCTAACACCTGGACGTCTTTGGCGAGGCTGGTGGCGCGGTTTTGAGAGCTTTCAAGTTCGCGCCGAATCGCGACCAGTTCTTGGGGAGACACTTCAGTATGCTTAACGATAATGTCAATCTTTGACTGGCAGTTGGTGATGCGCTCTACGATGTCGTTCACCAGGCTGTGGTCGCCGCGAATGGTGCGTTTTCTCATCAATTCGACGAGTTCCTTACGCCGAATCAGAGACGAGCGCTCTTTTTCTTTTGTAGTAACCGCTTTGGTTTTTCCGCCCTGGCTCATAATCGCCAGGTCTTTCATGGGGATGCCCTCATTGCGGGCTTTTTCAAGTAGCTGCGCCGCCATCAATGACGTTGAAATCTGGTCAGCCGCAGTCTCAAAATCTAATGCATCGTCTTCAAAATTGTCGTTCATACTCACCATTGCCAATTTGTTAAGTCTAACTAGAAGCAATATCTATACACAAAAGTCATAGACAACAACCCAATCAGAATAGTATTGATTCGCACGAAATGAAAGCCTATTCATAAAAACTTATAACTAATTAGAATTATTAAACATGCGATTTGGCTGCCCACACATCTGTAACACAGAAAGCCATAAATCGCCCTCGGTGTCTAACATCTTGCGTTTTGAGACGGCGGCTTCAATCGGGATGTGTGTAAACGAAGAATGCCAATACCCCACCAGCATCCCGGTGCGTCCGCTCATTGCCGCATGTACAGCATTGTGAGCGAGTTGCAAACAATACATACTGTCCGCTGGAGTGGCAGGGAGTGAACGAACGATATAACTGGGGTCGATATATTTAATAGAAACGGGGATTTCTCTTTTTGTGAAATAGTCAGCTACATTCTCTTTTAAAAATACTCCAACGTCTTTCAATTTGATATTGCCCGATGCGTCTTTTGTCTTGTCAGATTTCTGTTCGATTAGCCGTTGCCCTGCCCCTTCGGCGATAACGACCAGCGCATGTTTTCGTTTGAGGATGCGCTGTTCTAACGCGGGCAAAAAACCATAAGGCGGGTCTAAGTCAAACGGCACCTCTGGAATCAAGATGAAATTGACTTCCCCGCTGGCCAATGCGGCGGTGGCGGCCAAAAAGCCGGATTGCCGCCCCATCAGTTTGACGATCGCGATACCATTCTCAGCGCCAGTGGCTTCGACATGGGCGCAATCTAACACCTCAGCGCCTTTTGAAAACGCGGTCTCAAACCCAAAACTCTTTTCTATATACATCACATCATTATCAATGGTTTTGGGGATGCCGATCACAGATATCTCTAGCCCGCGTTTTTTGACTTCTTCGCTGATCGCCAAGGCGCCGCGCTGGGTGCCGTCGCCGCCGATAGTGAAGAGCATGTTGATTCCATTCTTGACCATAAAATCTACCATCTCAGACGGTTCTTGAGGACCGCGCGATGAGCCTAAAAAAGTCCCGCCGCGAGATGGGATGTCTTCGACCAACTTCGGCGTCAGATGAATCGGCTGAATCATGGAGCGTTCGACCAGGCCCTTATACCCATAGCGTATCCCATACACCTCTTTGACGCCGTAATGATGGTTCAGCGATAATACCACGCCGCGAATGACGTCATTGAGTCCGGGGCACAACCCGCCGCAGGTTACGATAGCGGCTGTTACAGAAGCAGGGTTGAAGAAGAGACGATCTCGCGGGCCAGCCGCTTCAAATGAAGGGAGTTCTTTTCCCGCTTGAAGGCACTGGTTCACCGCTTTGAGTGAGTTGTCAGACAAAATGCGATCGTTGTCTTCGACGAAATTGGCTACATAGTCGCCGTCGATATGAGAGAGTTTGAGGGGAGACTGAAAGCGAGGCTTTCCCAAACGCGAAATCGAGAAGTCGAGATCATGAAAGTCATTCATCCGTGCTGGCTCCTTGTTGATGACAAACCATTAGAAACGCTGTAGGAGCATTCTACTCGATTCTGAACAGGTTTTGAAAATGGATTGACAGAAAAACAGCCGGCCAAGACTCGACCGGCTGTTTGTGAAATTTTTATCAATGAGTATTACTCAACCGCTTCACCTGGTTTGGGTGGATCAAAATAGGGGAACAGCTCCGTACTAAGATAACGCTCGCCGGTGTCGGGCAAGACAACAACGATGTTCTTTCCGGAGCCTAGTTCTTTAGCGTATTCGATTGCGCAGTATGCCGCCGCGCCGCATGAGATGCCGCAGAAGACGCCTTCTTCATTACACAACCTGCGCGCAGTATCCATCGCCTGGTCGTTTGAGACGGTCATGACCTTGTCAATGACTGACATGTCTAAAATACCGGGGAGAAACCCTGCGCCGATTCCCTGAATTTTGTGGGGCGCAGGCTCGCCGCCCGACATGACCGGCGAATGGACCGGCTCAACCGCAACAACCTGGATGTTTGGGTTTTTCTGTTTTAGATATTTCCCAGCGCCTGATACCGTGCCGCCCGTGCCCACGCCGCTGACGAAGGCGTCGATTTGGCCTTCGGTTTGTTTCCATATTTCCGGGCCCGTGGTTTGGTAATGGACTTCGGCGTTGGCGGGATTATTAAACTGTTGGGGAACGAATGCGCCCATTTTGGCGGCCAGTTCTTCGGTTTTTTCGATTGCGCCTTTCATACCTTTGGGGCCTTCGGTGAGGATGAGTTCTGCGCCAAAGGCTTGAAGAATCTTTCGCCGCTCCAGGCTCATGGACTCGGGCATGACCAAGATGAGTTTATAACCGCGCACCGCCGCCACCATGGCGAGGCCGATGCCAGTGTTTCCGCTAGTGGGTTCAACAATGATCCCGCCGGGTTTGAGTTTGCCGTCTTTTTCGGCGGCTTCGATCATGGAAAGGCCGATACGCTCTTTGACGCATCCAGCCGGGTTTTGGGCTTCGAGTTTGGCCCATACGGTTGCAGAATCGGAGGAAGTGAGTTTGTTGATGCGAACAATTGGCGTATCGCCAATCAGTTCAGTAATATCCATTGCACGCTTGGCCATTCGTTCCTCCAGAAAGGGCTACATTTATTTTGAGAAAAACAAAAAGTGGTTGAAAGAATCGACAATTTCTCTCTACCCAACAAAATACTACATCAATGGTATACAATACTCAATACAAACCCAAAAAATAAACGTAGTCATCTTTATTGATTTTTTCGTATGGCAACGTTAATTCAGAACGTCATCCGATGTGTGTATAGTAAGTGGCAGCAGTGTCTTACTATCAAACGTCTTTTGTGTAACAAATGAACCAGCTACATGAATACACCGTAAATGATACCGGATCAGGCCTACGGATTGATAAATATTTGACATCCGTAGTCGACGGGTATTCCCGAAGCCGTATTCAATCACTGATTGAAAATGGCTTTGTCAATTTGAATGGAAACGCATGTCTGAAATCGCGTGAAACAGTAAACGCGGGCGATATTGTTTCTTTTTATGCGCCTGCCCCGGAGCCATCTACGGTCGAGCCGGAAGCGGTTGACCTGGATATTATTTACCAGGATTCTGATCTTGCGATAATAAACAAGCCATACGGCATGAGCGTCCACCCAACCAACCACGTCAAAACGGGAACGTTGGTAAACGCGCTTCTCTATCATTTAAATGACTTGTCCGGCGTCGGCGGCGTCTTACGCCCGGGGATCGTCCATCGCCTCGACCGGGTCACCAGTGGGGTAATCATTGTCGCCAAACATGATGAAGCCCATCGAGCGTTGTCTTCGAGTTTTAAAGCCCGAGAGACCCAAAAAACCTATTGGGCTGTCGTCCACGGGCGGCCCAGCAAAGACCAGGGAGAGATCAACGAGCCAATTGGACGACACCCCAACGACCGTAAGCGCATGACTATCTTGCCGGACGGGCGCCCGTCGATAACGCGCTACCGTTTTCGAGGAGAGGGACTAGGCGGAAGTTGGCTGGAGCTTTATCCTGTAACTGGCAGGACGCACCAGATTCGGGTGCATCTCAAGCATATCGGTCATCCGATTGCTGGCGATTCGGTCTATACGCTGAAGAAGTATAGCGGCCGGGGCGAGTTGGAACGAATATTTGACGACCATCGAATGATTGCGCTACATGCGCGTTCGATTCGTTTTCATCATCCCGGAAAGGGCGAGCCCGTCGAATTTGTTGCACCGCCGCCCGACGTCTTACAGTCGGTATTGGAACAAATAAAATGAACGAACCCAACCTTCGGCAAATTATGAATGCGGACGACATCGACCGCACCTTGCAACGCATCGCCCACCAGATTTGGGAACGCAGCGCCAAGCGCCATGTCGCCCTGGTCGGCATCCGCAGCCGAGGCGCAACCCTAGCGACGCGCTTGCGCCCCTTTGTCGAAGGGCTGGCGCATGAAGAAATACCGCTCGGCTTGTTGGACATTGGCTTATACCGCGATGACATTGGCCGCAACTCCCCCGCCCCGCCGGTTCGGAGTACGGAGATTTCATTCGACATCGAACAAAAAGACGTCATTTTAATCGATGACGTTCTTTATACCGGGCGTACGGTACGCTCAGCGTTGAATGCGTTGATGGATTTGGGACGCCCCTCGCGCGTCCAACTCTTAGTTCTGGTTGACCGGGGAGGACGCGAGCTGCCGATTCAAGCCGACTATGTCGGCAAGGCCGTCAAAACCTATGAGAACGATCACGTCGTCGTGAAGCTGAAAGAAGAAGACGGCGAAGACGCAGTATTTGTCGAAAAACCGGTTGGTTAACATAGCCAACCAAGCCAAAATCACTTAGTATTTTCAAAACGCGATCAAAGCGGCCGGCGTGAATTGAGGGCAGCCGGGGAGACAACAGCAGTGATGAGGACCTGGAAAAGCCGCGATTGTTTGGGCCTGCGCGGCGTGTCCCGCGACGAAATCGAGTTGGTGTTGGACACCGCCCGCAGCATGAAAGAGATTCAGACGCGCACAGTCAAAAAAGTTCCTACCTTGCGCGGCAAAATCGTTATCAATTTATTTTACGAACCCAGCACCCGAACCTCCACTTCATTCGAACTCGCAGCCACCCGTCTCAGCGCCGACGTCATCGACATTCAGACCGGCGCCAGCAGCGTCGTCAAAGGCGAAAGCGTGGTTGACACCGCCCAGACGCTTCGCGTAATGGGCGCCGACGGCTGCGTCATCCGCCACAGCGTCTCAGGCACGCCCCACTTTCTGGCGAAGTATATTGACATCCCCGTGTTGAACGCGGGAGACGGTACCAACGAACACCCCACCCAGGCGCTGCTCGACATGTTTACCATGCGTGAACACAAAGGCGCGCTCGAAGGCCTGACTGTCGTCATCGTTGGCGACATTCTTCACAGCCGGGTCGCCCGCTCTAATATGTGGGGGCTGCTCACGATGGGGGCGAAGGTCCGGTTTGTGGGGCCGCCGACGTTGATCCCGCCTGAAGTCGATGCGCTGGGCGTCGAAGTTCGCCATAAACTGGACGGCGCGTTTGAAGACGCGGATGTCATCAACCTGTTGCGCATTCAGAAAGAACGCATGAGCGCCAATTTCTTTCCTGACTTATCAGAATACAGCCGCTATTACGGCATGAACGGCGAACGCCTGAAACGGACCAAGCCTGGCGCGATCATTATGCACCCCGGGCCGATGAACCGCGGCGTCGAAATCACCACCGAGGTCGCCGAGAGCAGCCAGTCAGTCATTCTTGAACAAGTCACCAACGGCATCGCCGTCAGAATGGCGCTGCTTTACTTACTCATTGGCGCTGGCGATGGAAGCGAGAAAAAACAAGCGAGTTCGACTGAGACCGATACGCCGTCATTGTTTTGATGGTGAATACATAACTGAAAAACCATGAGCCAATTGCTGATAAAAAACGCCCGCCTGCTTGAACCCGCCTCGATGGACGACCGGGTGGTCGATCTATTAGTCGACGGCGACGCCATAACCGACATCGCTCCGTCGCTCAAAGCAAATGGGGCAACCACGGTTGACGCCAATGGGCTATGGGCAATGCCCGGCCTGGTCGACATTCACGCTCACTTGCGCGAACCGGGCCAGGAATGGAAAGAAACCATCGCCACTGGCTCCCGCTCAGCCGCGGCGGGCGGCATCACCACCGTGGTGTGTATGGCCAACACGGCCCCCCCGGTTGACTCTCCCACGGCGATTGAATTTGTCTTAGAGCGGGCCGACCGTACGGGCTGCGTCCATGTTCTGCCAGTCGGGGCGTTGACGAAGGGAATGCAAGGCAAAGAGATGGCCCCTATCGGCGCCATGGCTGAAACGGGCGCGGTCGCACTATCCGACGATGGGCATGGGGTGATGGATTCGTATGTGATGATGCGCGCGATGGAATACGCAGCGGTGTTTAACATGCCCATCATCAGCCACTGTGAAGACCACAGCCTGACCAAAAACGCTCCCATCAATCAAGGCAAAATGTCGACAACGCTCGGGGTCACCGGTTCGCCGCGCGAGGCCGAGACCATTCAGGCGTCGCGCGATTTGATTCTCGCCCGAAAAACTGGCGCGCAACTTCACATCTCTCGCGTCAGTACGGCGGAGACCGTCGATGTGATTCGTTACTACAAAGCCAAGGGAGTGAACGTCACCGCTGACACCGCGCCCCATTATCTGACTCTCACTGATGAAGCGACCGACCATTTCAACACCAACGCCAAAGTGAACCCGCCGCTGCGCACCTCAGAAGACCAAGAAGCGCTCTATGAAGGGCTGCGCGACGGCGCCATTGACTGCATCGCCACCGACCACTCGCCCCATACCTTCTCAGAAAAAGACCAACAGCTGTCTGCGGCGCCTTTTGGCATCGTCGGCTTTGAGACGCTGCTGCCGTTGCTCATGGGGCCGATACAAGAGCGGTGCGGCCTTGACCCTATTGAGGTGTTGAGTTGGGTGACGGATAAATCATCACGGGCGCTCAACTTGAACGCAGGCGAGCTGAAAATTGGCGGCCCGGCGGATTTTGTTCTTTGGAACCCTGATGTTGTAAACATAATCGACGCAGACGCGTTTTACTCAAAATCACGCAATACTCCATTCAACGGCTGGAAATTGAAAGGCCGCGTGCATTCGACTTACGTTTCTGGCCAGTGCGTACACGGCGGCGAGAAATAGCAGGCCTCAACTCCCCTCTATCTGTCTCGACTTTCCCCCAGGCGACAACTAAGATACGCTTTCATGCGCAGTTAGGGCGCAGTGAATTGATCAAAGGCTGAAAGAACTATGCTAGGCATTGGCACCAGTGAACTTATCGTCTTGTTGGGTGTTGCACTAATGGTCTTTGGGCCGCAAAAGTTGCCTGAATTGGCGCGGCTATTGGCCAAAGCGACCAAGATGTTTAACGACGCCAGCCGAGAAATCCAGCGCCAGCTTGAAATGAGCGAGCGCGAGATTCGCGAGGCGGAACGCAAAGCCACAATCGCAGATAAACCCAAATCCGAATTCGACCTCGATTCTGATCCGTATGAAGAGACCTATAGCGACGGATCCGAAGAGTATGATTATGAGACGGGGCATGACGGCTCGCCCGAACCCGGCCAAGAAGTCAGCGAAGCCGAAACGGTCGATGGATCTGAACATTACGACATCAAAAGCGGCAACGGCAACGACGAGACGTCCAAGCCGCCAAACATCATGGACGACCCCGACAAAGTAGGCGACGCCAACCGCTTATCGCGAGAGACAACCGACTAGAAACCAGTAAGAGATCAACCGACCAACATGGCGACTGAAGATAACGTAAAAGAACCCGAAATCAACGCGTCTGAAGAGAAAACCGAAGAGGACGAACTCGGCGGCGCGATGACCTTTCTCGAACACCTGCAGGAACTGCGCGAGCGCCTGATTAAAGCGGTCGCGGTGTTCGCTGTCTGTGTGGTGGTTGCCTTTATTTTTTCAAGTCCGCTGCTCGCCATCATGCTGGATGCGATTCCTCCAAATGTTGAAAAACAGTTTACGACGCCAGTCGCCGGTTTAATGGCGCAATTAAAAGTCTCACTGCTCGCGGGCTTCTTCTTTGCGTTTCCCTTCATCTTCTGGCAAGCCTGGATGTTTGTCGCCCCCGGACTATACAAAAAAGAGCGCAAATTTTTATTGCCACTATGCTTATCGACTTGGGCTTGTTTTTTACTTGGCGCGACCTTTGCCTACTTTATCGTCTTTCGATTCGCCCTTGGCTTTCTGTCTACCTTTGGCGCGGAAGGCGTCACCCAACAATGGATCGTCGGCGACTATCTGAATTTTATGATTCGCTTTTTGTTGGCGTTTGGGCTGGTCTTTGAGGAACCTGTTATTATTTTGCTCTTAGCCAAAATGGGCATCGTCAACAGCCCGATGTTGGCGAACTTTCGTTCGTATGCTTATGTATTAGGATTTGTCTTAGCGGCGCTGATCACTCCGCCCGATTGGATCAGCCAGTTGTCATGCGGGGTGCCATTGTTGATTTTATATGAAGTCTCCATCATTCTGGTTCGAATGACCGAGAAGAAACAAGCGCTCGAAGAGGAGGCCTAGGCCTTGGACGAACCGCTGCAGGGGAAACTACGCGAGTTAGTCGAGGACAAAGTCGTGTTGGTGACGGGAGGGACCGGCACCATCGGCAGCGAAATCGTCAGGCAGTTGATTCCCTGCCGCCCGCGGCTGCTGCGCGTTCTCAGCCGCGATGAATATAAGCAATCCATCCTGCGCTATCAGCTGCGCGAGCACAAATTTCTACGCTTTCTCTTAGGCGACGTTCGCGATCTCGACCGTCTGGAGCGCGCCTTCGAAGGCGTCCACATTGTCTTTCACGCCGCCGCCCTGAAGCGCATCGAATCAACGGAGTACGACCCGCTTGAAGCCGTCAAAACCAACGTGCTCGGCACGCAAAACATCATTACCGCCACACTGCAAAACCCAACCACCGAGCGCGTAGTCTCGATCAGCACAGACAAGGCCGTCAATGTCACCACGACGATGGGTGCGACAAAGTTATTGGCCGAGCGCCTGGTCACCTGGGCGTCGTTCTACCGCCGCGAACCGCATAAGACCATGTGCTCCGTTCGCTTTGGCAACGTGCTCGACTCGCGCGGATCGGTGATCCCGATTTGGCGCGAACAGATTCGCCACGGAGGCCCACTGACGCTCACCCATACCGAAATGCGCCGCTTCTTTATGTCGATCCCCAGCGCCGTGCGGCTGGTACTCAAATCCGCCGTGATGGCTGAGGGCGGCGAAGTGTTCATCCTCAAGATGCAATGCGTCAACATTCATGACCTGGCCGAAATCATGATCGAAGAATTCGCGCCGCACGCGGGGCATTCAGCGAAAGACATCAAGATCAACGTCACTGGCCCCGCGCCGGGCGAAAAACTCGATGAAGACCTGATCGCGTCTAACGAATGGGGCCGCACCTACCAGGTCGACGACGAGATGGCGATGATCGCCCCCGAACACCGAAAAGATGAGGTCAAACTGCCGCTATTGACCGACCAAGAAGGCTACATCACACGGCCTGACAACACCCTAAGCAAAGACGAGCTGCGCGTCTATCTCAGACAGGAAGGCATTCTGTAGCGCCGGTGAACTCTCTTCGTGACGCGCTCGACTATCTCTATTCGTTTGTCTCATACGAACGCAAAGCCCAGTGGAACTATTCTGACAAGACGCTTAACCTAAAGCGATTTGAACGCCTGCTTCACGAGGTAGGAAGCCCCCAACACTCACTTCGCATCATTCATGTCGCGGGCAGCGACGGCAAGGGATCAACCTGCGCGTTTCTTTCGTCGCTGCTGCAGGCGAAGGGATATAACGTGGGGCTGTATACGTCCCCACACCTTCACCACATTCGTGAGCGGATTCAAACCAACGGACGCTGCATCTCCCCGCAAGCATTTGTGAAATGGACGCAGGCGCTCAAACAAACCGTCGAGCGCCGCAAGCACCCCCATCGCGGCTACGCGACGTTTTTTGAACTGCTCACCGCGATGGCGTATCTGTATTTTCAAGAGCGCGGCGTCGATTACGCCGTGATCGAGACCGGGTTGGGCGGGCGGCTCGACGCGACCAACGTCGCCGACTCGATTGTTTCGGTCATCACTAACATCTCAATGGAACATGCACACCTCTTGGGCGATTCGCTTGAGAAGATTGCTGACGAAAAATTAGGCATCGTCAAACCCCATACCCCTGTGGTTGTCGGTTCACAAGACAAAAAACTATTGCCTCATTTCAACAAGAGATTGAAAAACCATTCGGGGGAAGTGACGTTCGTTGATCGTGACTACACGATTGTTTCTCAAACAACGACTGCGTGCGGCCGCGAGCTGACCATCTCGTCGAAGAGCCATTCTCAAGCGACCGTTCGAATCCCGCTTATGGGGCGTTATCAGGGGCGCAACGCGGTCGCGGCGCTGGCGGCGGTTCATGTATTAGAAGCGTCAGGCGAGTGTTCGCCGTATACAAACCAAGAACTGCGAAATGGCTTTCAATCCGTTGAATGGCCGGGCCGGTTTGAAGTAATACGCCGCGCCCGCAAAGCGCCGATCGTGTTAGACGTCGCCCACACCGTCAAAGGCGCCGCCGCGCTGCGCGAATCGTTAGACGAAATTTTCTCTAAACGGCGGCGAGTGGTTGTCTGTGGGTTCCTTCAAGACAAAGATGCCGCAGGCATGGTCAAGCGTTTGTGCGCCCCCGGCGACGCACTGGTGTTGACTCAGGCGCCCACCCCGCGCGGCATGGCCGTCGAACAGATCGAGGCGCTTCTTCGACAACATGGCGTGAAACCGCCCCAACAAATTGAACGGCGTAAGCCGCCAGCCAGCGCCCTCAATCACGCGATTACGATTGCCCGTCCAACTGACGTCATCGTAATCGCCGGCTCACTCTACTTAATCGGCGCGCTCAGAAACCGCTGTTTGAAATTGTAATTTCACTCGAATTTGTTTCTCCCGCGCATGCTATACTTCTAACGACCAATACAGGCCCGAAGGGCCCCTGTGACTTATTCATCGCCGTGCAGGGATTTTTGGGCGGGGCATTGGCGGGCATCTTCTGTGTCGGCGTCTGTACCAAACGTGTGAACCAGGTTGGCGTGATTACCGGGCTGATGATCAGCACCGCCCTTTTGGCGATCATCAAGTATGAATTTGGCTGGCACCCGCAAACCTACGCCGCTATCAGTATCGACTCGTCGTTCATCATCAGCTATGGGTTTAGTTGGATCACATCGCGACGAGCATTATTGTACTTCCGGCTGAGAACAATCGGCGATTTTCTTCCCGCCTACCTGCCGCCCCTAGATGCAGGCCTGCGGTCTGCATCGTAAGAACAAATTGAAAATCGCCATGGCTCGTGGGTGGGATGAATGAAATGAATCCCACCATTTGGTTATTAAAACATTTCATTGGTGGGATTCGCTTTGCTCAACGCCACCCTACTTTAGGCGTCGAGTAGATCCTAAAGAATTTAGCATATACGAAAACATTTCATTTATATGCGGTTCGGCGGGAACCTCGCCCTCCCCATGCTTTTCTTTCATCGCAAGGTGCGCTGTGGATGCTTCGCCTGCGCTGGCGGGTCGCTTCGCTACGCTCGCGATGACACATGAAGGGAACTGTAGCCCTACCGTCTTCGGCTGATGGTGGCCATGCGGGCGACTTTTTTCTTCTTGGCGGGCGGTTCTTCTTCGACGGGTTCCGGCTCGGGTATTTCTTCCACGGGCGGCGTTTTGGTCTGGGCGGCTTCTTCGGAAACCTTCAGCGCCTTCTTGCCTTCTTCGCTCTCGCCGAGTTCTTCCTCACGCGAGGCGACCACAGTGGCGAGGCTCTCGTGTTCTTTGTTGGCGATCTCGGCCTGGCCTTTGAAGCCTTCGGGCGGCTCCATCAGGCTATAGGCCAACACCCAGCGGCTGGCGCGCGCCAGTTGGGTGCTTTCGCTCTTTCTCATTTCTTCCTGCATAATCGAATACATCGAGGCGATGCGCTTCTGGTAGGCGGGCAGCGCCTTCTTACAGCGCTCGTCGATCACTTTTTCAACTTCACGCAAGTCGTTGGCGGTATAGCCTAAGTCTGACTCTTGAATCGCGCCCTTCTCAATCATGTCGCGGGTGATGCGGCAGCGTTCGGCCATGAGGATGTCATGCGACATGGTGCTGAGCAGAAACTCGCCCTGGTCGCGAATATCGTCGAGCATGGCGCGCACGTTTCGCTCGCAGTTCTCAAACTCGCGGTTGATCATGACGTGGTTGTCGCCCAGCGACTCTTTGAGCATGGTCAACATGACCTCGTCATGGGCGACCGCCATAATCAACTGGCGCATGTTGTTAACATGAGACTCAAGCAGCTCGGCGGTGGTATAGCGCCACACCGGCATGGGGCCTTCTTCTTTGACCGCTTTGACGGCGTCTTCGATTTTTTCTTTGTAGGCGTTGAAGGCTTCTTCAAAGAGCCAGTACATGCCCTTTTCGCCGATGATGCAGGTAATTTCTTTGCCCGGGTTGGTGGCGCGCAGCTCCGACTCCACGCGATGGAGCTTATCGCGCAGTTCATTAAATTTTCGCAGATTGATTTCCCAGGGTTTTCCCGTTCCGGTCAGTTGTTCGAAGGTCGCTTGAATGATCGCCTTCTCTTCCAGAATTGGGATGGCTTCCTCAGGGACAAGAGTCGCGGGTCTGGTAGACATCGCCCTCTAACAAAATTCTTCAATTCAATAGGGTTATTGCTTACAAAACAACGAAGTAATTATACTCATATTCTCGGCAAATGTCTCAGATTGCAAAACGTTTTTTCCAGGAAGGATGCTTGTTGGTTATTCTTCATCTCGAAAGTCATACAGGCGACGGTTGTATAGGTTGAGAATATCCCGGCGGCTGATGATTCCGACATAGCGTTCGTTCGCTTTGTCATACACTGAGATTTCATCTTCGTTCAGTTCGGTCAAGCGGCCCATTACGAAATGCAAGTCATCATCAGGCGTGACCGACGGGAACTCAAATTCAGCGATATCATCGGCGACAACCAGATCATATATCTGTTCTTCAAGCATGACCGTTCTCACATCATCCAACGAAAGCACGGCTTTAATTTGCCCGTCACGAAATGTTACAGGGAACAGGCTCTGGCTGGTCTGCAATATCTGAGGCAGCATCTGGCGCAGCGTCATGTGGTGAGGGAACTTGATCCAATTGTCGCGCAATTCAATCTCGTTTACGCGCAGGCCCTCCAGCACGTCTGTGCGGTATTCGCCGATATGCGCAGGCGACTCGGCCTTGCTGGGCACTTGTTCTTCATACAGCGACCATTTATCGGTCAATATGTAGGTCAGCGACGACACCAACATCATCGGGACCAGAAGTTCATACGTCTGCGCCATCTCTGACACCATCAACAAACTAGCAACCGGGACTTTAGCGATGCCCGAGAAGAACGCGACCATGCCGACTAACGCGAATGAGCGTGGATCTTCGATCCAACCCGGAAACAGTTGATCAAATGAGAAGCCAAAGGCGCCGCCCAACATCGCCCCGATGAATAACGACGGGCCAAATACCCCGCCGCTGCCGCCGGACGAAATGGTAAACGCCGTCGCCAGCATTTTGAGAAACACCAGGCTGATCATAAATTGGATGCCGATGTTTTCAGACATGGCGCGTTCGATCCACCCATACCCGCCTGAGAGGATGGCTGGTTCATACAACGCCAACGCGCCCGTCATAAGCCCGCCGATCATGGGTAGTACATGCAACGGCAGCGGTATTTTTTTAAAGAAATAGTCGCGCGCGCCATAAAACACATTGACATAAAGAATACCGATCAGCGAACAAACAATGCCTAAGATCGCATAGGGCAGTAATTCCCAGGCGACGAAGTTAAATTCGAGGGTGTGAAAGACTTGCGTTTGTCCGGTCAGCGTTGTGAAGATAGAAAACGCGACCAACGACGAGACGACCGCGGGGATCAGGCTTTCGGTTTCCATGTCTTGTTTTCGATACAAGACTTCGATGGCGAACATGGCCCCGCCAAGTGGGGCGCAAAACACCGCGCCGACGCCGCCCGCCGTCCCGGCGATGATAAGAGAGCGCAGTTGTTTTGGATCGAGACTCATGACCTGCCCCAGCCATGAGCCAAACCCGGCGCCGATTTGGGCGATAGGGCCTTCGCGGCCCGCGCTGCCGCCTGTACCGATGGTAATTGCTGAGGCAATGGTTTTGATGATGGGCACCCGCCCGCGAATCACGCCGCGTTTACGGTGAAAGGCGCGGATAAACGCGTCTGTGCCGTGGCCTTCGGCTTCGGGCGCAAACGTAAATACCAATAGTCCACTCACGAGACCGCCAAATGCGACAACAAGCGGCATCAACCAATAGCGCAACCCTTCGGCGGGCACTAACACCGCGGCGTCTTCAGAAATTTTCTCAACGCCCCAGCCGAGTAACTTATTAAAAAAGATGTCGACGCTGCCAAACACCATCAAGTTAAACAAGATGGCGCCGAGTCCAGCGATGATTCCGATAGCGGCGCCTAAAAAGATGGCTTGTCCCGCCCGAAAGGCGGAAAAATAGGTAGGAAACCGCTTATACCAAACACTATCTTCGCTAATTGTCATTCGCAGGGTTGGCGTTTCGGCAGTATTGATTCAAACTGTTAAACTCTATCCAATTGAACGGGATAGTCAATCCAGCGGACGCGCTGAAATAAAAAAGTGCACCCTTGAGTTTTCCATCCATGTTGAATCCCTTTCGCGACGAAACCCCCGGCGGGTTCCGAGAATTTTTTGCGATTGCCTTTCCTCTCGTCATCAGCAAACTGTCGCTAACCTTGATGAATTTCACCGACCGTTTGTTTTTGTCGTGGTCGAGCGCAGAAGAACTAGCGGCCGCGCTGCCCGCGGGCATTCTCGCGTTTACTCTAATGTCATTTTTTATCGGCGTGTGTGAGTTTAGCAACACCCTGGTCGCCCAAAACCACGGCGCCAAACACGAGCGCGAGGCGACCCTGGCGATGTGGCAGGGGGTATTTTTCGCCGTTGCCGCCTCGCTGGTTTGTTACGCCATGACGCCGCTTGGCCTTTGGCTGCTTGATCACTCGAACCACGGCGATCTGTTAATTGACCTTGAGAAAACCTACTTCATTTATTTCTGGACCGGCGCCATCTTCATGATCACCAACTTCGCATTTAGCAGCTTCTACTCAGGGCGCGGCGAAACCCATGTGGTGATGTATGTCAACATCATCGGCAACGCAATCAACATTATTCTTGATTACGCTCTGATCTTTGGCGTGTGGGGCTTTCCACAACTGGGCATCAAAGGCGCGGCCATCGCCACCGTCATCGCAAACGCGTTAATCACTCTCATGTTTTTGACATTGATACTGTCGCCCAAAAACCGCCGCGAACGCGCCAGCGCATCGACGATCCATATTCACATGCCGTTATTGAGACGCATGTTGAAATTCGGCGCGCCAGCCGGAATGCACTATTTACTAGAAATCGGCGCCTTCACAGTCTTCATTTTTCTGCTTGGCCAATTGGGGCAAACCGAATTGGCGGCGAGCAACATCGTCTTAGCGTTAAACATGGTTGCGTTCATCCCCATGCATGGCTGCGGCGTCGCGGCGGGGACGCTGGTCGGACGCTATATCGGCAAACAAGATCTCGCAACAGCCGAAAAAAGCGGCTACACCGCCTGGTATTCTGCCGAGGCGTATATGATTGTGTGCGGGCTGATTTATATATTGTTCCCCCATACACTAATTGGCTGGTTTTTAATGGATTCGAGCGGCGCGCCCGCGCCCGATGATACGATTATCCACATGGGCACAATCATTCTCTATTTTGTGGCGTTCTACCAAATCGCCGACGCCATGTTGTTGGCCTTTTCCGGCGCGTTGCGCGGCGCGGGCGACACCCTGTTTTCAATGTGGGTGCAGATTATCTGCGCATGGTTGTTCTTTGTCCCTGGAACCTACGCCGCCGTGGTTTGGTGGGATTGGGGCGTGTATGGCGCCTGGGGATGGGCGACCGCGTTTATTACGCTAACAGGCGTGATCTATTGGGCCCGTTTCCGAAGCGGGGTGTGGAAGCATATCGACGTTATTTCTAACGAAACATAAATCAATCATGCTATAATGACAAAACAACGACCATCAAACCATCAGCGATACGTTCAAACGGTATCAACAATCTTCACCCAACTTATGGAGGAAACGAAATGAAAGCCGCACCCCGATTTATTTTGGCCGCAGTACTGGTTTTGCCGATATGTCTGATCGCCCATTCAGCCCCCAGCGACATCACCTGGACGGATGATGAAGCGAACAATCCTGTCATTGGCCCTCCGGGCTTCGGCGACAACCGCGCCTATTACGCCCATGTTATATTTGACGAAACCGCCAATCTCTGGCGTTCCTGGTATGACTCCAGCAGCGGGTTTGATGTTGGCTACGCAGAATCGACCGGTGCTGATGGCATTACCTGGACCAATTACGCATTGGTCACAGGGTTTGACAGCGACCGTCAAAGCAAGCCTGTCGTGATTCAGATTGGCGACAATCAGTTTCGCATGTGGTATATGGCGAACCTGCGCGAGGGCGGATACCCCATATGGACAGCCGTCTCAAGCGACGGCGTCACATGGAGCGACGACCAGCCCGTGAGCGGCATCGCCTTTGACCCGGACGGCGACCCCCGCTTTGGCCCGATTGAGCGCATCGCCGTCACTCAATTAGAAGATGGGTCATTCGTCGCCTACTGTCGCTGTGAAGATCCCTTTGTTGACGCCGCCGACCCCTGGTTTGACCTAGGCAAGAAACTGTTTCGCTACACATCCACTGACGGCGTCAACTGGGAATGGGCAGGCTATACCGAAGTAAACGAAGAAGAAGGGTTTGAAGGCGTCGAGTTTTCATCCGCCGTCAAACATCCTGACCGTGAAGGCGTTTGGTACGCCTGGGCGACGACTCAAAACTCTTCAGGCCCGATCTACTCGTACATTTCAACCGATGACGGGTTGACCTATCAGCTAGACGAAAACCCGGTTGCCGTGATTGGCGACATTGGTACAGCGTCTTACAATCAGGGGCGGAACTATCACGCCAGCGTTACCTACATGGGCAATGGCGAATGGGTGATGTTCCGCAGCGTCGCCGAACCGAAACGCACGGCCCGCGCGACTGGAACTGAAGAATTGCCGAACACCAGCGTCAACCATTGGTCATTGTTTTAAACCCGCCCTGTGATGAATTTCTAAGCCCCTCATGGCGAGGGGCTTTTTTATGGCTCATGCGGGATTTGGATACGTTCTCTCAAATTGAATTAAAGTTTACAGACACGATCTCAAGGATGATTTTTTTATCGTTGTATTTGGCATGGGTACAACT
>CAZKYC010000016.1:0-59985 GCA_964556895.1 uncultured bacterium | reverse complement strand
TTTAATAGATTCTTTCGTCCAATGGTGAAATGAGCATCCGCTATCTTTATCAGTTCTTTTGATGATCGAGCAGGCGGAAACGCAATAATAACTCGCTTTCCAACTGGGCGGATTGCGTTGATAGTGGGAGATAAATCACTATCACCAGATATCAAAATTGCTTCATCATATTGGTTCATATACGCATCTTTGAGTAATTCAACAGCAATGTTAACGTCAGTCATTTTCTCGCTTGGAATTTGATCTTCTTGGCCGCAATATCTGCATTTTCTTGGGTTGAGTTGGTATTTCCCGTAGAAAATTTCCAAATCAGTTAAGGTTTGAAGTGCTTCGAGAAAGTCATTTTGTCTTTTATGTTTATCAGAAGGGGATGTGACTCTTGCAGTGAAAGACTTTGTCTGAGTTAATACTTGGTGCGGCTTGAGTAAATTTTCAGATAATGCTTTTAAATTTATCCACAAAAAGCGTCTTTTGTATTTTTGTCGTAGACCAAAATACAAATTGAACCCATCAATGTAAACAATCACTCGTTTTTTATGGGGCATATTTGCACAACTTATCACATTTATATATTGAATTGACCATTTAGATGATATAATATCTATAGCAACATCCCCAGGGATAGCATCCCTGGCCCGACGCCTTTCACCGCTGGTGAAAGGCGTTTCTTATTTTTCTCCCCTACTTTTTCAGCCCGAGTTCTTTCATGACCAGTTGAAGGTCGGCCCAGGCTTTGTGTTTATCGTTTTCGTTGCGCAGCAGGTAAGCGGGGTGGAAGGTTGGCATCAGTTTGACGCCGTTGTATTCATGCCACTGCCCGCGCATGCGCGAGATGGGCGTCTGCGAACGCAACAGCGTCTGGGCGGCGAATTTGCCCAACGCGACGATGACCTTGGGTTGGATGATCTCCAATTGCTTGACCAAAAACGGCTCGCAGGTCGCGATCTCGTCCGGCTCGGGGTTGCGGTTTTTAGGCGGGCGACATTTGACCACGTTACAGATATACACGTCGTCGCGCGACAACCCCATCGCGCCAATCATTTTGGTGAGCAGCTGCCCCGCCTTGCCGACAAAGGGGACGCCCTGTTTGTCTTCTTCGAAGCCCGGCCCTTCACCGACGAAGACTAACTCTGCTTCGGCGCTGCCCACGCCAAACACTACTTGCTTGCGGCCCAGGCCGCTGAGTTTACAGCGGGTGCAGCCGCTGAGCGCGTCGTCCATCTGCTTGAGCCGGTCGGCTTTGCCTGAGATAGCGTTCAGCGCTTCGGCGTCGGCATAAACCGACTCCAGCCCCAAGGCTTTGAGTTGCTCAAGAAACAGGCGCAGCCCGTCGGCGGGCGAAAGAGTGTGTTGGTTCATGGCTTCATTATGAAGAAACCGCTTAGGCTTGCAAGACGAAGATTTCGCGCTGGACGAATTGTTTGGGGCGCGCGTATAGCAACGAGGCGCGGCCGGTGGCGGGGAGAAAGCCGTTGCCGGGGTCGAGTAGGGTGTATCCCATCAGGCGAATGTCGCCCAGGATATTGATCTTGATGTGGTCGCTTCGCCCTTGGACGGCGAAACGCGGCAGGATAAACACCACCCGCGCGCCGGGGCGGACCACGGTGCGAATCTCGGCCAATGCGCGGGTGTAGAGGGCGCCCATGCGCGAAACCACTTCGCTGTATTTGTCTTCGGCGAGCGGCTTTCGCAGCGGCGGGCCGAGGTCAGGCTCGCTGGCGCAGGCGTCGAAGAAAAGCGGTTCAAATAGGGTGTGAAGTTGATGGGCGTCGCCCTCGATCACGTGGGGCGGTTCGCCCAGGCCGAAGCGGCCCTGAAGCCACTCGCCATTGGCGGCGGCGTCTTCGATTGCTTTCTTGCTTTTGTCGACGCCGACGGCGTGAAGGCCCATCAGCGCCGCTTCCATCAACACGCCGCCCGAGCCGCAGAACGGGTCGAGGATGGTTTCGGTTTCGGGCGTGCGCGCCAAGTTGATCATCATGCGCGCCAATTTGGGCGGCAACATGCCCGAGCGCGCGTCGCGTTGGGGGCGGCCGTAGTCGCGGTTTGAAAAGGCCTGGTAGTCTTGCAGCCACTTGGTCAGGGCGATGGTTACGCCGCGCTCAGGGTCGGCGTGAAAGAACCATTCGCCGCCGCGCTTGAATAGGCGGTTTTTGTCGACCTGCGCTCCTGACAAAATCAGATTGTCGCCCTGTGGATCAGGTAAGACAAAGCGGGACGAGACCTTTCTCTCGCTGAGTTGTTGTTTGAGGGCGTTGGCGGCGTCGTGTAAGAGGCCGTAGGTTTTTCGCCGTCCGCCCCAATGAGATGAATCGCCGATCAATGAGAAGCCTAACACGATTTTCTCAAGCGGTTCTTCACGTTCAAACAGCGGGGTTTGAATTAACTCTGCGGCGATGGAGTCAGGCGTGACCGCGTCATTAGCGAGGTGAGAAAGACACTGGGCGAATCGAATCGAGCCGCCCAGTTGTTCACACAATGAGCGCATCACCCCGTCGTCTTCGGCTTCGGCGAACACCACATCGCCGCGCCGTTCTTGAACGCGCACTGGGCCGCCCATGCGCTGGTTGACCGCGGTGATTTCGGCGTGCGACAAATCGGTGTTGCGTCCGAGCTGAATCAGGTAAATGGGCATATAGCCTACTTCGGCTCCGCAGAGATGGCGGCGAGTTGGGCCTCGTCGATCTCAACGCCAAGCCCCGGGCCGGATGGGACGTTAATCACTCCGTCCGTTTGCGCGAGCGGTGTTTTGAGAATGCTATGGGCCAAAAATTGAGGGCCGTTCAGCGCCGCCGGGAAGCGCAACCCATAGGCGGCATACAACGCCAATGACGCTGACAGCGAAACGTCAGGGTCGGTAAGGCCGCTGCCTAAAAACAACAGGCCGGCGTCTTCGAGAATTTCAACCTGGCGCCGTGCGGAACGCAAGCCGCCGCAGCGGGCGGGCTTCATGGCGACGCCGTCTAACAGGTCGAGGCGGATCCACTCGATCAAGTCGCGCGGGGCGATGACGCCTTCATCTAAGATGATAGGCAACGCGCCCTGTTGGCGCAGGCGCTGGTAGCCCGCGATTTGATTGGGGCGCAGGGGCTGTTCGAGAACGTCAACGCCGATCGCCGCCAGTTTGGGCGCGACTTGAAGCGCAGTGGCGAGTTCATACCCGCCGTTGGCGTCGGCCCACAAAAACCCGTCGGGCACGCGCTCTTTGAGGCGGCGGCAGAGTTCGAGATCATAGGCCGGGTCGGGCGCGACTTTGACATTAAAGTTGCGGTAGCCGCGCTGCCAGCCTTCATCAATCAACGCGTCAAGGTCGTCGAGCGAGACCGGGTTGAGCGTCCAACTTAAGGTGACCGTGCCGCCAGTGGCGCGTCCCCAATAGTGGGCGAGCGACAGGCCTTTGGCTTTACAGATTAGGTCGTGAAGCGCCATATCAACGCCCGCCTTGGTGATGGGCGCGCCAGTGGTATAGCCCGGCGCCAGCGCCTTGTTCATCACCAGGTGAACGCCGTTGAGGTCAAACGGGTCTAACCCAATCAACACGGGCGCAAGATAGTTGCGAATCGCGAAGGTCGCGCCTTCGAGGGTTTCGTCGCTCCAGGATTGGACAGGCACGCTTTCGCCCCAGCCATAGGTTCCATCATCGGCTTCGATCTTTACCAAGACCGCCGGGCGGCCCAGCGGCTTGCCGTCGGGGCTTTCAAAAAACTTGAAGCGGCCTCGGGTCGGGTATCGGACGGGGAAGGCTTGTATGCGTTCAATTTTCATGGCGTTTACCTCAGGCGCGTCAAAACCATCTCACAAAAGAGAACATCTATGAGTCTGGCATGTCTATAACTCTGCTTGCTTCAGTGCTGCTCCGCTTTCAAGCACAGGCGCTCCCAGAGTTGCATCCATGCCAGAAATGGCTCTTCTTGCTTGATAGGGCTGAAATGTTTTCGTCATCATTTTTTGCGATGGCTTCTAGTGTATAACCAAGGCGGGCCGCCGCTAAGCGGCGCGGTGAAGGGGAGGGGGGGGGAAGAGGTGCAGCACGCTGCACCTCTTTTTTTGAATATGTTTTTTGCCCTCCCCCTCCCCCTCTCCCAGAGGGAGAGGGGGCTACGTTGTCATTTACATCTCTCTCATATATCCATACTAACGGGGGTTGAACCACCAAGTTCAATCGCTGTTTTATGTCGCATCCTTTAAACTTGTTTGATGCGCCTTTAGAATGAGCTGTTATGGAACGGGTCGAGATCTTAGGCGTTGAGATAGACAATTGCAGCAAGGCGGAAGCGCTGGGCCGCATCCGCGAAATGCTGCATTCGGGCGCTCCTCACCAGATCGTTACCCCCGCCGTCGAACAAATCATTCTCACCCGGCGCGATGAAGAGTTTCGCCGCGTGGTCGAACACGCCGACCTGGTCGTGCCTGACGGAATGCCGGTGGTGTTCGCTTCGCGGTGGATGCGCGCGCCTTTGAAAGAGCGCATCACCGGGGTCGACCTGGCGCCTGACTTGTGCCGCCTTACAGTCGAAGAAGGCGGCTCTGTGTTTTTGTTAGGCGGCGAAGAGGGCGTCGCCGACGAAACAGCCAAGGCGTTGCAGCAACAGGTTCCAGGCCTCAATATCGCCGGGACCTACTTCCCGCCATTTGGGTTTGAGAACGATCCTGACGAAGTCCAAAAAACCCTTGATGCAGTTAAAGCGGCCAAGCCGTCTGTTTTGTTGGTTGCTCTAGGTTGCCCGAAACAAGAGAAATGGATCGCAAAGCATAAAGACGAACTTAATGTCCCGGTCATGGTAGGCATCGGCGGGGCGTTTAACTTTATCATAGGCCGCGAAAAGCGCGCGCCCCAATGGCTGCAGCGCCTGGGCCTCGAAAGCCTCTACCGCTTTGGCCAGCGCCCTAGCGAAATTTTAAAGCGCATCCTGAGCAACGCGCCTTCGTTTTTATTGTTGTATTTTGACTTACTCACCTACCGCATCCAAAAGCGAATTACCCAATGGGTCAGGCCGGTTATTCTGGGGGGCATGGATGCGCTGCTGGCGGCGGGGTCGTTCGTGTTGTCGTATTGGGTGTATTTTCGCAGCGGCGTGTTTAGCGGCGCCGACCCGTTTCCCAACGCGGCCTTGCTTGAGATGCCCGCCTATAGCGACTTGTTGGCGTTTGTCGCCATGATTGGCGTGGCGGGGTCTGCGATTTGTTCGTTGTATATACGCGATAAATATTTAGGGCCGGGCGGCCTGATCAGGCGCACTGCCAAAGCAGCGCTGTTAAGTGTGTTTTTATTGATCGGCGTTCAATTTGTGTTTAAAGACATCTATCAAGAGATATATAGCGAATATGGTTTTTTGGGCTATTCGCGGGTGACCTTTGCGTTCTTTGGCGGGTTTTACTTTTTGTTGCTGACGCTGTGGCGCTTTGGGTTTCGCGCGGTAGAACATGGCCTACACCGGCGCGGGCTGAGTCTCGACCGCATCGTCATTGTCGGCAAGACGCCCTTCGCCCAAACTTTAGTCGAAGACATGATCGACCGCCCCGAACTGGGCAACCGCCCGCTTGGGTTTGTCATTCACGGGGACGGATCAAATGAGGAAGACCGCTTGGTCCCAACTTTAGGCCGGGTGAGTGACCTGAAGCGGCTGTTGCCGGCGCGAAAGATTGATGAAGTGTTGGTCGCCGACCAAGATTTGCCGTTGTTCGAGTTGGCTGAGGTGGTGCGCTTATGCCGCCATCATCGCGTGAAGTTGAGTATCATTCCCTCTTTGCATGAACTTTTGGGGGTGTCGTCTGAGGTGAAGCGGCTGGGCGGCGTGCGCGTGATTACCGTCTCGTTAGACGGCCCGCTCGAAGCGATGGTTGACCGCTCTGAGGGGCCCAACCGATGACGCTGACGGTTGAACGGTGCGAGCGCTTGCCCCTGGCGCAACTTGGGCCAACCTGGCAGGCCGTCTTAGATGAAACACCGCGCTATTCATACTTTCAAACGCCTCAATGGTCAGCACTGCTTGACGCATCGCTGCCAGCTTCAACCGCTTGTCCAGTATTGATCACATTCAGCGACGGAGGCGAAGTGGTCTTGCCGCTGTTTTCGACGCCGAAGCGTTTTGGGTTTCGCAAGGTTGAGTCGTTGCCCTGGGGGGCCTATGGCGGCCTAATCAGCGCCAAACCAATTACGCCAGATCATTATGATGCAGCATTGAAGGCGGTCCTCTCGTTTCGTTCGCCTATTGTTGAATGCCGTATAAACCCTCTTGATATAGATACGGGTGGTTTAAGAACTCACTCGACACAAGGATGTAGTTTTCAGAAGACCCATATGTTACCTCTGCCAAGCTCAATAGACGATTTGTGGTCAAACTTTCAATCGCGAAACCGTACCGCGATTCGGCGCGCGCGAGACGAGGGCGTCACAACGACTAGCGGCAATGACGAAGAGCGAATTCAAACCTTACAGCGTTTGTATCAACGCGCCCAAGAGCAATATTGGAGAGGGGTTGAAACCGTCCCCCAATCGTTTTTTGAGGCGCTGGTTGCCCTGGATGATAGAAACTTACAAATCTGGACCGCTGAACAGGAAGGGCGGATAATTGCCGCTGACTTGATCTTGTATGGTAAAAATGAAGCCCAGTATTTTATCGGCGCTTCTAACCGCGAGATGTCAACACTCAACGCGCCTCGCGCGCTCTTGGCGGCGGTCCTTGAAGATGGGTGCGAACAGGGCATTCAATATTTCAACTTTGGCGGCAGCGCTGGGCAGGTTGGCGTTGAGCAGTTTAAAACGCTTTTTGGAGCCAAAGAGCGGGACTATGTCTATTATCGAAAGATGTGGCTAGTGGGTTAGGCTGCGTCTTCTTCAGCGACTTTTTCCCAATCGGGGTTATAGGTTTTGACGCGAATTTTATAGACCGTGTCGATGAATTCTTGTTTGGCTTTGATCGAACCCGCGCTGCCTAACACCCTCAGCATCTCAGATGACGCCATCTCATCAAACAACCGGGGCGAATAGAGAACATTGATGGGTTCATCCAGGGCAAAGCGCTTGACCATGTCAGCGAAGGTGCCTTCTTGACCCGGATCAAGATCAAGACTGCGCATCTCATCTTCGAACGTTTTAAATTGTTTCCACTTTTTGAAATGATAGGCGCCAAAGATGACTAGCATGATTATGGAAACAATTCCGCCCAATACCGACAGAAGCGTTGTGGGATCGGTTTCAGTCGGGTTCCATGTGTTGAAGGGCAACTTCCCATCCTGGCCCTGGGCCAAGACAGGAAACCGCTGGATTAAATCAAGCGTAAAAGACAGCATGAAATCGTTCATCGCATACAGACGACTTTAACGTAATTTAATACCGGATAGTGATAATTATACAAAGTTTTATAGTTTTCGACAAGAAGACAAATCATTTAACTCACGCCTAACACATTTTTTTGGGCCCGAAGAATTGTCTGGATGCCATCATCCGCCAGTTGAAGAAGAGACTGAAGTTGATTGGAATCAAAGGGTTCTTGTTCAGCCGTCCCTTGAATCTCGACAAACTTTCCCGATTCGGTTTTTACAACATTCATATCAACCTCAGCACCTGAATCTTCTTGATAGTCTAAGTCAAGAAGCGGCGCTCCATCGACGATGCCGACGCTGACAGCCGCCACTAATTCTTTCATGGGCCAATCGGTGATCAGTTCGTTTTCTTTGAGAAAACTGAGCGCGTCATGAAGCGCGACGGCGGCGCCTGTGATTGAAGCCGTGCGGGTGCCGCCGTCGGCCTGGAGAACGTCGCAGTCGATGTAGAGCGTACGCTCCCTGACCTTCTCAAGATCGATCACGCACCGAAGCGAACGCCCGATGAGTCGCTGGATCTCTTGCGAGCGGCCGCTGCGGTTGCGCTCGCGGGGGATGCGCTCGCGGGTCGATTTGGGCAGCATGGCGTACTCAGCGGTCAGCCATCCCTGACCTGAGCCATGGATAAACGGCGGCACGCGGTCGTCGACGCTGGCGGTGCAGAGAACCCGCGTCTTGCCAAAACTCACCAGGCATGAGCCTTCGGCGTATTCTAAGAAGTTGCGCTCGAATGTGAGTTCGCGAAGCTGGTCAGCCAAGCGCCCCCTCGCACGTTGGATTGTTTGTTCAGTCATTGGCCTTGTTCCTGGTATCTGGATTTGTTTTTTTCATCACTCGCCCCTGTTTTTTTCGCCCCCCTTTTTTAAGGGGGGAAGGCGCGAAGCGCCAGGGGGGATCAACGATACATTTCAGTTGATTGCGGGCGCATCGCGCTACTCCCCTACTTCGTGAAAGCGAATCTCGGCCCCCACAATAGAAAAATAGGGGATCATGCTATTCTATAGTGGTTTCCAGAATTATGTGCGGATTGAACTTTATAACTGTATTTATCGCTGTCCGCCGCGGCGGATACGGGCGCGCTTTACGCACATATTTTTGACAAACGCTCTATCATTTCGCGGTTTTCTTTCGTCGGGCCGGTTTGGGCTTCAGTAACTTCCCCAAAAACTGTCCGGTGTATGATTGTCTATTCATCGCCACATCTTCGGGTGTTCCCTCAGCGATAATTTCTCCGCCGCCGCTGCCGCCGTCGGGGCCGAGGTCGATGATCCAGTCGGCGCATTTTATTACATCCAGGTTGTGTTCAATGACCAGAACGGTATTACCGCGCTCGACCAGTTTGTCTAAGACATGCAGCAGTTTTTTAATGTCATGAAAGTGAAGCCCGGTAGTTGGCTCGTCAAGAATGTAGAGCGTCTTGCCGGTATCGCGGCGCGAGAGCTCTTTGGCCAGCTTAACGCGCTGGGCCTCGCCGCCAGACAAGGTCGGCGCGGGTTGGCCCAGGTGAAGATAATCAAGCCCGACTTGTTTGAGCGTATTGAGGACGCGTTGAATTCGGGGGATGTTCTCAAACAATTCATAGGCTTCTTGGACGGTCATGTCTAACACATCGGCGATTGACTTGCCGTTGTATTTGACCTGTAGCGTCTCGCGGTTGAAGCGCTTGCCGCGGCAGACCTCACACTCGACAAACACATCGGGCAGGAAGTGCATCTCAATTTTTTTATAGCCGTCGCCGTCACACGCCTCGCATCGCCCGCCGCGCACGTTAAACGAAAAGCGCCCGGCTTTGTAGCCGCGCATCTTTGACTCGGGCAGCTGGGTAAACATCTGGCGGATGGGGTCAAACGCTTTGACATAGGTCGCCGGGTTTGAGCGCGGCGTGCGGCCAATGGGTTTTTGGTCGATCTCAATGACTTTGTCAATGAATTCAACGCCCTCAATCGTTTTGTGAGCGCCGGGAATGGCGTGAGAATTGTGTAACTTGCGGCAAAGCGCTTTGAACAAGATTTCGGTAATGAGGGTGCTCTTGCCTGACCCAGAGACGCCCGTCACACAGACAAACTTGCCCAGCGGAACCTTCATCTCAACGTTCTTTAAATTGTTTTCAGACGCGCCTTTGACGGTGATGCTGTCGCTCGTCCCATTTCGGCGCTGCGGGGGGACATCAATCTTTTCTTTGCCTGCGAGATAGGCCCCGGTCAGTGAATTCTTGTTTTTCTTGAGTTCTTTGGGCGCGCCTTCGGCGACGATGTGGCCGCCCTCTAGCCCGGCGCCGGGCCCGAAGTCAATGATGCGGTCGGCTGATTCCATCATTTCCTGGTCGTGTTCGACTACCAAGACGGTGTTGCCCAGGTCGCGCAGGTGAAGCAGCGTGTCGATGAGTTTCTGGTTGTCGCGTTGGTGAAGGCCGATGCTGGGTTCGTCAAGAACATAAAGCACGCCGACCAGTGCGCTGCCGATTTGGCTGGCGAGGCGGATGCGCTGGGCTTCGCCGCCGGAGAGCGTAGGCGCCGAGCGGCTCATGGTAAGATAGCCCAAACCGACGTCGTCTAAAAACTTGAGGCGGTTGATGATCTCTTTTAACACGGCGCCCGCGATTTGTTCTTGTTGGCCTTCGAGTTTGACGCGTTCAAAAAACGCCCGCGATTCGGCGATGCCCATATCGGTGACGTCTTGGATGGTCTTGCCGTCAAATTGCGCGACCGCGGGATACGGCGCCAGGCGGGCGCCGTCGCATGACTCGCAGGGCCGGCGCGTCATGAAATTTTCAAGGACGTAACTGCGAAACCCTTCTGACGAGGTGCGTTGATACCAGCGGTCAATTTCGGGGATGATGCCTTTATAGCCTTTGACGCGTTTGCCTTCGCCATACAACAACAAGTCTTGTTGCCGCTTGGTAAGGCCGCCCCACGGTTTCGTCAGCGAAATTTTGTGTTTCTCAGCGAACGGGAGAATGCGCTTGCGGACCGCTTTGGCCGAGTATGAATCATTGTCGTCTTGGAACACGTTCTTCCAGGGGATAATCGCCCCATCGACGACTGAACGCTCGTGATCAGGCACGATCAGGTCAGGGTCGAGTTCGAGCGTGCGGCCCAGACCGTTACACGCGGGGCACATGCCAAGCGGATGATTAAATGAGAAATGCTGGGGCGTGAGTTCGTCGTATGAGACGCCGCTTTCGAGACAGACGTTTTTGATGCTATAGAGGCGGTCTTCCTGGTCGGGGATGCTGACGTTCAACACCCCGTCGCCATGTTCAAGCGCGAGTTCGACTGAGTCAGTCAATCGTGAAACGATGTCGCCTTTCATCACCAGACGGTCGATGACGATCTCGATGTTGTGCGCCAGTTTTTTGTCGAGTTTGATCTTTTCGTCGAGGTCCATGATGGCCCCATTGACGCGAACCCGGGCGAACCCCTCTTTTTTGGCGAGGTCGAAGAGGTCTTTGTATTCGCCTTTTCGTTCGCGCACCTTGGGCGCCAAAATCATGAAGCGGGTCCCCTCATCAAAGGTCATGATCTGGTCAACGATCTGGTCGACGGTTTGAGAGGTGATCGGCTTTCCGCTCACCGGGCAATAAGGCGTGGCGCAGCGCGCGAACAACACGCGCAGGTAGTCATAGACTTCGGTGACGGTGCCGACGGTGGAGCGCGGGTTTTTGCTGGTGCTTTTTTGCTCAATCGAGATAGCGGGCGACAGGCCTTCGATATAGTCGACCTTGGGTTTTTCCATCTGACCGAGAAACTGGCGGGCGTACGCCGACAGCGACTCGACATAACGCCGTTGGCCTTCGGCATAGATGGTGTCAAACGCCAGCGACGACTTGCCCGAGCCGCTCACGCCTGTAAATACGATCAACTGATCGCGTGGAATATCAAGATCAATTGACTTGAGGTTATGTTCTTTGGCGCCGCGTACGGAAATGGTATCCATTCAGGGTATCTGTGTCTCTGGGGGATGGGTAACCGCAATCTCTTGCGAACAGCCTCAGTATTATAGTATCCTCAACCGATCAATTAAGGCGCGAACAGGCGATTCATCAACGATAAGTTGATTTTGGCGCTTTTTGGATTCTGTCATGTCTCGCAAGCAGACGAATGGAGATGGGTTATGGGCCCTGTGGGCTTGTCTGTTTATACTGACATCGCGTTCCCCATCATTGGCTTTCTGATTGCCCGGCTTATCCCTCGCCTGGACGAGCGCTCGCTAGCGGCGGTGTGCCTGTTTGTCTTCACGCCCGCCGTGATGTTTCGCCTGTCGATGGGACAATCGCCCAGCGAACACCAGTTTAGTTTCATTCTCTTTTTCACCTTGTTTCATTCGGCCTTGTTATTTGGGTTGGCCAACCAGTTTTTTACGGTTGTTGGCGCCGCCCTGCCGATGAGGCATTTTTATATCATCAATGTGATGGTGATTGGCTTCTCTGGACTGAATCAACTCAAACTGTTCTGGCCCGACTCCAATCAGGGCGTCCCGGTGGTGAACACCCTGTTCTTTTTTCACCTGGTGATTTTAGCGACGCTGGGCGTATATCTCTGTAGCGGGCGCGAACGCCTGATTGAGCGATTTACAGAAATCTTCAAGACGCCGTTTGTCTATGCGCTAGTGATAGGGTTTGGATTCAGTTTGGCCCAGATAGAGTTGCAGTATGAACTGCTCGAAGCGATTGACGACCTCTACACCATGGCCTTTCCAGCGGCGCTCATCTTCTGCGGCGTCGTCTTTGGGCGCATGGTGTATTTTGTTCAAATTGACGAGTGTTTTGGGTTGCTGCCCGGGGTTGGATTGTGTTTGCTCTTCAAACTGATTGTTTCGCCGTTGCTCGCACTCGTAGTGGTCGCCTTGATGGGAATTGAAGACATCTATCTCAAACGCGCGTTGGTGTTGTCCTGTGCGGCGCCGACTGGGGTATACGCGGTCATGCTGGCGGCGTTTTATGGCCGCGCCATGGAGAAGCGCTTTACGGTGTTGTGTGTGGCGCTGTGCGTCTTGTTTAGTTTTCTCTCGGTTCCATTGGTCAAACTGGCCGTGAATTACTACCTGCCGATAGGGGAGTAAGAATCAACTCTCATCTTTTACGTTCAGCGGGGCAGTCCACAGGTAGATGGGGCTTTCTTCGAGTTCGTCGTCGGGGCCGTATAGGTCGTATAGGTCGTTCTCATCGCGTATGTGTTTGATGAGAAGTTCCCGGCCGCCTTCCACATCGCTCATGTCGAAATAGTGAGAGACAATGCGCGAGCCGGGTTTGAGTTCCAATAATTGAGGAACAAGCCGATTATTTAGCTCGGGCAAGAGGTACATAGTGATCACGTCGGCCTGGCTGAGATCAAGCGTAAAAATGTCAGCTTCGTGAATGGTGATCAGGTGGTCGAGGCTTTCTTGTTTGACGTTCGCCCGCGATTCGGCCACCCGTTCGGGGTCAATATCATACCCAACTCCCCGACAGCCCACCTTCTTGGCAGCGGCGATTAAGATGCGCCCGTCGCCGCAGCCCAAGTCATACAGTAAATCGCTCTCTTTGACCTGCGCCAACGCCAGCATGGCGTCAACCACGTTGTGGGGCGTCACCAAAAATTGGACGTCCGGCTTTTGGGGCGCGTCATCGGGCTGAGAGGTGTCAGGCTGGTTGAGAGAAAGATACACGCCCGGGACGGCGATCAGCAGAAAGAGAACGATATAACCAGCAGGCTTGTTCATTGTCGCTCCAGTGTCTTACCGGGTTAGTGGATTCATAAAATCTAACATTCAAGCCGAACATCCGTCAATTGAACACGGGCTTTCATGGTACAATACCTCAATGCGGGGGGAGGAGGCGATCGCGGACCGGCCTTGGCCGGTTTCGAGGAAAGTCCGGACTCCACAGAGCAAGACGCTGGGTAACACCCAGGAGGGGCAACCCTACGGATAGCGCCACAGAAAAGATACCGCTCGCCTTGGCGAGTAAGGGTGAAATGGTGGGGTAAGAGCCCACCGCGTTTCCGGGCGACCGGGACGGCACGGCAAGCCCCGTCTGGAGCAACGCCAAGTAGGAGAGTGAGGAGCGGCTCGTTCCGTTTCGCCTTGGGCGGGTAACTCTCGGGTAGGCGGCGCGAGGTTGTTGGTAACAACAATCCCAGAGAAATGATCGTCCTCGACAAAATCCGGCTTACACCTCCCCCCGCAGCGCACTCTGGGCTTTGTTTGGCTTTACGGGCTTTTGGCGCCCCACAATTGATCTCGGACACAACGCCTTGGCCTCCAATCGCGGCGGGGTGTTTATTTTTTTCTGCGGTTTAGTATACTAACCCGGTTCCATCAGAATATCGTTTTCATCCGTAGTAAAAGGAGCAACTATGACGTTTCAACTGACACGCGACATCGACGCGCTCAAAAACTATGCGCGCCAGATTCGCATCGACAGCCTCAAAATGATCACCGCAGCCAAATCGGGCCACCCCGGCGGTTCGTTGTCGGTGGCTGATATCTGTTCGGCGCTGTTGTTTGGCGTGATGAATCACGACGTCAAAAACCCCGAATGGAAAGACCGCGACCGCTTTATCATGTCAAAAGGCCACTGCATCCCGGCGTGGTACTCGGCGCTCGCCCAGGCCGGCTACTTAGACCGCGGCCAACTCGACACGCTGCGCACCTACGGCTCTGATTTTCAGGGCCACCCCGACCGCGTGCGCATGCCCGCCATCGAAGCCTCGACAGGCTCGTTGGGCCAAGGGTTGTCAATCGCGTTAGGCATGGCGCTGGCGGGCCAGATGGACCAAGCCGACTGGCGGGTCTATTGCGTCCTCGGCGACGGCGAGACCCAAGAAGGCCAGGTGTGGGAAGCGATCATGGCGGCGGGCAAGTTTAAAACCAACAACCTCACCGCCATTCTCGATAACAACAACGGACAAATCGACGGGTACGTCGACCAGGTCATGCCGCTTGACCCCATCGACGCCAAGTTTCGCGCCTTCAACTGGCATGTCATCGCCATCAACGGGCATGACATGGAGCAGGTCTTGCGCGCGCTCGACGAAGCCAAAGCGACCACCGACCGCCCCACCCTGATCTGGGCCAAAACCATCAAGGGCAAGGGCGTTTCATTTATGGAAAACGACTACACCTGGCACGGCGTGGCCCCCAGCGCGGAACAATGCGAAAAAGCGCTGGCAGAACTCAACGCCGCATAACACGGTCAGACATTCTCTCATCACTGGAAGGGTATTATGGCAAACGTAGCATCAAGACAATCATTCGGACTCGAACTGGCTGAACTGGGCGCGACCCACCCCAACATCGTGGTGATGGACGCTGACCTCAGCAAATCAACCATGTCGTGTCATTTTGCAGAAAAATATCCAGAACGGTTTTTTGAATTCGGCATCGCCGAGGCCAATATGATCGGCGCCGCCGCTGGCATGGCGTTGTCGGGCAAAATCCCGTTTATTTGCAGTTTCGCCTGTTTTGTCACTGGCCGCTTTGACACCATCCGCATGTCAATTGGCTATAGCCAGGCGAACGTGAAAGTTGTCGGCACCCACGCAGGCATCGGCATCGGCGAAGACGGCCACAGCCAGATGGGCCTCGAAGATCTGGGGTTGATGCGCTCGGTGCCTGGGTTTGTGGTGCTGCAGCCGGGCGATGATATTGAAGCGCGCCAAGCGGTTCAGTTCGCCGCCGAACACAACGGGCCGGTTTACCTGCGCCTGACTCGCCAGAAACTCGACCAAGTCAATGGCGATGATTACAAATTCGAGATGGGCAAGGGAGTCACTCTCGCCGACGGCAAAGACATGACCCTCATGGCTACCGGCGGCACGGTCGGGTATGCGGTCAAAGCCAAAGACATTCTTAAATCAAAAGGCATCGACGCGCGTGTGGTCAACATTCACACCATTAAACCGATTGATAAAGACCTGATCGTCAAATGCGCCAAAGAGACGGGCCGCTTGATGACGATTGAAGACCATTCCATCATCGGCGGGCTGGGGTCTGCGGTGGCTGAAGTGGTCGCCGAACAGGCGCCTGCGAAGTTGAAGCGCTGGGGCGTCCTCGACGAGTTTGGCCAGTCAGGAACACAGGCCGATCTTTACCGCGCCTATCGCATCGACGACGAAGGCATCGCCGCCGTAGCCGAAGAGTTTTATCAATCAGCCAGCTGATTCTGTCTCGTGAGAAAGATTCGCAGACAGGTAGGGTGGGCTCATTCGCCACGGCGAATAGCCCACCATTCAACGTTACCTAATTTCTCGGTGGGCTGCTTCGCGAGCCCACCCTACCCAACTGTTTTTCAGGGCTGCTTCGCGAGCCCACCCCACCCAACTTTTTTTCAGTACGAACAACAACGGGGCGCTAAACAGCGCCCCGTTTTCGTCTTAGGCATTTCTTAGATTATGGCTTTTTGTGTTCTTTCAGTTCGCTGACGCATGAATACCCGCCCCATTTCTGGTCGCCGACAGAGATCGGGTTAAACACATACTTTTCTTTCACCAGATAATTGGCCTTGGGGTGATACCAGAGGTGATGGTCGACAGGCATCTTCATCTCGCCCAGTTGAAGAGTCATGACGGTTTTAACAAAGATACAGCCTTTGAAGGCCCCCGCAGGGACGGTGACGTCTTCATCGGCTTCGCGTTTGGCGGTGATGGTGGTTTTCATGCCGCCGTCGCCAAACCTGACATTGACGGTTTGGGTGGTTTCTTCGCCGACTTTCAACGACGTATAATCCAATTTCATTGGCGGATCGTAGGTGATGCCGTCATCGCCCCATTGCATCGCGTGTACCTTTCGGTCAGCGTCGATGGTTAAGGTGCGCGGGGCGTCATCCAGGTCGCCCCAGATGTCTTTGAGCGTCCAGCGCGCGTCTGGGCCGAGGCCTGAGACCTTCAGTACGGTCAACACGCGGTCGCCGTCAACTGTAGAATCTTCACCGCGAAACGGGACCGGGCCTTCATGTTGATAGCGCCAGGTTTCACCATTAGCCCAGGTAGACAGTTCTTGGGCGTCTGACTGGAAAGCGAAAGATACGACAAGAAATAAAGCAAAAAACAGGTGGAATGTTTGTTTCATCATCCTCTCCTCACTCAATTTAGCTAAAGCATTTGTATCAGAATCCGATTGTTGTGTATAGCACGTTTCTTTTCTTAATCCTAGTAAACTATTTAGTTCAAAGCAGGCCCGAATGGAAAACCAAGCGCCCAAATCATTACAGTTGACTGAATCGCAAGCCGCGTGGGTCGAAGAAACCTTCGCCTCACTGAGTGATAAACAAAAAGTGGGGCAGTTATTTTGTCCGTATTTGATGCACGAAAGCCTCACCGCCCAACAACAGATCGAAGAATACGCGGTCAGAATTCGCAACGAAATCGCTGACTATGCGCCCGCCGGGTATTACCTTAACCGTTACTACTTGGGCGCAACGCCGCTGTTGATCGATTTGATGCAGATTCACTCCGACGTGCCCTTGTTGATCGCCGCCGATATGGAATCGGGGGCGGGCGGCGGTTTGGGTGGAGTCATCGCGCCCTGTTTGAGCGTGTTTCCGCCCGCGATGGCGGTCGGCGCGACCGGGTTTGAACCCTACGCCTACATCACGGCCTATCATACCGCGGTTGAGGCCAAGGCGATTGGCGTCAATTGGGTGTTCGCCCCGGTGATGGACGTCAATATTAACCCCAAAAACCCGATTATCAATACCCGGTCATACAGCGGCGACCCTGAAGTGGTCGCAAACATGGCCAAACAAGCGGTGCGCGGCCTTCACAAGGGCGGCGTCATTTCGTGTGGGAAGCATTTCCCCGGCCACGGCGACACGTCGCTTGATTCACACCGGGTTCTCGACGTAATCGAAGCGCCGCGCGAGCGCCTCGATACCGTCGAGCTGTTGCCGTATCGCAGGTTGATTCAAGACAACGAATTGCCGTCAATCATGACCTCTCACATTGCCGTCTCCGCGCTTGATCCGGGAGAGAAGCGCCCGGCTACGGTGTCGCGTCCGATCATTACGGGCCTGCTTCGCGAAGAATTGGGCTTCAAGGGCGTTGTGGTGACTGACGCCATGTTGATGGGCGGGGTGACCTCGCTCTATGAACCCGGCGAAGCCGCCGTGTTAGCGATTGAGGCGGGAGTCGATTTGATCTTGATGCCGCCTGATTTAAACGCGGCCTATGAAGGGGTTGAACAAGCGGTCAATTCTGGCCGTTTGTCTGAAGAACGCGTCAACGAGTCGGTTCGCAGGATCTTGACCCTGAAAGCAATCTTTGAAGTCTACAACCGTCCGCCCTGTTCGATGGATGCGATTGACCAACTGCTTCAGTCCAACGAGGCCGATAACGCCTGCGCATCCATCTCGAGCGATGCGGTGACGATTCTGGCCAACCGGGACGAGTTGTTGCCGTTCCCGACCGACCGGCCTACCGCGGCGATTGTGTTGTTTGATTCGGCGGATGAATTTAGCGACTACGGTGAAGCGTTTTTTGAAGAAGTCGAAGCCAGGTGTTTATGCGTGTCAAGCGTCGCCATCACCCCAACCAGCAACGACACCGTCTATCAAACCGCGCGGCATTGCATCGAAACCAGCGAATTTGTGATTATCGCTGCGGCGATTGACGTCTTACCTGACAAAGGTACGGTCGACTTGCCTGACGCCATGGCCCAGTTAGTCGACCAGGCGCTGGAGACCAATAAGTCAGTCGCCATGATTTCGTTTGGCAGCCCCTATCTGGTCAATCGCTTTCCAAACGCGCCCATTTTTTTGTGTGGCTACGGCTATCTCGACCCCATGTGTACAGCGGTGGTGGATGTGTTGTACGGCGCCCGCAAGGCGCGCGGGGTGGTTCCTGTTTCTCTGAAATAGCGTCTACACAGGCGAGTCGGCTTCGGGGATTAAATAGTGGGTGATCCATTCAGTGACCATGTCGGTCATTCGTTCATCATAGGCGTGGCCGGCGTTTAACAACATCGCATACGCCAAGCGGTCAGCGGCGCCGGCCTTTTCATATTCCTTCTCTAATTCTTGAAACAAATCGCTGGCGAAGCGCGGCTCGGCGCGTTTGTCTTTTTCTCCCGTCACCATCAACAGCGGCTTGGGCGCGAGTTGTTTGACAAACCCCGTTGGTTCATATTGTTTGATGATGGGGTGGTCTTTCATTGAACGAAATTCCAGCAGGCTGCCGATGTTGCACACGGGCAAGAGTGAAATGCCGCATCGGATGCGGCGTTCGTGTTTTAAGGCGTATAAGACATGGGTTCCGCCCCACGACAGGCCGATTACCCCGACGTGTTGGGGATGGGCGATCTTCTTCTCAATTACAAAATCGACCGTCCGGGTGACGTCATTTAGCGCGCCTTCGAAGGGGTTCTTTTCTTTGTCGGGCAAGAGGCGGATGAAATTTTCCACTGCGGGGATGTTTTTGTCGGCGCGCCGTTCGCCATGGCCTCTGAGGTCGACGGAAATGAGGTTGCAATTCAGCGATTGAATGGCCTCGGCCATTTTTAAATAGCGGTCTTGAAAGGCCTGGTTGCGCGTACCGTTCAGCCCATGATAGAAGATGAGCGTCGGCAGGGTGTGGTCTTTTGAGTCTGGCCGCGATAATAAACCGTGAATCGGCGGCGAAATCTGCCCAATTGTGACAGGATAGACATGAAGGCCCATAAATGAACTTCCCCTCAATTCAATGACGCAAGTGATACTGCCATAGGGTGTATCATAGATGCGTATGCACGTTGACGCAAAACCTAAAATCCGCTTGGCTACTACTCGTCTGATAAATTGTTGAGGAGACATCATGTACGAAGACGTCCTGTATCAATTAAAAAACCACAGTCAACGCCTCGAAGAGTTCGGGAGGCATCTTTGACGTCGAGGCCAAACGCGCTGATATCAGCCGCCTCGAAGACGAGATGAACGCTCCCGGCTTTTGGGACAACCCCCAAAAAGCCCAAGAACACGGCAAGGCCATCCGCCGTATCAAAAATTTAATCGACCCGTTTCAGGATTTAACCGCCCGGTTTTCTGACGCCATCGAACTGGCCCAAATGGCCGAAGAAGAAAACGATAAGGGCCATCTCGCCGACTTTCAAAGCGAATTGGATGGGCTGTCTTCAGAACTTGACCAATACGAGATGCTCTGCACGCTCAGCGGCGAGCATGACGGCTCAAATTGTTATCTCAACATCCACCCCGGCGCGGGCGGGACGGAATCATGCGACTGGGCGTCGATGCTGATGCGCATGTACTTGCGCTACGCAGAACGAAAAGGCTGGAACTCTCAAATCGTCGACCTGCAAGACGGCGACGAGGCCGGTGTGAAAAATGTGACCATTCATATCAAGGGCGACTACGCTAATGGGCGGTTGCGCGCCGAGTCGGGCATTCACCGCCTGGTGCGCATCTCTCCGTTTGACGCCAACAAGCGGCGGCACACCTCGTTCGCTTCTGTCCATGTCTTGCCCGAAATCGAAGAAGACATCGAAGTCGAGATCGACGAGAGCGAACTGCGCATCGACACCTTTCGCGCGTCCGGCGCGGGCGGCCAGCACGTCAACGTGACCGATTCGGCAATTCGCATCACTCACTTGCCGACCAATATTGTTGTCAGTTGCCAGAACGAGCGCTCGCAGCATCAAAACAAATATACCGCAATGAATATTCTTAAAGCGCGCCTCTTTGAACTGATGGAGCAGGAACATGCAGAAAAAGTCAGCGAACTCAGCGGCGAGAAGCGCGACATCGCCTGGGGCAACCAGATTCGCTCATATGTGTTTCACCCCTATACCATGATCAAAGACCACCGCACCAGCGAAGAGCGGGGCGATATTCAAAACGTGATCGACGGCGACCTCGACAATTACATCGATGCGTTTCTGCGCGCCGCGCTGGTCGGGCAGGATTTAACGCCGTCTAAAGACGGCCTGGATGACTAGATGTCATATCAATCATTGACAAGCCTGTCCGAAAAAAATTGCGCCCATGCCGAGCGCAACAAAATCTCAAGTTTTTGTTACGTTGGATTCTAAATCGGTTACACCCCGCCAAAAACGGCTTGACTGTCAGTCGTTGCAAGAGATAATGAATTGATTGATAAGGGCGATTAGCTCAGTTGGTTAGAGCGCCAGTATCACAAACTGGAAGTCACTGGTTCGAATCCAGTATCGCCCATTTCTTCTGTTCTGGGCCAACGCGCATCTGGTGAAAACTAACGCCCAACCGGGCTGTGATGAATACTTTTGTCCAACACTATAAATCCGGCCTCGACTTCTATTCTGGCGGTCATTACGACCAGGCGCTGGTTTCGTTAAAAAAAGCGCTGGTTGAACAGCCCGACTTTCCCGACGTCTATTTTCTCATCGCCCGAATCTATGACGACATGGAGCGCCACGCCGACGCGCTCTCAATGTATGAAAAAATCATGGGCCTGTTGCCCAATGATTTAGAGGTGTTGTGTTCGTTCGGGCGCACCCTGCTCAAAACCGGCGACGAGCGCAAGGGCGAGAAGATGTTTCGCAAGGCGCTCAAACTCAACCCCCGCGATGTTAAAGCGCGCACCGAACTCGTCCGCCTGCTCAACCGCCAACAAGCGCCAGCCAAAGCGCTGAAAGTCGCCGAACAGGGCATCAAGGCCATGCCTGACTACGCTCCGTTTTACTGCATGGCGGGCGACATTCTGCGCAAGCAAAACAAACTCAACAAAGCGCAAGACTACTACGAACAATGCCTTGAACTCGACTCTAGCCAGGAATCGGCCAAACGCGGCATCGACGCGGTGATGCGCGGTCTCGAAAACAACAACGAGGGCGGCCAACGCACGCCCGAACAAGAAGCCCGCGAAGAGATGCTTGAGGCGGCCAATTTGTTTTCCGCCGGCGACTTTGATCAGGCCATCCTGCGATTGATGGACATCAAAGACATACCGGGGGTTGAACGCGAGGCGACCTTGTTGTTGGGGTTCGCGTTCGCCAAAAAGGGCCTCTACAAACGCGCTCATGATGTCTTTATTTCATACCTCAACCGCCACGACCCCGACATTCGCGTGTTATATAACCTCGGCAAGGCCCTGAACCGGATGGGGCGCTATGACGAAGGGCTGGCTTATCTTCACGACGCGTTAGAGATCGACTCTGACTATGAAGAGGCCCTGGTCGAGATGGGCATCGCCTGTCAAATGACCGGGCGCCACAACGAAGCCCGCGAGGCGTTTGTTCGCGCCCTCAAGATGGACCGCGACAACCCGCGCCCTTACGCGTATCTGGCGCTGTTGGCCCATGAATATAACGACGAAAAGAAAATGAAAGAGTTTCTCAAGCGCGCCAACGCCAGCGACCCTGACTGTCCTGAGATCGCTTTGGTGCGCGGCGCCATTGCGGTGCGCGATTGTGAATATGAAACCGGGGCCGAGCCGCTGCAAGCCTGCCTCGAAAAAGAGCCCGACCACTTTGAGGCGCTGAAGATGCTTGGCTTTATTCGCGCCCAGACTCATGATATCGAGGGCGCCTACGACTGTTACCGCGCCGCCGTGACGCTCAACCCGTCTGACCAGGAATGCAACCAGATTCTCGAAGAACTCTCAGGACACCTAAACGCATAAAACACATGAACGAACCCAACCTCTATTTTCAACTCGCGCTCGGCGTCGGCCTGTTTGGCTTCGGCTGGATGTTGTTTCGCTTCGGCGTCAACGCCGTCGGCTTTGTAATGGGCTTTTTGTTTGGCTATAGCCTCTACAACCTGCTTCAGTCGCTGCTGCCCATCTTTGAGATAGACCCCAACCAATACATGCCCGACAACCCCTGGATTATTATCCTGTTTAGCATCGTCTTCGCCGTAATCGGAATCATTCTCGCCAAACGCATGTATGTTGCGTTGGTGTTTGTGGGCGTCTTGGCAGGCTTGTTGTATGTCCTTTACACTGACGACAAACAAATGGGCTACCTGCGCAACTTTTTCGAAGAGGTCGGCGTACTTCAACACCTCGACCGGGTGTTGGGCAACCTCTGGCCCGCCATATTGGCGTTTATTGCGGCGATTCTCGTCATTTATATGGAAAAACAGGTCATTATTCTGGTCACCGCCTGCGTTGGCAGCTATTTAATCGCCAGCGCGATTGCGCCTATTCTGTTTTTGCCTCTTTGTTTTATTGGCTACCTCTTACAACACAAACAACGCCCGATCAAGAAACAACCAGAGAGTTAGCATACCGCGTATCCGCAACACCGTTACAATAAATGAACCATGATTACCCGAGACCAAATCTCGCTATTGCCCACCGGGCCAGGCGTCTACCAAATGATCGACGGCCAGGGCAGGGTCGCGTATGTCGGTAAGGCCATCGACATTCAAAAGCGCATCCGTTCGCATTGTTCGCGAACAAACGGCGCCTACGCCTCGCCGTTCGTCGAATTGATCAAAGAGGTCAGGCCGATCATTACTGACAGCGAAGAAGAAGCGCTGGTTCTCGAATTTAACCTGATCAAAAAATACCGGCCTGAATTTAACATTCGCCTCAAAGACGACAAACGCTACCCCTACATCAAAATTACAAACGAAGAGTTTCCCCGCGCGTTTTTGACGCGAACAGTCGAGTCAGACGGCGGACAATATTTCGGCCCCTACCCTCATGTAACTCACGCGCGGCGAACACTGACCGCGCTGCATGAAATTTTTCCGGTCCGCACCTGTAAGTACGACTCAGACAAACTCTTGAAGGTGCGCCCCTGTTTAGATTATGAGATGGGGCGTTGTTGCGCGCCCTGCGGCGAGGTGGTGACCAAGGCGGAATACGCCGCGCTCTGCAGAGGCATCGAAGGGTTCCTGCGCGGCAAACACGAGGACGTCATTCGCCATCTTCAAACCCGAATGGACGCGTGTTCAGACGAACTCTATTTCGAGAAAGCCGCGTTTTACCGCGACATCCTCAACGCCGCCCATCATTTCGCCCAACAACAGAAGATGCTTCAACACACTGTCGAAAACCAGGATTTCATCGGCTACACCCGTGTCCACGCCGCCGCCTGTGTGGGGGTAATTCGCCGCCGCAACGGTCGGGTGGTGGGCACGTCAAACCACATGCTCGACGGCGCCACCCACGCCAAAGCGGCGGAGGCGCTGTATGCGTTTCTTAGCCAGTTTTATGCGCGCAACACCGATGTGCCCAAAGAAATTTACCTGCCGTCATCCATCGGCAAAGAGCGCATGAACACGCTCGAAAATGCGCTGTCGAATTTGATGGAACGCACAATCAAAATCAAAACGCCCCATCGCGGCATGAAACACGCCATGCTTCAGCTGGCTGAGAAAAATAGTCGCCACCACGCCGAAAACCACTACCGCAAACTTCACGGCGTCAAACGCAGCGTGGCGGAGAATGTGATTGCCCTTCAAGAGTCGCTCAAACTCGAAGTACTGCCGCTGCGCATCGAAGGCTACGACATCGCCAACACCCAAGGCGACCATTCCGTCGGGGCAATGGTGGTGTTTCAGGACGGCCAACCGCAGAAGTCGTCCTACCGCCGCTTTAAGATCAAAGGCGTTGAAGGCCAAGACGATTACGCGTGTATGCAGGAGATGCTGCGGCGCCGTTTTTCGCATGGAGACGGCGACGATGACGAGAAAAAGCGTTTCGCCAAACCGCCCGACCTCATCATGATTGACGGCGGCAAAGGGCACCTGAACGCCGCCATGGAAGCGCTCGACGAACTCGACATTCCCAACTTCCCCATCTGCGGCCTCGCCAAAAAAGAGGAACTGATTTACCTGCCGGGGCTGAGCGAGCCGGTGCGCCTTGAACGTCGTAATCTAGGATTGCGCTTATTGCAATTCGTCCGCGACGAAGCCCATCGTTTCGGCAACGCCTACAACGCCAAACTTCGCGGCAAGCGGGTCAAGCATTCAACGTTACGAAATATCAAAGGCGTCGGCCCCGCCAAAGAACGCGCCTTAATCAAACACTTTGGCTCCATCAAGAAAATGAAGAGTGCGTCGGTTGAAGAGATTTGCCAGGTGCCGGGAGTCACCCAAGAACTCGCCCAACGAATCGTAGACGCATGATTTTTCGTGTTTAAAAAAAACAGCATTCAAACACAACAAAATACGCAGCCAAGGCCTAAGGGTGGGGCGTATCAGTGAGCGCCTGTGCAAGAGGGCATGAAAGCCCGCACTGAAGCGAACTGAGACGTACCACTCGTAGGTTTTATTGATCAATCTAGTTTGAATACAAATAATCATACACAGGGGAAAGGTTGGTGAACGGTTCGCCAGTGGGGCGTTGGCCGCCGCCAACCTGAATGTTGCCGTTGCTGTTCAGCCCGTTGGTGACATCAAATGCGCGGCGGTTGATCCAGGTTTGAGGGTCGCCTGCGCCCCATGGGTATTGGCCATTGGTGAAGCCTTCATTGTCGTTGTCGTGGTCAGGACCAAAACTTAGGAGCATAAAGGTATTGAGCGGGATGGTAGGTGTGTACACGTTCGCCGCGTTGGTGCTGCCTGTCAGGATAATGATAAAACTCTCGTTCGCGGCGCGTACTTCTTTACGGCCAAACGGGTCATTCATTGGGCCTGATAGATACGCCGTGGGCGAAGTTAAGCGGTGAAAGCCAATCATGTATCGTGCAATGTCTTCTCCGTTGGCGTCGGGGATGTAAGAATTTTGGTCAAGAAAATACATCTCCAGCCCGGTTTCGAGCGCCTTCATGTCTGCGCGAACCCGCGCCAACTTTGAGCGCGTCTGGGCGTTGAGAAAATTGGGCACGGCAATCGCCGCCAGAATGCCGATAATGGCGACGACAATCAACAACTCGATTAACGTGAAGCCTCTTTTTGTATTCAAAAAAGTTCTCCTGGTAATCACGTACATTTTATCTTAAACCTAAATGATTAGGAAAACATAAAAAATTGCGTTGTTGCCGTTGCTTTCAAACATGAATATCGATCATGATGGTATAGTGTAGACGATTGGAAAGCGAGGCGGCATGTATATCCTCACTCGCGCCAGCGCCGCGATGGGCGTTGACGCCTATGTCATGGACGTTGAGCTGGATATGGCCCCTGGCCAACCCGGGCTGACCATTGTCGGTCTGCCCGACGCCGCCGTGCGCGAGAGCCGCGAGCGGGTGCGTTCGGCGCTGACCAACTGTGGGTTTTCGTACCCGGTCAAACGCATGACCATCAACCTGGCGCCCGCCGACGTGCCCAAAGAAGGCTCGTCGCTGGATCTGCCCATCGCGATTGCATTGATCGCCGCCGCCGGGTTGATCCCTCAAGAAGCGCTCAACGACACACTGTTACTTGGCGAACTGGCGCTCGACGGCGGCTTGCGCGCCATTCGCGGGGCCTTGCCGGCCGCGCTTTCCGCCCGCGATGGAAAATTCAAACAGATGCTGCTGCCTCACGACAACGCCCGCGAGGCTGCTGTGGTCGACGGCCTTGAGGTGTATGGCGTCAAGACGCTGCCCGACGCAGTGGGCATTCTCAACGGCGAGTCAAACGCCGCGCCCGTTTCGGTGAATGTGCAAAAACTCTTTGAAACCAGTGAGACCATCGATGCCGATTTTGCCGACGTGAAAGGGCAGGAACACGTCAAACGCGCGCTCGAAGTCGCCGCGGCTGGGGGGCATAACTGTATGTTGATCGGCCCGCCGGGTTCGGGCAAGACTATGATGGCGCGGCGGCTGCCAGGCATCCTGCCGCCCATGACATTTGAAGAATCGCTTGAGACCACCAAGATTCATAGCATTCACGGCTCGCTGTCGGCTGAACAGGCGCTGGTATCTGTAAGGCCGTTTCGTTCGCCCCACCATTCGGTTTCATACGCAGGGTTGATTGGCGGCGGGGCGTACCCAAAACCCGGCGAGGTCAGCCTGGCCCATCATGGCGTCTTGTTTTTAGACGAGTTGCCCGAATTTCAGCGCGACATTTTAGAAAACCTGCGCCAGCCGCTCGAAGACGGCGTGGTGACGATATCGCGCGTGTCGGGTTCGTTGACTTTCCCCAGCCGCTTTATGATGATCGCGGCGGCCAACCCCTGCCCATGCGGCTACTACGGCGACGGGGCGCACCAATGCACCTGTACGCCCAACAAGATTCAGCACTACATTTCAAAACTGTCCGGCCCGTTGCTCGACCGAATCGACATTCACGTCGAAGCGCCAAGCGTGACTTTTGATGAGATGCACGCGCCGCCCAAGGGCGAGACGTCGCTGCAGATTCGCGGGCGCGTGGTGAATGCGCGCGGCCATCAGAGCCAGCGCTTCAAGAGCGCGCACGTGTTTTGTAACGCGCATATGAGCTCGAAAGATATTAAGACCTACTGCGCGATGGATGAACCCACCCGGGCCATGCTGCGCGCTGGGATGGAGCGCCTCAACCTCTCCGCCCGCGCCTATGACCGCGTCATCAAAGTGGCGCGCACCATCGCTGACATTGAAGTGAGCGAAACCATTCAACCCGCTCACATCGCCGAAGCGCTGCAATACCGTACGCTGGACCGGAAGTTGTGGCTGCGGTGATTTTTGTGGGAGGGCGAGGCTCCCGCCGAGCCGTTGTTGAGATTTCAAATGATTACCTAATCTCATGTAAAAACCGTAAATTTATCCAATGTGTATTTGGGTGGAAAAAAACCGGGCGGGTGAAGTCACCCGCCCGGCCTGAACGTCGCCGTTGGGCCAAACTTAATACAGTGAGAATTCACCCACGTCGCTGGGGCCGAACAGCACGATGTTGTCGAGAATGACCGCGTTGCCATGAACGTCGCCGTTGCACCACAAGGCGATGCAATTCACGCCCAGGGTTTCTTCGGAGGCGATGCGGCGAAAGCCGTAGTCGTCCGCCAGTTGAATTTCATCGCCGCCATCGATTGAAACATAGGCGTCATAGATTTCATCAAGGGCGTTGACTTCGACCCGCATTGAAATCGGTGAGCCATCGCGATAGTCGATGGGGTTCACTGCCGAATAGCTGCCGCCGCCGGCCCAGTCGCCGTTGCGGGCGTCGAGGTCGGGGTCGGTGTTCATGCGAATCATCATACCGCATTCGTTGAAGTTGATATTGGGGTTGCCGTCGACTGCCTCAAAATTGACCGAGTCGCTGAACGTAAAGCCAAAGTCTACCGTGTCAGACACATCGTCAATATCGTTTTCGGCGGGCCTGACAAATTGCCAGTCCCAAGTCGCTGAGAAGTCGCCTTGAAGCGTGGGCATAGAGAGATAGATCCACTGGTTATCGTCAGGGTTTTGGGTGACAACCAACTGTTCATTGACCACTTCGAAGCGGGTGTTGAGATTGGTGTCGTGGCCATTGATCCAGACGCTGTCAGTATCGCCCTGCCCTTCGAGCGGGCCGTCTGAATAACCGGACGCGGCCGAAAAATCAACCGCTTTAATCACTTGCGCCTGGGGCGCAACCGCAACTGCCACAATGATGAGACACAATGATGTGATGCCAAAAATCTTCTTCATACAAATATCCTCCGTATCTAAGATGGGTGTATCTGGTTGGCAACGTATTAAATTTCTAACACAATGTCAAACCCACCAGAGCAGGTTTAATTTGATGAGGCGCCGTAGGATAAACACTCTCGGGAGTTTGGTTTCGCCAATTGCTTTTTTGTTTTTGTTTCTTTAAGATAAAGTCTCATCATCTTTTTTGGGGAGAATGAATTATGTCTACTGACCGCCGTTCATTTCTCAAAACCACCGCCGCTGGCGCGGGGGTATTGATTCAAACCAAAGCCTATTCTGCGAACGATGTGGTTCGTGTGGGCGTTGTCGGCCTGCGTGGGCGCGGCCAAGCGCACGTTGAAGAACACGCCAAACAAAAGAACGTCGAAGTGGCGGGCCTCTGTGACATCGACGAAAACGTGTTGAGCGAACGCCGCGAAAAACTCGACGAACATCTGCCCCAAAACGTTTCGCTCTATACCGATTTTCGAAAGATGCTCGACAATAAAGACATCGACGCAATTTCAATTGCGACGCCCAACCACTGGCACGCCATCCAAGGCGTGTGGGCCTGTCAAGCGGGCAAGGACGCCTATGTCGAAAAGCCCTGCTCACACAATATATTTGAAGGTAAACAACTGGTCGCCGCCGCGCGTAAGTATAACCGCATCGTCCAACACGGAACCCAAAGCCGCAGCTGCGACGCCTTTCGCGAGGCGATTGAGTTGTTACATGACGGCTACTTGGGCGAGGTCTATTACGCCAAGGGCTTGTGTTACAAATGGCGCGACACCATCGGCAAGACGCCGCCAAAGCCAAAGCCGCCCGAAGGCGTCCATTATGACCAGTGGATCGGCCCCGCGCCCGACAAGCCCTTCAGCGAAAACCGCTTTCACTATGAGTGGCACTGGCAATGGAACTATGGCAACGGCGACCTGGGCAACCAGGGCGTCCATGAGATGGACGTCACCCGTTGGGGCCTGGGCGTTGACCTTCCGCGGCTGGTGATGGCCCAGGGCGGCCACTTCATGTTTGACGACGACCAAGAGACGCCCAATACTATGGTGGCGGCCTATAAATATCCGGGCAATGAAAAGATGCACCAGTTTGAAGTGCGCCATTGGATCACCAACGACGAACTCGACATCGGCGGAGATGGCAATGTGATTGGCTGCCTGTTCTTTGGCGAAGAGGGCTACATCAAGACCTGGGGATACGGCAACTACGCCGCCTATATGGAGCGCGACCGCCAGCCTGACAAAACCGGCAAAAGCGGGACGCACCATTTTGAAAACTTTATCAAAGCGGTGCGCAGCCGCAACCGCGACGACCTCAACGCCGAGATCGAAGAAGGCCACTTGTCGTGTTCGTTGATTCACCTCGCTAACGCGGCGTATCTGCTGCAGCGCAATTTAAAATACGACCCGGACAAAGAGATGGTAATCGGCGACAACGAAGCCAACGACCTGCTCTACGGTAAGGTGCGTGAATCACGAAAGCCCTACCACATGCCAGATGAAGTGTAGCGGTTTTTCGCCGCAAATCATGATTGGATGAGTGCTCTAATTCGATTTGAGAGAACGTATCCAAATCCCGGATGAGCCAAAATTCATTTACTTAAACTGCGCCAGGACGGGGATATGGTCGCTGAGCGCGAACGAACCGGGGTCGTTTCGGTGCAGCCGAAAGGCGCCCTCGTGCAACGCCCGCGCCGCTTTGACTCGCGTGGCTAGGCGTTTATTGACCCAGATATAATCAATGCGGCAAAAGGGCGAGTCAGCCCTAAAGGTTAACGGCTCGCCTGCGCCGGCTTTGGCGTAACAATCGACCAACCCCGCTTTTAGCCAGCGGCGGTATGACGCCATGTCAGGCCCATGGTTTAAGTCGCCTTGTAAGATGAAGTTTACCTCCGACTCCATCTCGCTTTTCATCGCCTTCAACATCGCGGTCACTTCATCATAACGGATGTCTTTGCTTTGTGGGTGGAGATGCGCGCTATGGACGATGTAGCGCTCGTTGGTTTTTGGATTCAACACTTCCGCCTTGCCCCAATGGCGGGTGAACAACTTAGGCGGGCGCTTGCCGTCAACGGTTGGGTGGTTTTGAGACGAAAGGATGTTAAAGCGGGTCAATAGCGCTCCCGGCCAGTTCTCACCGCTTGGGAAATAAACGGAATTCATATCTAATCGGTTGGCGATTTCTTTGACGACGCTTTCAGAAGGGCACTCTTGAAATGTGATGATGTCAGGATGGTACAGCGCCAGTTCCATCGCAAACCGCGCGGGCAGCTGTGACGAAAATTCGCCCAGGCGGTCTTTGGCGATGCGTTTGGGCCAGCCGCTGCATTGCAGGACGTTGTAGGTGATCGTTCGCAACCCTCCCGCGTCCGCAAACACGGGCTGCAACAATGCCCCAGCCGCGCTATAGAGTGATGTTTGTATGAATTGTCTTCGTTTCATATGGTCCGCTTTATCTATCAAGGGCTTGCGCCTATCTCTGGAAACGCCTGTGAATCAGGGACTGAAAGCCCGCCCCAAAGCGAACTGACACTACCCAAACCGCGAGAATGAAGACGGCTATTTCACTTCAATATTGAGTCCAACTTCAACAGGCGCTTTGGTTTTGTTTTTGATCCACATTTCATTGTTGAAGCGGTTGCCGGTGATGATGGCGCCTTTGACCTTTTCGCCAAGATAAATTTGGGGCTTGGCCTCGCGAAAGCGGCAGTTGTTGATATAGACTTCGCCGTTCTCGGCGTGGATGCCGTGTTTGTCGCCGCCTTTATGGTTCCAATGGACGAAGTTGCATTGTTGAAACGAAACCGAACCCGGCCCGCGCAGGTTGGCCAGGCGGTCAGTCGGCCCCCAGAATGAACAGTTGTTGAGTTGAACGACGCCCTTGTAGCTTTCGGTGGTGACCACTTGGGTGCTGTCTTCGTGAGAGAAGGTCACAAACTCGCCGTTAGTGATTAACAGTCCCGGCGGCTGGGTTGCTTCCACCCAAAGCGCATAGCGCCCGCCGTCAGCGCCGATGCCGAGAAAATTGCCGTTGCAGGCGCCCTGCTCGGTTTCAATAAATTTATAGCATTTATCAAACCCGAAGGCGAAGGTGTTTACCACATATTCCCAATCGGTGCGGCCAAAGATGAAGACTTCGGTATTGTTGTTGAGGTAGTCAATCAGTTCTTTCATGTTTTTGATGCGCGCGTCTGGTTCGACCTTGGCGCGCGACCAAAAGTGTGGATTGAAATGGACGTTTTCGATGCGGCCTATGTCAGTGCAATTGTTGATGTAGACGCCGCGCCGCAGGCAACAGCCAAACACATTGCGGATGACATGCAACTCGTTGTGGTGTGTGCCGAAGTCGATGCCCTGATAGGCGTTGACCAGCGTCACGTCAATCACGCTGCCGTTCATGCCGCGCCCTTGGATGGCGTAGGGGTAGGCTTTGACGTTTTCAAGGCGCTGGTTGGGGTAATAGATGGTGATGCCTTTGACGGTCGAGCTGGGCGACAGCTGGACCAACGCCGGGCCGGTTTCTTCGCCTTCGCGGCCGACAGCGTGCAACACCGATCCCCAGGCCTGGTCAGAGTGATGCGGCGCCTGCCAGATCCCGCGCAGCGTGACGCCGGAGGGGACGACAATGTGATCGTTGATTCGATAGCGCCCGGCAGGCAGAAAAACCTCGCCGCCGCCCGCTTCGCCGATTTCATTGAGCGCTCTCTGAATCGCGGGGCCGTCGTCTTTGACCCCGTCGCCCGCCGCGCCATAGTCTTTGGCGTTTAACGATGACGCATTCACAGAAACGGCGAAACATAAGATGATGGCGATTGAAAGACTGATTCGCATGGTAAATGTCCTTGTCGTAGAGTAGATGCATGTATTAAAACATATCGATTCAAAAACCCAAAAGGGACCAAGCCTCTTTTGGGTATCGCGAGAGGATTGGATGCTAATTCTGATTTCACACAGGGGTAAAAAACCAAATGCGGCCAATAACTTTATTGTCGGGGTCTTGCATAGGCGCGGTGCGGCATTGAAGCAGCGAATTGGTCGTAGGTGAATGAATCATAAACTGTTGTTCACAGGTGGGGGTTTCGCCAATTTCGTTTTGGGTGGTCTTCCAGTCGCGTTCCGAGTCGCTCCAGACGGAATCGACCAGGTCAAGCCAGCCAGATTTGTTGAGTTCGAGGATTGAGTGTTCTTCCATACCGAGCCACTCACAGGCTTTTAAATTGGCTTGGCTCACGCCGCCCGCCCGGCTGGTGATCACCACCCCGTCGTTCATCGACTTCATCAACGCTGTAAAGCGCCGGTTTTGGGATTCAAGTTCGGTAGTGCGGTCGCCAAGCGACAACAGCGCGTCTTGCAGTTCGGTTGTTCGCTGTTGGAGTTCGTTGTTTGAGTCTTCAAGCTCTTGTTTAAGGTCAAGCAATTGTTGGTTGGTTTTTTTGAGTTCTTCGTTTTTCTCTTCAAACAATGATAGGGTTTGAACCAGGTTTTGGTTTTGGGCCCTCATCTCATCGGTGATAGACAGGTTTTGGCGGCTGGAAAACTTCTTGTTAAAAAAACTGACGATGTTATGCGCCAGAGTTTTGGTGGTATCAGGCTTCTTTTTAAATAGCCGAATCAAGGTGCCCGCGCCAGGCTCTGACTCGATTTCAATCTTGTCCATCATGCGCCTCATGGCGGGGATGCCGCGCAATGCGGTCGAGCTGCCGCTGGATTTCAGCAGTTCTTCGACTTGGTCTTCATCCAGCCCGGGGCCTTCGTCTTTGCCTTCGATCTCAAGCGACAGCGAGTCGTCTTCGGTCAAAATGGCGATGGTAATCTCGCCGCCGCCGCCGTGTTCGAGAATGTTTTTGCCGAGCTCAAAGACGGCGGTGGTGACCTGAAGCTGTTGAGTTACGCCGTAGCCCATCTCGTCGCTGATGATGCGCGCGCGGTCGCGCGCAGCGAGAATGTCTTTTTCTTCTAGAATCGTCTGTGTAAAAATATCCATGGAGTTATGGTGTGATGGTTCCCGTTAGGGGCTCATGATTTCTGTTGGTTGAGATGGCGCGATCAAAAGGGGAGAATCAGCCGGGATCGCGTCAACGTCGGGCGTCGCTTCTTCGATATAGTCTGAATACGATTGGCTTTCATATTGGTCTAAGGCCGCTGCGGCGGTGGCGCTTAACAGCGATTCTTCACCGATGACAAAGTAGCGGTCAGAGCCGTCGCCTTCCTCTTCGATTTTTTCGCCGATCCAAAATGTTTGTTGGCCAATTGGTTCGCCGTCGCCCCAGACGGTGGCGATCCATTTGCCTTCCCCGCCAAAGCGCTCGAATTGTCTCATTTCAAAGTAGACGCCAAGCGTTTTTTGAGTTGGTTTTCCAATTTTTTCGGTCAAGACGATGTTGTTGTTGGGGTTTTGTAATTCGTAGATGACCTGGGTGTCCATGTCTTCATCGGCGAACCGGGCCACCACAACGACCCGCGGGTCTAACTGAGGGTCAAATTGGTCGGTCACGCCGATCCAACGGTTTTGAGGAGACAGTGACTTACAAGTAAATACGTCGCGTTCGAGAACGGTGGCGGGCTGCATGGCGATTTGTGATGGCGTGCTACAGGCGATGAGTAGACAGACTGCCGCCGCGATGAATCCGAGTGGGTTGATACGAAGGTTCATGAAATACCCTTTCTCTGACAAGAGTCTATTCTACTCGCTGCGGTCAAATACCGTCAAGCGAGAGGGCGGTTGAGGGTAAGCCCGAATGACAACCGCGAAACTATTCGGCGCCAATTTTGCTTAATCTTTGCTACTAGGCCCTATTAATCAAACGGTTGAAGAGATTCAGCTGTTAACCGGGTTAGGAGAAAAAGAGTCATTGATGGTCCAAAACCATGACACTCAATTATTGACAAATGGTTTTGCTGTGCTTCAGTAGGCAAAATTTGCAGCGTGGTTTTACTCAATTCGGCAAAAACATGCTTGACAGGCTTGATATATGATATCTATACTGACATGAAATTATTAAAGTTGAATCGAGTCACTTAAGGAGACATCTAAGATGGGAGACGCCCCAGAACAAGCTGAAGTTCAACAGGACGAGAAGCCTAAAAGTAAACTTCCCTTTATTATCGCAGGATTCGGCGTCCTGCTAATCGTGGTTGGCGTCGTAGCGTTCATGATGATGAGCGGCGGCAATACATCTGATGTCCCTACACCCGAATTTTCAGAGGAATTGGGATATATGTATGAGTTCTCTGAAAAATTTGTCGGGAACCTCGCCCCTCCAGACGATCAATACATGTTCACGGCTGACGTGACGCTTGAAATTCTGCCTCGCGGCCAGAACTCTGAAAAAGAAGCGTTGACTGAAATGGGCATTGAAACCGAAGACCCCAAAAATATGATGCCCATCATCGAACAGATTATTCAAGAAGAACTGGCGTCGCAAACGCGAGTGGAAATCAACGGCAAAGTCGGCCGTGAAAACTTGAGAAACCGAATCAAAAATGAAATTAATTTAAAGCTCACCAAAGGTGAGGTTAAACGAGTCATATTGAAAGTGATCGTTCCCTAAGCGTAAGGACAGAATGAAATGGCGGACATTCTTTCACAGAATGAGATTGATGCGCTGCTGTCGGCGTTTGCGACCGGCGAAGGCGGCTCTGATCTAGGGGGCGGCGGAGGCGGCGATGAGGGCGAAGTGCGCGAGGTTAAGGTTTATGACTTTAACCACCCTGACCGCTTTTCGAAAGACCAGATCCGCACCATGCACAACCTGCACGACCACTTCGCGCGGGTGTTTTCGATTTCGCTTTCGGCCTTTTTACGCACAATTGTTGAAGTCAAGTTGGTCTCGGTCGACCAAATCTCGTACGAAGAATTTATCCGTTCGATCCCCAACCCAACATCGCTCAACATCATCAACATGGACCCGCTGGAAGGCAAGGCGCTGATCGAGCTTTCGCCGACGCTTTCGTTTCCGGTGATTGACCGGCTGATGGGCGGCGCGGGCAACGTCTTTAAGAAAAACCGCGAACTCACCGAGATCGAACAAACCATTATCGAAAAAGTGTTATACCGCGCGTTTGACTGTTTGCATGAAGCCTGGGCGAACGTCTTGCCGCTGAACCTGTCTCTTGAACAGTCCGAAACCAACCCGCAGCTGTTGATGCAGCTATACTTGCCGTCAGAAATGGTCATCTTGATGACCTTTGAAGTCACCATGGGCGACATTTCGGGTACGCTCTCGCTTTGTGTCCCTTACCCGACGCTGGAGCCCATCGCCAGCCAGTTATCGAGTTCGTCGTGGTTTGCGGCGTCGAAAAAAGAACTGTCAGAAGAACACGCCGAAGTTCTCTATGACCGCTTAAAACGGGTCAGCATCCCCATCATCGCCTATGTGGGTTCAGCCAAACTCAGAATGAGCGAGTTATTGGCGTTGGCCCAAGACGATGTTGTTCAACTCAACGCAAGAACCGATGATGACTTTGTCCTTCAGATTGGGACGGAACACCGCTACTTCGCCAAACCCGGCGTAAACCGGGGCAATAACGCGGTTCAAATCACGAAGATTATTACCGGCCCGGATGACGTGTAATGAGGAGACACTCGCACCATGGTCGCTGAAGCGTTAACACAAGCCGAAATAGACGCTCTATTGCGCGGTGAGGCTCCGCCTCCTCCAGCGGAGGACGCTGGCCCGTCTCAGCTGACGCCTGAAGAAGAAGACGCTATCAAGACGTATCAAACCCTGATGGCTGAATCGGGCAAAGACGTCTTTTCAACCTTACTCGCTACTGAAACCACTTTGGCGCCTGCTGATTATACCGAGTCAGATTCCGCCGGCGTCGCCAGCCAGGCGGGCGCCGATATCGTTTTATCTGAGATCGACTATAAAGGGTATATCCAGGGCAAAAGCGCCCTGATTTTAACCATTGACAACGCCCAAAAAATCGCCGCCCAAATGACCGGAGGCGGTGGGGGCGAAGAGTTTGGCGATCTGGAAGAGAGCGCGCTGTCTGAGGCGGTGCAGTCTCTTTATAGCGCGGTTAACACAAAACTGGCCCAGTCCGTTGGCGGCGAGATTAGTCTTGAGTCGCCTGACATCACCACCAAACCGGATGACTTGGCGGGTTCGCTGCCCGAAGGCGGCGGCAAGCACATCGTGATGAAATATGAGCTGGCCTCGGGCGACGCGACGGGGACTGTCTACCAAGTCATGCCGCGCAACCTGCTTCAGTCGCTGACCAACGCCCTGAGCGGTTCCGCGCCCGCGCCACAGGCCGCCGATGACGATATGATGCCGCGCGGCGCCAGCGGCGCGCCTGAAGTCTTGACCCAGCCTGCACAGTTTGCGCCAAGCGCGGGCATGGCGGCAGCGCCGAACCTGTTTGGCGGCAGCGCCATGCCGTCGGTCGATACGCGAAACCTGGAACTGGTTCTTGATATTCAACTCGAAATCAAGGTCGAGTTGGGACGCACCAAGCGAAAGATTCGTGATGTACTCGAACTCGGCCCTGGTTCGGTTATTGAGTTGTCAAAACTGGCGGGCGAACCGGTCGACGTTCTGGTAAACGATAAACTCTTCGCCAAAGGCGAGGTTGTGGTTATTGATGAAAACTTCGGCGTGCGCATCACCGATATTCTCAGCATTGATGAACGTATCGAAGCGCTGAAATAACGAGGGGCCTGGTGACATTAGAAACGTATGACCTCAAACTGATTGATTTGCTCTCGCTCAGGCCGGGCGCGCTGCTTCAAATTCATTCAGTGCGCGGTTCGGCGGAGTGTTCGAATACCGAAGGGCTAGTCGGCCGCAGCGGCTGGCAGCAAAACGTCTCTCAGGCCATGATGCCCGACGCGAGCGCCAAACAGGTCAACAACTTGTCGAGCTTGTTAGACATCCCCATTGAAGCGCAAGTGTTGATTCGCCATGAAGAAGGCAAGGTGGTTGAGATGTTGCGCCTCGCCCCACAGAATTGGAACGCGTTGTTAGAGCGCGCGGGGTGTAAGGCCGACGTCATGGTCGACGGGCGAATTATTGTCCGCGGCGAGATCGTGAACAACCACGAACAAAGCGGCGTCTTGATTCACCAGGTTGGCGAAGCCGCTGAATTGTAGTTCGATTTTTTTTCTCCGCTGATTGGCGGACATTTCTATAGGTTGAGGGAAAGCCAAACGCGCTTGCGTGTTTGGCGGCGCGTTTCATGGTACGATTCCGAGTGGTCCTCCTCGGGGCGTTGGCCTCGGTGGTTATGGGCGCCATTGCGCTGTCTGGCGCCTGCGCCGATGGCCCGTCCGCCAACGTTCCGCCTCCAGATGCTCCGTCGATTGGTGAAGACTCTTCTAGCGGCCAACAAGAGATTCCCTCTGCGTCGATTGGCGGCGTCAGTGGGTCGACCTCGTCTGTCAACCAGGCGTTTTCAGCCGTCCAGCGCATCATGGATGGCGAGCAACTCACTGACGTTACCCCTGACCAGGCGATCGTATCACAAACAGACGGACAATCGACTTCACGGTTGCTTGGCCAGATGATGGTGAGCCTGGGCCTGGTCATCGCCCTGGTTTTAGGCATCGCCTGGGCGGCGAAAAAATTTGTCTTGAAACAATACACCCTGGGCGGCGGGCGCATCGAAGTCATCACCTCGCTGGCGATTTCGCCAAAATCGAAACTGCACTTGGTTCGCGTCGGGGATGACCAATTCTTGATTGGCGAAAGTCCGCAATCCATCAATTTGATTTCATCCGTCGACGCCGAATATCACTCTCAATTGGCCCGCGCAAATGAGCCCGCGCTCGAACGCCAGGCCAAGCCTGGCCAGGATGTGACGCCATTCAACCAACACATGGTCAATTGGACGCAAGCGCTCGAAAACCGCGCCGCGCCCGACGTAAAGAGCAGCCTGGCGATGTTGCAGGGCCTGTCGCGAAAATTGCGTGGAGGCGGCAATGGCTAAGCGGCGCTGGCTCTCGTTTATTGCGATAGCAGGACTGGCGGCGGTCTGCGCGACGGCCGCCCATGCCCAACAGCAGCCCATTCTGCCGAGTCTGGGCTTGGATGGCGAAGGCCCCAGCCCGGATGACGTTTCGACGACGCTGCAGTTATTGTTTGGCCTGACGATCTTATCGCTGTTGCCCAGCATTCTGGTGATGACGACATCCTTTATTCGCATCTCAATCGTCTTGGGGTTCGTTCGCCGCGCGATTGGGACGCAACAGACGCCGTCAAACGAAATCATGATCGGGCTGTCATTATTCTTGACGTTTTTTATCATGACGCCGGTTGTTGATGAGATTTACACCACGGCGGTGCAACCGTATTTGAATGAAGAAATGGAACCGCTCTTACCGGGTGAAATCGACCCGTTCGGCAATGTGGTTGAAACAAAGGTCCCCCGGTTTTATGTGATGGTCTACAAAGCGATCATCCCGCTGAGGACCTTTATGTGGCAGCAAATTGGCGAAAAAGGCGCCCAAGACGTCGCCGTGATGATGTCAATCGCCGGGTTGGACAAACCCGAAGACGAGAACGACGTCCCGACCCATGTGTTGATACCTTCGTTCATGATTAGCGAAATTAAAAAGGCCTTCATGATGGGCTTTATGATTTTTGTGCCGTTTTTGATTTTAGACCTGGTGACGTCGTCTGTTTTGATTTCGATGGGTATGTTTCAGCTGCCGCCCGCGTTTATTTCGCTTCCATTCAAGGTGTTGTTATTTGTGTTGGTTGACGGCTGGAGCATTCTGATGCGCTCGTTGAGCATCTCGTTTATTCAAAACATGCAGTAAGGACGAATGAGACATGACAGAACAAGAAATTATACGCCTCGGGACTGAGATGATGTTTAACGCGCTGGTGATCAGCCTGCCCTTGTTGGGAGTCGGCTTGATTGTGGGCGTCATGATTAGTGTGTTTCAGGCGGCGACCCAGATTAACGAACAAACCCTGACCATCGTGCCCAAACTATTGGTGGTCGGGTTGACCATTATGTTTCTGATGCCGTGGCTGGTCGAGCACATTCTCGACCTGACCCACCGCTTGTTAACCGATTTGCCCGAGGTGGCGAATAACGTCAAATGAGTTTACTGCCCGAGCCGTGGGAAGCCTTTTTTATGACGTTCTTCTTCGTTTACTTTCGGGTAAGCGTCGCCATGTACGTCATGCCGGTGTTGAGCAACAACACCATCACCGGGGCGATTCGCGCTGGCTTGGCGTTTTGGGTCTCCATCGTATTAATTGGCCCGCTGTGGGGGCTTCATGAAGTGGAGTCAGGCTGGATCGTCCCCAACGTCGACCGGGTGTTTGACGGGTTTTTAGAATTTGCGTTGGCGCTCTTTGGCGAAGCGGTGATCGGGTTTGTCTTGGGCTTTATCGGCCAGATGATCGTGCAGACCATCGGCATCTCCGGCGAGATCATCGGCCAGCAGGCCGGGTTTTCGGCGGCGTCTGTGTTTGACCCGATCACCGGCCAAGACATTTTTCTCATGGCCCAGGTCAACACCCTGTTAGGCACCATGATTTTTTTTGCAGTGGGCGGGCCGGAAAGCATTCTCGAATATTTGGCGGCGAGTTTTCACCTGGTCAAGCCGGGCGAAGGCGTCGCGCTGATGAATATCAGAGACATGGCCGAACACGTCATTTTAATTGACAGCGCCGACAACGGCGACCGCATGCACGCCCTGGCGACCATGATGTATAAAGTCGGCCTTCAAATCGCCGCACCCATCATGGTCACCATGTTTTTGGTCAGTTTGGCCGAGGCCTTCATCGCGAAAGTCTCGCCCCAGCTGAACATTCTCGCGGTCGGGTTTGCGATTCGAATCAGTATCAGCCTGATTGTTCTGTTCAACTCAATGGAAACCACCATGTTGCGGTTTAAGTATCACGTCTTGAGTTACCGGGTGTATGCAGAAGCGGCGCTCAGCTGGCTCGCGCCTACGCAGTAACGAACGATAGAAGGAGGCGCCTGGCATGGCGGAGAACGATTCCGGCCAGGAAAAAACAGAGGAGCCTACTGGGCGGCGCATGTCAAAAGCCCGCGAGGAAGGCAACATCCCTCGAAGCACCGAGATCAACAACACCGTGATGTTAATCGCGGGGGTGGTGGCGTTTTATAACTTTGGCGGCGATTTTGTCTACAACATCGGTGAAGGAATCAAGTTTTATTTTCGCATGGCGGCTGAATATGAGATCAATGAAACCAGTTATCACATGTTGATGTTAAACGCCGGATTTCGAGTGTTATACATTCTCGGGCCGTTTTTCGCGATCTTTTTTATCGCCGCGATTGCGGCCAATCTCTCTCAAGTCGGGTTTTTATTCATCCCCAATAAATTGGCGCCAGACTTTAAAAAAATTGACCCGATTAAGGGCGTCAAAAATATGTTCAACATGCGAAGCCGCATCGAACTGTTGAAATCCGTCATAAAAATTTTCTTCATCTCGCCTGTCATGTTCATGATTATTAAATTCCGCATGCCCGAGTTCATGAACCTGCCGCTGCAAGACACGCAAGACATTCTGACTCACGTTGCGGTGCGCGCGTTAGAAGTTGCGATTTGGGCCATCATTGTCATGTTGCTGTTGGCGATCGCCGACTGGATTTACCAGAAATGGCAAAACAAAGACGACCTCAAGATGACCAAAGAAGAGGTCAAACAAGAGATGAAAGACGCCCAGGGCGATCCGAAAATCAAAAGCCGCATCCGCTCGATTCAGATGGAGATGGCCCGCCAGCGCATGATGGAAGAGGTGCCCGACGCGGAAGTGGTGGTGACCAACCCGACCGAGTTCGCGGTCGCGCTGAAATATGAGGACGGCGATATGGCGGCGCCCCAAGTCGTCGCCAAAGGCCGCAACCACCTGGCGCGGCGCATTCGCCAGATCGCTGTCGAAAATAACGTACCGATCGTTGAAAACAAACCGTTGGCCCAGTCGCTGTGGAAGTTAGTCGATGTGGGCCAGTTTATTCCGCCTGATTTATATCAAGCGGTCGCAGAAGTGTTGGCGTATGTCTATCGCCTCAACCAAAAAACCGGGACGCACGCGTAACCTAAACGAGTATGGCAAACAGCTGGCAAGACTTTTTTTCAAAGGAAAACATCGCCAACGTATTGGTGTCGATGGGCTTTGTCATGATTCTCGGCATCATGTTGGGCTATGTGCCGCCGCCAGCGTTGTCGTTTCTCATTACACTGAACATTACGATTTCATTATTGGTCTTGATGTTGGCGCTGTTTTTGGTGAACCCGCTCGATTTCACGACCTTCCCGACGGTGTTGTTGATTCTCACCGTGTTTCGATTGGCGCTTAATGTTGCGTCAACCAAGCTGATTTTAACGCCAGGAGCCGGCGGTACAGACAAAGCCGGCGGTGTGATTGACTTCTTTGGGACGGTCGTGGCGGGCAATAACCCGGTCATTGGCGCAGTGGTATTTCTGATTCTCATCCTCATCCAATTTATTGTCATTACCAAAGGTTCGGGTCGCGTCGCTGAAGTCGCCGCGCGGTTCACGCTTGACGCCATGCCGGGTAAGCAAATGGCGATCGACGCCGACCTCAACGCTGGCTTGATCTCAGAATCTGACGCGCGCAAACGCCGCGAAGACATCTCGCGCGAAGCCGACTTTTATGGGGCCATGGACGGCGCCAGCAAATTCGTCCGGGGCGACGCCACCGCCGGGATCATCATTACAATTATTAATATTATTGGCGGCATCGCGGTCGGGTTTATGGACGGCCTGAGTTTTCTTCAGGTGCTTTACTATTACACCCTGCTAACCATCGGCGATGGCTTGGCGACCCAGATTCCCGCGTTGTTGACTTCGGTCGCCGCCGGTATGGTTGTGACCCGCGCCTCCGAACAAGACGCCCTGGGCGAGAGCCTGCGCAAGCAGATGTTGGGCAAACCCGAAGCGCTCTATCTGGCCGCTACGGCGTTACTGTTTATCGCGACCTTAGGGTTCTTTTTCACGCCGTCGATTGTGTTGCCGTTCACTTCGATTGCTCTCATTCTAGGGATTGTGGCGTGGCGCGGCCAGACATCAATCGCCAAACTCGCTGAAGAAAAAGAGGAAGAAGCGCGCAAGGCCGAAGAAGACGCGCCGCCTGAACCTGAACAAGTCGAGACGCTGCTTGAAGTCGACCCGATGGAAATCGAAATTGGCTTCGGCTTGATTCCGATTGTCGACAGTTCGCAGGGCGGAACGCTGTTAGACCAGATTACCGTCATTCGCCGCCAGACAGCGGTTGAACTTGGCATCATTGTCCCGCCGATTCGCATCCGCGACAACATGCAACTCGGCCCGCGCCAATACTCGATTCTGATTCGCGGCGTCAAAGTCGCTGAAGGCGAGATTCGCCCCGACCGCTTGCTGGCCATGAAGCCAGGCATGGAAGATGACGACGTGCCTGGAATCAAAACCACCGACCCGGCGTTTGGCACGCCCGCGAAATGGATTGACAAAGCCGACCGCGGCGCGGCTGAGATGAACGACTACAACATCGTTGAGCCCGCGTCTGTTTTGGCGACCCATTTGACTGAAGTCATTCGCCAGCACGCCTATGACATCCTTGGCCGCCAAGAGACCCAACAACTTCTCGACAACCTCAAAGAACGCAACGGGGTTCTTGTCAGCGAACTGCTTGAAGGCGTTGGCGTAAAAGTCGGCGTTATTCAAAAAGTGCTGCAAAACCTGCTGCGCGAGCGCGTACCGGTCCGCAACTTAGAACTCATCTTTGAGGCCATCGCCGACTACGCCGAAGCGGCCCAGATGAACCCCGACACCATTACAGAATATTGCCGCATGAATCTGGCGCGCATCATTACCAATTTATATATTGATTCCAGCAACCGCCTGCCCGTCATCACCATCGACCCGAACATCGAACAGCGAATTCTTGAAGGCATGCAGCGCGGCGGCGCGGCCGGCATTATGGCGACTGACCCAGTCTACGCCGAGAACATCATCTCAGCCATTGAGCAAGAAGCGGCCGCGGCGATGGCGTCGGGCTATAACCCGGTGGTGTTGACCACGCCGCAGATTCGTTCGCACTTGAGGCGGCTGTGCGAACGCCGAATCACGAACTTAATCGTTTTATCCTATAACGAAGTGGCCCCTGAAATAGCGGTCACGCGAATCGCGACGGTGAGGTTGCAAAGTGCGAGTGAAAAAGTTTCAAGCTAAGTCAATGCCCGACGCTATGAAGCAGGTCAAAGCGGAGCTGGGCCCCAATGCAATCATCTTGCATTCACGAGAAACCGGGAAAGGCCTGTTCGGCCTGTTTGGCGGCAAGGGGGTTGAAGTGACCGCTGCGGTTGACGACGCCGCCAAACTGAGTTCCGAAAAAGACGCGCCGGCCAAGCCATCTGCGGCGCCCGCGCCTCTCTCGCGGGGTTCCGGGGGAATCGACTTCTGCATCGACGATCTGGCCGCGCCCATGCCCGCGCCGGTTTCTTCAACGCCGCCGCCTGCAGTAGATGATCAAAACCCATTGCTGGTGTTGGCAAAGCAAATTGAAAAAGAAAAGAAACAAGAAGAGCCCGCTCCCCCGGTCGTGAATGATTCTGTCAGCGAGAAACTCAAAAACGAGACCCAAAAAGAACCGCCCAAACCATTAGAAGAGCGTCTGGGCAGCCTCGAAGACCAACTGGTCAAATTGACAGGCATGATCGAAAATTTGTCTCCTGCAGCGTCAACCAGCGCTTCGTCCGTCCCCGCGCGGACGCGCGAGTTATACAACCACCTGCTTGATCAAGAAGTCGACGAAAGCCTGGCCTTAAACCTCGCCACTCAAATTGCTGAAACCACCGACGAAGACGACGACGTCTGGACGGTGTTAAAATCGCGCCTGGTCGAGCGCATCCCCGTCGCGGGCCAACTCGAGCTCGATTTTGACGCTAAACGCCCCAAGGTCATCATGCTGGTCGGCTCGACCGGCGTCGGCAAGACAACCACTCTCGCGAAAATTTCAGCCTTGTACCGGTATAACGCCAATGCGGCCGCGCGCCCCAAGATTGTCTTTATCACCGCCGACTTATACCGCCTCGCAGCGGTTGAGCAGTTACAAAAATACACCGAAATTCTCGGCGTCGAACTCGAAGTGACCTACTCGCCTGAAGAGGCCAAACAGGCCATCAATAAACACAAAAACGCCCATCTGATTTTGTTTGATACAGCCGGCGCCTGTCAGCGAAACGCGCCCCAACTAGACGCGTTGGCGAGCATCAAAGACGCCGCCCAGCCCGATGAAGTCCATCTGGTGTTGTCGGCGACCTCAAAGTTCAGCGATATGATTGATGTGGTCGAACATTTCAAAACCGTCGAGCCGCGTCGAATCGTATTCACCAAAATTGATGAATCAACTACCTATGGCGGCATCTTCAACACCTTAATGAAATACGAAACGCCGGTGTCGTATCTCACCACTGGCCAAAACGTGCCGGAAGACATCGAATCGGCCAAACCTGAGCGCATCGCGAAATTGCTGCTGACCAAACCGACCATCAACCGTTCTATTGAGGTGAAAGATACGGCGGCAAAAAAAGAAAACGAACCCGGAAAGCCTGCTGTTGAACCAACACCAGTGAAGCCAGCGCCAGTGAAGCCTGATAAGAAGAAACAAAAGAAAAAAGGCGAACCTGTGATTCGCGAATTGAAAGTAGAAAAAATCGAGTCGCCCCAACCCAAGCAGGATAAATCACATGAAAGAACGAATTCCTGACCAGGCCGAGAAACTGCGCCAGTTGGCTGCGGGGCAAGACCCGGCGGCAGGCGTGGAGTCTGTCTCGGCGGTCATAGAACCCAAAAGCGAAGGGGCTTCTGAGGCGCCTCTGCCTGCTGGCGCGCCATTGCCGCGTCCCAAAGAAGACGGTAAACAAAAACCAAAGACGGTTGCGCCATCCACGGCAACACAAACACCGTCAGATCCAACAACAGCCGCTCCAAAAAACGATGAGCCAAAGGCGAGCGGGCCTGTCAAGAATAAATCTATTGAAGCAACCGCCAAAGCGCCAAAGCCCGCAACGCCAGCCAACGAATCATCGAAAGAACAGCTCAACGCAGTCGTGACCGAAGCGGGGTCGGCCAAAGAAGATTCTACAATAACGTTTATCGGGCCGCCGCCTCCACCCGAGCCAACGCCGCAGGCTAAACCGGAACCAATGGGCCAGCCGACCTTGATGATTGATCCGGCGAAGCGGTTTCCGATGCAGTCAAAAACCAAAGTCATCGCCATCACGGGAGGCAAAGGCGGCGTCGGCAAGAGCAACCTGACCTGTAACCTGGCGATCGCCATGCAGCGCATGAAAAAGCGCGTCATCATAATGGACGCCGACTTATCACTGGCGAACATCGATGTTTTATTGGGTCTGGCGCCGCGCCACAACTTGTCGCATGTATTGTCAGGCAAGAAGTCAATTCAAGAGATCATGCTCCGCGGGCCTGAGGGGCTGGGCGTGATTCCCGGCGGGTCTGGCGTGGAAGAGCTGTCTCAACTCAGCGACCAACAGATTGGCCGCTTGTTTGACGCCTTCGCCAGCCTCACGCCTGAGCCGGACGTGTTTTTGATTGACACCGCGGCGGGAATTCACCCGAACGTGTTACAGTTTTTGCTCGCTGCCGACCAGGCGATTGTGGTGACGACCCCTGAGCCGCCAGCCTATACCGACGCCTATGCGCTGATCAAAACGCTTCGCCGCCATCAGTCAGAGAGTGAATTGGGCGTTGTGGTCAACATGGCCAACGACGGCCGCGAAGCCAATGAAGTCGCCCGGTTGATGTCCCAAATCTGTACGCAGATGTTGAAGTCAAGTTTCAACAACCTGGGGTTTATACCGCGCGACCCCGAAGTGTTACAAGCGGTGCGCCGTCAAACGCCGTTTCTTATCCGTTCGCCCAACTGCCCGGCGTCGCGCGCGGTGGTCAATCTGGCGGCCTCGCTGCTTCAGATCAAGCCGCGCGACAAGGGCGAGCGCGGCTTGCGGCGCTTCTTTAAGCGGTTGTTTCAACGCGCCGAACCACCCCCAAAAACCGCCGTTGCGTCGTGACGGCGTTTCTCTCCATCCGTTGGGCCTTGTATAATGAATAGGTGGAGAAAATCATGAAACCCTATATCAAAGTTGTATTTGCGTTATTCGTTCCAATTGTATTGCTCCTTAGCGGGTGTTCGACCGCCCAGTTGATGGCCGTCTCTGGGCCAGGCGTGAGCGTCGATCCGTCTGGGCAGGTCGCGACCATTCGCGGCGATGAGCTGGTAGTGCGCGCAGGGCAGGTAAATACCCCTTACCGTCTCGACCGTAAGTTGACCACCATTCGCGTCACTGTAATCAACCCCACCGGTTCGCCGATTGAGTTTATGCCCAAAGAGATCATTCTCTTTGACCAAGACAACGCCCAATATTTTCCGCTAACGCCTGACGCGTTGGTCGAAGCCGCTGAAAGCGGGTCGCGTCCGCACACGTTTGTGTCGTATGGCTTTGGCTATTCCCGCGGTTATCCGTATGGCCACTATTGGAACTCGCATTGGCATTACGCGCCCTTCTACACCACAACGGTTCGGCCTTCCTATCAGGGGTTGATCGCCAAGGCGCTGCCGATTCGTCCGTTGACCATTCATCCCCAAGCGACTATCAGCGGTAACGTCTATTACCCGGTCGCAGCGAAGCACATGACCAACGCCCGCCTTCGGGTCGTGCGGTTTTTAGAACCGCCCGGCCCCGAAGACCAAAACACGCCCTATGAAGCCTATGACTTTGATTTCACCGTGGTGGAGAGGTGAGGCGTTACTTCAGAAAAAACCAGGCGAGCAGCCCGGCGACGGCCATGCTGGGCAGCAGGTTCGCCAGCCGAATCTTGACGATATCGAGCAGCATCAGGCCGATGCCCGCGATCAGCAAGCCGCCGGCGGCGCCGACTTCGGTTACCACATATTCGGGCAAGTCGCTGATAGTCGCCATGAAGAGCAAGGTCAATCCGCCCTGGACCACCAACACCGTCAGCGAACTGGCGATAACCCCGGCCCCCATGCCGCTGGCGAGAAAGAGGGCGGCGAAGCCGTCCATCAGACTTTTGGTGTAGAGAATCTCGCCGTCGCCTTGTACGCCCGCCCGAAACGAGCCGACCACGGTCATGGCGCCGACGCAGAACAATAGTGACGCATACACAAATGAGTCGACAAACTGGTGGTCGCCGGGGCGGGCGAAGCGGCGTTTGAGCCATTCGCCGACTTGGTTTAAGCGCTTGTCGATGTCGATCCATTCGCCGATCAGGCCGCCGGTGATCATGCTCAACGCCAGAAAGGGAATGTTGGCGGTCTGCATGGCGTCTTTCGTGCCAATCAAGAGGGTAATCAAACCCAGCGCTTGAAAGAGAATGGTTCGGTAGCGTTCTGAGATGCGGCCATGAAAGCCCAGACCGATAATCGCGCCGAGTAATACCGTCGCAGTGTTAACAAACGTAGGTAACACAGATCATCCTTTCAAAACCTTCGCCGCCGCCGTAAAATTAGTTCGATCAAAGCCGTCTCAAAAACAATTGATCTATATTGAGAATGGCATGAGTGCAACGCTGCTCGCTTCAGTGCGGGCTTTCAGGCCCATTTGCACAGGCGCCCTCAGAGTTGCGCCCATGCCTGTGTTGTTGTTAACCAGGTGAAACGTTGAAACGTCTTTCATAATCTAATCGTTGAGATGGCTTGTAGTCTACACATGAGCGATACAAAGCCAATTGCCATGAAACAATCAAAACCCAAAACGCCCGCCGCCTTCGGGTACTCTCACCCCGCCGAATGGCAGCCGCATGACGCGACCTGGCTCACCTGGCCTCACAACGCCAGCGACTGGCCGGGAAAGTTTCAGACGGTCCCGTGGGTGTATGGCGAGATCATTCGCAAGTTGGCGCCGGGCGAAGCCATAAACCTTGTCGTCGACTCGCCAAAACGTAGAGACGCGGCGAAGCGAGTTCTTTCGAAATGTGGAGTCAATCTAAGCGCAATCCAGTTCCATACGATCAAAACCAATCGGGGATGGAACCGCGACGCCGGGCCGATATTTGTCAAGCGCGACTCAAAGAATGGCCCGCTCGCGGTGGTGAATTTTCAGTTCAACGCCTGGGCCAAATACCCTGATTATCAACTAGACAACCAGGTCGCCAAACAAGCAGCAAGTAAAATGAAAGTGCCATGCTTTGAACCAAGCGTAAACGGAAAGCCCTTGGTCTTAGAAGGCGGCGCCATCGATGTGAATGGCGCGGGAGACCTGATCACCACTGAAGAGTGTCTGCTTGATAGTGACATTCAGGCTCGCAACCCACGCCTCAGCAAACCCGAGGTTGAACAAGCCCTACGCGACTACCTCGGCGCCGAGCGCATTCATTGGCTAGGCAAGGGAATCGCAGGCGACGACACCCACGGCCACGTTGACGACCTGTGCCGCTTTGTGAACGAAGACACCATCGTCATCGCACAAGAGGAAAACCCGAACGACGAAAACTATGCTTGGTTGAAAGAAAACCGCGAGCGGTTGCAGTCGATGCGCGTCTGCGGAGATGAGACAATCGAAGTCATCGAATTGCCGATGCCGCAGCCGTTGATATTTGACGGTCAGCGCCTGCCTGCCAGTTATGCAAATTTCTATATTGCGAACGCGGCGGTATTGGTCCCGACGTTTAACGACCCGAGTGACTACATCGCGGTAGGAATTCTCAGGGAACTATTTAACGACCGCGATGTTGTCGGGATCAATTGCACCGACCTGATCTGGGGCCTCGGCGCCATCCATTGTTTGACTCACGAACAGCCGGGGGTCGGTTAAAAACGAACACTTCTCTCGATGGGCTTCCATGTAAGAACGTAACACAGCGTTCATTCGGGTTTGGTAACCCCGTCTGAATAATTTAAACCATTCGAGACCTTACGGTTCGACCCGAAGTGAAATTGATTGTTTAGGCTTAGGCATGACCAGCTTTGCGTTGTCCCCAAAATTATTTTGTAACTCTTGGATGTCGGATGTCAGATGTATCAATCACGGTGTCTTTAATTGTCTTTCGTTCACTCAAGCGTTTCTTTGAGATAGGCATGATAACGTTCTCTTTCTTTTTTCTTCGCTAATCGGGCGGAAATGAATCTTGTATTTGAATTTCGTTTTGTATGGGCGACTACAATGACAATCAATTCTTCAATAGCGCCAATACTAATTTCTCGAGTTTCTCCATATTCTTGTATCCATCCATGTCAGCATGGGGCCGTCAAAGATCATGACTGCTTCTTCAAACCTGAGCCCATGCTTTTCCAGGTTTGATTGATTTTTCATCGAGTCCATTCAAAGTCCATGTTTTATGTATATACAAGCCAACGCATAAAAACTACGGTGATAACACCGTAGTTGGAAGTTCGAATTTTTCGCTAACCCTCAGTGCTTAAAGCATCTCATATTAGTAAACACCATTGTCGCGCTGGCTTCGTTGCAGGCCTGGACGGCGTCTGAGTCGCGTAACGACCCGCCCGGTTGCACAATCGCTTTCACGCCCTGATCGAGCAACACGTCGACGCCGTCGCGAAACGGGAAGAACGCGTCCGACGCAGCGACGGCGTTGAGCAGTCCGGCGTTGCCGTTCAGCGCCATGGTTTCGATCTCGCGCAGGCAGGTATCGGGGTGTTTGCCTTTCTCAACTTCGATTTTAAACAAGTCATAGTTCATGCCGTATTTTTGAATCGAGATCAGTGCGCGTTTTGACTCATACGCTTTGCTGACGCACTGCTTCGCCATTGACACCCGGTCTTGGCCGCCCACGCCGATTGAGATAGTCGCCAAATTTTTGGCGGTGAGAACCGAATTGGACGTCACCCCGGTTTCAACCATCCAGGCGAACCACATATCGCGCAGATAGCCTTCGCTGGGTTCCGTGTCGATGCCGATGGTCCTATCAGATTTGACCAGCTTGCCGTCTTTCATTTCACGCAGCGGCAATCCCTTAGGAACCTCAACATTGTCCGCGAAATCGTTGTAAGACCTCACCACGATGTTGCTGGAACCCACCGTCGGCGCATACGACCACTGGGGCAGCACCGAGCCGTCAGACAGGCTCTTGAAATCAATGTAGCGCTTGCCGAGATAGTCGCGTAGTTTCTCAATCGACTGTAAGCGAATCACTCGCAGGTTTTTGCGCGTCGCCAGAATGTCGACCGCGCCTTCTTCATAGTCAGGCGCGCAGACCACTTCATAATATTGCGATGCGATGGCCTCGGCGGTTTCTTTGTCGAGGGCGCGGTTGACGACAAGCGCGCCGCCGAAGGGCGCGATGGGGTCGGCTTCCCACGCTTTGGTGTAGGCCTGCAGCAGCGAACGGCCCAGCGCGACGCCGCTGGGGTTGTTGTGTTTGATGATAATGGCGCAGGGGTCTTCGTGAAAATGTTTGAGAATCGCCAGCGCGCTGTCGATGTCGGTCAAATTGGTTTTGCTGGGGTGCTTGCCAAACTGAATCAGCGACTCGGTGTTCAGCCCGCCCACTAGCGCGTCGCCTTCGCCGAGAAACTCGACGCCCGCGAGAATGAGATGGCCGTTGATGGGGCGGTAGAGCGCCGCTTCCTGGCCGGGGTTTTCGCCGTAGCGCAGCCCCTTCTCGACCGGGGCGCCGCCGTCGCCGGACAGCGTCCACATCACTTTTTCATAGAGCGTGACCTGGGCCTGGGTGGCGCGCAACACGTCAACCGCGCTGGGGTCGTCGCTGAAGCCAGTGAAAAAATATTTGGGGAAATGGTCGTCAACCACGGTGGAATATTGTTTGATATTTGACATCAGGCTCTCCTACAGCAATGGGATAGGTCTTCATAATACGACCGAAACGTGAAAATAGGGAAGCGGCATGTTGAATCGGATGTGAATGACAAACAGTCACATTGATTAAAATCATCAATCAATGTGACTCATCCTGTTGACAAGTAGAGCATATATGTGAAACGATATAGTTATCTTGGTATTTCTGTAATGATTTTGTGTGTTGGTTTGATTCTAATCAAAAGGGGGGTGATCCATCAAAAAAACAATCAACCTATATAAATGAAGGCAAAGAGTTTTTTGAAAATCATTATTTGATGATTTCACTCGAATTGAACACCAAAATAATGGGGAAAAAAATGAAAAGAATAGCGTTGTTTATAGTATTCACATTGATGGCCATTCCTTCCTTCGCCCAAGTTGGCATCTTCGAGAGCGCCGCCGATTGGACGCTGGAAGCCGATGATAACCTGAAAGCGGCGGGCTCAGCAGATTTCACTAACGATATCTATACGCTCGAAGGCAACGGCAACGACATCTGGGGAACAGCCGACGAAGGCTACTACATCTACACTGACCGCTCAGGCAGCGTCAGTATTACCGCCCTGTTGAGCTGGCTAGACCCGGGGACGAACGCATGGTCCAAAATGATCGCCATGATTCGCGAAAAAGGCGACGCGCCCGGCTCCAAACATTTTGGCGGCCAGCTGCGCGGGAACAACTATGGTGACCAAGTACACGCGACATGGCGCGCTGAAGAAGACGCGGGTTCGGCCAGTCAACAATTCTTTCAACCAAAAGCCGATCCGGCTGACCCGGATGTTGCGGTCGAAGCCACTGTCGAAGGCATCTGGGTGAGAGTAACCCGCATCGCTGAATTAGACCTGTTCTTCTGTGAATGGTCTGAAGACGGCTCTAACTGGACGTTGGGCCGCGTTCAAGAAATCGTAATGGCTGATGATGTTACTGTCGGTCTGGCAGTAACCAACCACGAGAACGACGAGAATGTCGCCATTGGCGAATTCTATAACGTAGAGATCACTGATCCACCCACATTACCGACTTCAGGCTCACGCGCCTTTTCACAAGGCGGCTTTCAACCCGGCACAGAAATCACGGTTTCTGTCACCGTTCTCAACCCCAACCAGGCCGATGCCACCGTTTCGGTTGAAGACACTGTCGCCCAGGGATGGACGGTTTCTAACATCAGCGACGGCGGTTCTGAGTCGGGCGGCACGGTTTTGTGGAATACCCAGGTTCCGTTTGGCTATACCACATTGACATACACGGCGACGGCGCCTGAAACACCCGGCGCTGTGAATTCATGGACAGGCACGATTGATTCGAGCGATACGGGCGGTTCGGCTGTGTTGGCTCTGACCCAAGAAGGCCCTGAAAATGACCAAATCTTTGATCAACATGCTGACATCATTGAAAACCTCGACAACTTCGGTGGCGAAGATCTTTTGGGTACGGCCGAATATGACGCTGCAACTGACACGTATACATTGTCTGGCGCAGGAAACGACATCTGGGGTACGGCGGATAATTTCCATTTCCTCTACACCGTTGTTTCGGGCGATTTCAATATGGAAGCCAAGATCATTCACGATGAATCAGAACGCAGCACCAGTACAGACGTCTGGATTAAGGGCATGTTAATGGCGCGTCAGAATCTGAGCGCTGGATCGCCCAATTTCGGCAACCGCGTCCGCCGCGACGGCCAATACAGTTGGCAGTATCGCGCTGCTCAAGACGGCGCCAGCAGCAGCAACGGTGACGACCGCGTTACCTTCTCGTCAGAAGGGTACCCAGCGGAAGATTATCCAACAACGCGCCTCGAACGCCGCGGCGACGACTGGTCAATCTTCTTTAAAGACGAATTGGGCGACGGCAGTTGGATCCAGGTTCAAGAAACCCAGACCTTGGTGTTAGGCGACCCGCTTTATGTCGGTCTGGCGGTTACCGCCCACCAGGTTGGCTCCATTCAATACACTTGGTTTAAGAACGTGAAACTCGAAGTCTTAAACCCGGTCGTCGACTGGACGCTGTATTAATCATTCGCAGTGAATTACTCATGAATTGCAAAGGCCCTCGTCGAAAGATGAGGGCCTTTTTTTTGGAAGTGGATGGAGGATTCGCGTTACGCCTTAGCGTCGAGCACCGCGAATTTGGATTCTTTCTTGACAAACAGCCACGCCCATAACGCGCCGAACGCGCAGATGGCGCCAAACGCGAAAAAACTCACCTGAATAGCGTCGGCGCGCTCCATCGACCAATGGCTGGCGACGTATTGCACGATCTGGCTGCTGAGCAGGTACCCGCTTACCTGTCCACTGACAAACGAGAAATACATCAGCGTCTGCGCAGTCGAACGCACGCTCTCCTCACATTCAGAATCAATATACATCGCCGCGGCGAAAAAGTTGCCGATCACCGCCGTGCCGTGCATGGTGAAAATGAGGTAATAGAGGTAGGGGTTTTGGGTCATCCCCATTCCCGTCCAACGGATGCACTCGGACGCGATGCCGAACACGATGATCGCCTTGAGGCCAAAGCGCTTGACAATGGAATGGAGATGCCAGGTCAGGACAATTTCCGTCCCCACGCCCACCGCCCACAGGCTGGAGAAAAACCATTCCGAATGGCCGCGCAACCCGATATAAGGCCCGATGTATTGGATGCCCCCGGCGGCGCCGAGGCCCAGACAAAACAGGCTGAAATAAAAATGCAACAGGTTGGGCGTTTTGATCAGGGTGAGAAACGATTTCATCGGCGGGCGGTGGTGAGGCTCAAACTGGTTCTCGTCCCAAAACGTGGTGAGCAGCCCCGCGACATAAAACGCCGCGCCCAACCAGAAGATGCCCAGGCGCGGATATACGCCCAGCCATTCCGACCCGGCGGCGGCGAGTGGACACAGTAGCGCGATTGTAAAAGCGAAGCTGGCGCTGCCAAACACGCGGATGCGCCCGAACAGATGGCGGCGCTCCACCCCTAAAAATGAGATAATCAGCCCTGATGAAAGCGGACTGTTGGAACAATAAAATACCATCTTGACACAGGCGGCGATTAGCAGCAGGTAAAACCCGCCGACCTGGTAGGCCAGGCTGTAAGCCGCCAGAAAGAACGCGGTCAGCCCCAGCGCCAGGCGGTAGGCGCGGGTGCGCCCCAGATAGCGGTCAGACAACACGCCCCACAGCGGTTGGAACAAGACGCCGACACCCAGCGGCAGCGCCATCAACAAGCCGATGTTTTGGTCGTCGAGGCCCAGGTCGAGGTCGTAATAACGCGACAGGTGGGCCAACACGCAGGCCATGGCGCTGTACATCATCCAATGGTTGGCCATCAGCCAATAGCCGGCCTGGCGGTGGGCGTCATTACGAAACAGGGTCAATGCCGATGACTCCAAGCGGGAGAATGAATGAAGATTGAATTGTAGGCGGGAAACTTACCCTTTCAATCTACCATGCAGCAACATCAGTTCTTTGAACGCGCGCAGCACCACTCTGGGGCTGCCGCCCGATTGTTCGCCTGCGGTGCGCGGATAATGATGGACGCCGACCTGTTTGATGCGCGCGCCGTTGCGGGTGAGGATCGAGAAAAACTCAACCGAGATCACCGCGCCCTCGGCTTTGAGTTCGACGCCGTCAAAATACTTTCGCCGAAACAGTTTGAACGCGCAGTCTAAATCGCGAACCTGAAACCCAAATAAAAAGCGAATCAGCGTCCCCCAACAAAACGCGAACAGTTTGCGGTGGGCCGGGTCTTGGCGGTCCATACGAAAGCCCACCACCGCATCGTGGTCAGCGGTGTGTTCGACCAGCCCGGCGATTTCGCCCACGTCAAATTGTCCGTCGCCGTCGGTGAAGAATACCCAGTCTTTTTCCGCCGACGCCAGCCCGGTCTTGACCGCGCCGCCATAGCCGCGGTTGACCTGATGGTGGACGGCCCTCACCTGGGGGATGCGCCCGGCGAGTTGGTCGGCCAGTTCGCGGGTGCCGTCGCGGCTGCCGTCATTGACGATGATAACTTCAAAGTCATCGACCAGTTCTGACAATACCGCCACCGTCTTCTCGGTCAACGGGCCGATGTTGTCGACCTCGTTATGCGCCGGAAAAAACGCCGAGATAGAAATGTCGTGCTTCGCCATGCTATGCCATTCTTTGAATTTTGGGCTAAGAACAAATCATAGCACCAACGAGAGAGGCGCCGTAAGCATCGCGGCGCGACTAAAGCGAAATTGAATGGGGCTGGTCTGAGGTTTGTGTATTTTTGCCTCTCAGCCACGCCCAGGTTTCGGTAAAGCGGTCGCCCAGCGCCAACATAGAGGGCACCACCAACAGGGTCATTACCGTCGCGAAGGCCAGGCCGAAGATCACCGCCGCCGCCATTGGCCCCCACCATTGCGATGACTCAGTGCCGACCAAAAAGCCGCCTTGGCGAAAATCATAACTGACGCCCAGCGCCATCGGCGCCAGCCCCAGGATGGTCGTGATCGCGGTGAGAACGACCGGACGAAAGCGGATAGAACAGGCATTGATAATTGAGTCATAGGCAGATTGCCCGCGCTCGCGCAGCTGTTCAATATAGTCGAGCAAGACGATGGCGTTGTTGACCACCACCCCCGCCAGGCTGATCACGCCGATGCCGGTCATGATGATGCCAAACGGGGTTTGGGTGACCATGAGTCCGATGAAAACCCCCGCCGTCGACAGAATGACCGACGAGAGTACGATCAGTGGGCGATAGAGCGAGTTGAATTCGGTCACAAGAATCAGGGCGATTAACATCAACACTGCCGCGAAGGCTTCGGTGAGAAAGACTTCGGCTTCTTCGCGGTCTTCGCTTTCGCCGCGATAAGTGATTTTGTATCCACGCGGCAGCTGCATGTCAGCCAGCGCCAGCTGAACGTCGGCAAGCACCTCGGTCGGCAGCCGCCCTTCGGCCCCGCCTTCGATGGTGATGACGCGGTCCTGATCAGAGTGGACGATGGCGCCCAACCCGGCGGAGACCTTGAGTTCCGCCACCGAACTGATGGGCGCATAGCGCCCCATGGCGTCGCTGACCAGCAGGTTTTTTAGCGCTTCTAGGTCTTTCCGCCGCTCAAGCGGCAGTTGAACAATGATGTCATACTCGTCGTTGCCGTCGCGATACTTGCCCGCCTCAACGCCGCGAATCGCGGTCTTTACATTTTCGGCGACCATGCGGGTATCGAGACCCAATAAAGCGGCGCGTTGTTTGTCAACGTCGATCACAATCTCAGGCCTGGCGATCACATAGTCGTCTTTGAGGTCGACCAGGCCGGGCACATGGCGAATCTTGTCTTTCACCTGGCGCATCAACGGCGCGAGGACTTCATACGACTCACCCGACAGTTCGATGCTGACCGCAGCGCCGGTGGGCGGCCCGCCTTCTTCTTCAGTAATCTCAATGTCGCATTCATAAATCGGCTTGGTCTGTTTGCGCAGCGTAGCGAGAATCTGTTTGGCGGGCGTCTCGCGCTCTTCCATCACCGGAAACTCGAGCATGATTCGCCCTTTGTCTTTGGCCCCGCCGCCGCCGCCAAAGAAGGCGTCAATTCCGGTCGAGACGGCGCCCACACTGGTGACGATGCTGGTGATTTGGTGTTGGCTGGCGAATTCTTCCACCCGCTTGGCGATGATGTCAGTCTGTTCGAGGTTGCTGCCCTTGGGCATCTTAATATCGACAAAGGCGCGGGGCGGGTCAATCTCAGGAAAAAATTCGACGCCGCGGCCGAATCGCCCGTAGGCGATCATCACCAACACCAACGCGCTAACCGCGCAACACAGTGTGAAAAACGGGCGCCCAATTGCGCCTGACAGTAGATAGCGATAGCCGCGCAAGAACAGGCCCAGCGGCTTCTTCTCGACGGTTTGTCGTTTCACTTTGATGAAGATACTCGCCAGCGTCGGGTTGATTACCAGCGCGACAAACAGCGAAGCGATCAATGTAATGATGACCGTCTTGGGCAGAAACTTCATAAACTCGCCGGTCATGCCCGGCCAAAACACCATGGGAAAAAACGCCGCGACGGTGGTCGCCATGCTGGCGATGACCGGCCACATGACTTCATGGGTCGCGACAACGGCGGCTTCGAGTTTGTTGCGCCCTTCGTCCTGACAATGGCGGTAGATATTTTCGATGATAACGATGGCGTTGTCGACCAACATGCCCACCGCGAGCACGAGCGAAAACAACACCACCATATTAAGGGTCATGTCAAACATCCACAACATAAAAAACGTGATCAACATCGACAATGGAATCGCACAGGCCACCAGCATCGAGTTGCGCAGCCCCATCGCGAAGAAGACAACGGCAACCACAAGAACGAGCCCTGTGAGAATGCTGTTCTCCAGGTCTGCCACCATCGAACGCACATCGCGCGACTGGTCGCTGACAATAGAAAATTCGACGCCCTCCGGCATGGCGGGCTGGTATTCGTTCAGCAAGGCTTTGACCGCGTCGGCGATATAGATGATGTTTTCGCCGCTGCGTTTGATGACGTCGATTGAGACCGCTTCACGCCCGTTATAACGGGCGCGGGTGGTTTGTTCTTCATAGCCGTCGCGCAGCTGGGCCACGTCAGTAATAAACACCGAACGGTTGTTTTCAGAACGTAAGATCAACCCGCTGGCTTCACCGGGGTCGTCAAACTCGCCGGGAATCTTCACCAGATAATTCTGCGGGCCGATGTCCATATCGCCGCCCGGCGTGTTGAGGTTATTTGAAATAACAGCACTCATCACCTGGGTAGGCGACAGGTTGTAGGCGGCGAGTCGTTCGGGTTCATAGACCACTCGAATCTCGCGCTCCAACCCGCCGGTGACTTTAGCCTCCAACACGCCTGAGATGGTTTCGAGATCTTCAGAGAGATCGTCGGCCAGTTCTTTGAGCCTGACTAGCCCGACTGGCCCCGACACGATGACCGACATGATGGGAAACTCAGAAAGGTTTATCTCATCGACAAAGGGGTCGTTCTCAAGATCGTTGGGCAGGTCGCCCTTGGCTTCGTCAACCTTGTCGCGCACTTTCTGAAGCGCGTCGTCAATATCAATGTCGCTGGTGAATTCAACAATGATGGTCGAGTTGCCCTCAGACGAATATGAGCGAATCTCATCGACATCCGACAGCGACATGAGTTTGGGTTCAATCTCGTCGGTAATCAGGCTCTCGATGTCTGACGGCGCCACTCCTTCATACGGCGTGGTCACGATGACGTTCGGAATCGTAATGTCAGGAAACGATTCGCGCGGCAAGATGCGATAGGCGTACATGCCCGCGACCAGAATGATGAAGATCACGACCATGGTTGTGATGCGGTTTTTGACCGAAAATGATGTCAGGCTCATGGTTCTTGTTTGCTCAGATTGATGAAGGGTTTGGCTTGTTGGACCGATTCCGCCACGCGCACCCGCTGGCCGTCGACCAGGTCTTGTTGGCCGATGACGACGATGCGGTCATGCGGCTTCAGCCCGCTCAGAATTTCGATCTGGTCGTAGGCGACGCCGCCCAACACGAGAGGACGCGCTTCGACCACGTCGTCTCGTTCGAGAAACGCCATCATGCCCGCTTCGCGCTTGACCAACGCCTGTAGCGGGACCAACAGCGCCTGGTCTTCGCGCTTGGTCACCAGGCGAACGCGCACGATCATGCCCGGGCGAATTCGATGGTCACTGTTGTCGAGCGTCAACGTGGCTTCAAATGTATTCGACTGGTCGTCAGCGCCAAAGGCGAGACGCTTCATGACCGCCTCGCGGGTTTCGTTGAGTGATTCGATCATGACCACCGCTTGTTTTTCGTCTGACACCGCGTCGGCGTAGCGTTCAGGAACACCCACCACGATCTCAATCGGGTCAAGCGTCATCAGCCGCGCCAACACCATGCCTTCGTTGACGAATTCGCCGACTTCGGCGTCGACGCGGTCGATCACGCCGTCGTTGGGCGCCACTACTTTACCGAGCGACACTTCGACCTGAAGGCGGTTATACATAGCTTCAGCGCGTTGTAACGACGTGACCGCCTCGTCATATTCCTGGGCGGTGATGTTGCCTTTGGCGCGCATGGCTTTCATGCGCTGTTCGGTTTTTTGGGTCAGGTCTCGGGCGGCCTTGGCGTCTTCAAGCTGAGACAGGCGCGAGCGCAAGTCGATCTGAAACAGCTCCTGGCCGGCGCGCACAAAATCGCCTTCTTTGATGTTGATCTTCTCGACAATACCAGGGATGCGCGCGCCCAGCGAGACGTCGACCTCCGCCTGGGCAACGCCCGGGATCAAAATGGTCTGCTCAAAAAATTGCGGGACGATCTCCATCACTTTGACGGTTTCAAGCGGCGCGTCGCTCGAGTTGGGGATGTCGCTCTCGCCCTCGCTGGGGATAAACGACATGGCGTAATAAGCGCCAAAGATAAACGCGATGAGAAAAACGTAGAGTAGGGCGGTGCGAAATTTTTTCATTGTCCGATACCACGGAGGCAATACTGAATGATGGCTTCTTTCTGTTGTTGGGTTGTCTCCTGGCCTGTCACCACACGCCGGTTAAGGTGCATCATCAACACGCCAAGAAAATGGAACGTAGCGTCTTCAGCGGGGATCGGACGGATACACCCTTTCTCTATCCCTTGCTGGAAAAATTGTTTCAACAAATTAAGGTGGCGTTGTTCGAGCGCCACAATATCGACCAAGTCGCGCTGGGCTTTGGGGCCGAACGCGGTCGAATAAATCAGCCGCAGCGCCTGAATTTCGCTCTCGTCGCCAAAATCGAGGTAGTAGTCAAGCAGCGAAAACAGTCGCGTTTGAAAGTCGGTTTTCTCTTCAATTCGCTCTTGAAGAAGCGGCAGCCAGGCGTCGTAGATATCGTTTAGAACTGAACGGTAGAGTTCTTCTTTGCTGTTGAAGTAATAGTAGAGCATCGGCTTGGTCACGCCGGCCGATTCAACAATATCGCGGATACTGGTCCCGGCGTAGCCGTTCTCAGAAAACAGTTTGATCGCCGCGCTGGCGATCAATTGCCTCGTATTTATGTCCGTCGATTGAATAGATGGCTGCGCCATTGATTTACTTTCAAGCATTAAGAATGTCGTTCAAATAAATTATACTTAACGCTCGGTAAGTCGGCAACCCTTGGGTGGAGTTTATTTGAACTGGAGTCGAAAAGACGACGAATCAAATCCCGTGAAGATTGCTCAACTCATCTTCGATAACTTGATAGGGGCGCGGGGGTGCAGCGCGTAAAATGTAACAATGAAGTGACAACCGAATCCCCTCTGCCCATGGGAGAGTCCGCCGCGGCGGATAGGGTGAGGGGGCGGGTGCAAGTGCAGCCCGCTGCGCCCCTACTATTGGTTGCTCAGCTGTTTAGCCCCCCTTTTTAAGGGGGGACGGCGCGTCAGCGCCGGGGGGATCAGATATTTTTTGTCAGAATCAGGATGGCCTGGATTTTCTGGATGGGCAGGATTCGCACAA
>CAZKYC010000015.1:48274-60540 GCA_964556895.1 uncultured bacterium | reverse complement strand
AAGCGGGAGACGGGGTTCGAACCCGCGACCCTCAGCTTGGGAAGCTGATGCTCTACCAACTGAGCTACTCCCGCAGTGAGTGAAGGTTACTAGATATCATTATTCGCCCCGCCGCGCCTCTGTCAAGCGATTCCACTAAAAGACATCTCAAAAAAGGGATCAACCGTTGTGTGTGGCCTGGGTACAACTCTGCTCGCTTCGGCGCCGCTCCGCTTTGTTGCACAGGCGCTCCCAGAGTCTCACTCATGCCAGAAATGGGCTGACAAATATTAATACGTTTACCCTTTTCTTCCTTATCACACTTATTGAGAGGGTCTCAATAATTTACAGACTCAATTTCAATGATAAAATAGTGTGTTATTCTTACGCAAATATCGTTGCCGTGTTTTTATTTAATCCTTCTTGGTGTTACAGTATGGGCGTATCATCGACTATGATTATGAATTCAGGTTCGCAGGCGCTGCGATTGTTTGGGGGTTCGATGTCAAAGACCATTTTACTTGTCGAAGACCATCAAGACAGCCGTGAGCTGTTGGTCGACGCGCTAGAATTCGCAGACTACACCGTCTTGCAGGCGGGCGACGGTGAAGAAGGCGAGCGCATCGCGCTTGAGCAAACGCCTGACTTGATCTTGTTAGATATATCCCTGCCCAAAAAATCCGGCTGGGATCTGATTGATACCCTGCGCAGCCACGACGCGACCAAAGAGGTTCCCATTATCGCCTTGACCGCCCACGCTCGCGCCCAAGACGAAAACAAAGCCATCGAAGCGGGCTGCAATCAATACTTGCCTAAGCCGGTCAAACCCAAACAGGTGCTTCAAGCCATTCAGGGGCTATTGAACAAAGGCGCCTAGACGGGAGGCGAAGCCTGTATGCCATCCAAGCGGACGCACCCATCTCACGGCCCTCAATTTTCGTCCACTTCACAGCGGACGGCTTCGCCCCGGTTGAATGAAGGCGCAGATATAAACAAATCGCGTTCGACTCAAGATAAAAAAGCCGCGCTCAAAAAATATCTGGCCGCTCTTGACCCAGAAAAGCGCAAGCAAGTCATCGCCGCGCTCGCCCAAAAACAAAAAGCCAAAAAAACCCAGCCGCCGAAGCCAGAACCGCAGCAGCCACAAGAAGCCACGGTTGAAACCAAAGGCGATCCATCGCCCCCACAGCCAGGCGAGCCGGTTATTCCGCCGCGGCGGCCCAAGCGCGCGTCTCGAACCCCGTCAACCCGGACGCTGTCAAAAACCGTCTATCAAAGGGCGGGCGGAATCATGCTCAAACGCCGCGTGTGGCAGTTGTTCTTCATGCTGCTGTTTTTAGGCGTCGGCTTTGGCTGGGTGGCGTTTATTTTTGTCGACCAACAAAACGTCTTTATCATTATGGAATCGTCAACTATTGGGCTGGCGATGATAGAAAAAGAAAACCCCAGCGAACAAGATTATCAAATCGCGAGAGACCAGTTTTCACTCGCGCTCAATGCGTTCACCGATTACAACAAGACCCACGACGCCTGGTGGCGGCGGCCTGATGTTCAACTGACCCAACGGATGTTGCGGGTTGCCATCGGTTGGCGGGTGGTGGGCAATACCCAAAACGCCGTGGAGACCTTTCGCCAAACCGCCTTGTTTTTGCCGGAAGGATTTAACTCGTGGCAAGGCGACCAGTTTCGCGAAGAGATGGACCAGTTTCTGGATTCAGAATTTTGGTCCGAACAAAATGCTCTGGAACTGTATACGCTGTTCGCGTCAAGCGACCCTGGGTCGTGGGGGGAAGCCGGGCGTTACCTGGTAGAAAAAACCGAACAGGTCGGTCTATGGCTGTTGCCGGTGAGAGAGCGCTTTCAAGACGCCGACATTGTTGTGTATGGCGCGCCGAGGGCGATCAGCGACAGCCAAGACGGCGAGTTTGTCGTCAACGCCGAGATCATCTACAAAGCCGACCGCGAACCCGACTGGATCTATATCAAACCGCGTGATGGGTTCTCAAAAATCGAACAACAACGGCTGAACTGGTATCTGAACGAAGAAACGAAATGTATCTTGTTTGGGACCTTTGAAGAAGACAAGATTCGATTAAACACCATCGAGAGCATCGTCATGAGCCGCCCCTCGACGGTTAATGAGTTTAACGCAGTTGTGTCGTTTTCAAACTGAGTTTTCATGAATAAACCAAATCCGACCAAAAACAAACTGGCTGATCACTACGCGCGTTGGTTGTCGTCTGTCTGGTTTGCGCTTGGGTTCACCTGGTTTCTTTTTGTATGTAAAGCCCCCTATATGGACCTGCCCGTCTATGACGATGGCTCGACTTTTTATAACGGCTGGCGAATTATAAACGGCGACTTTGGCGCGCTCAACTTTCAGTGGTCGCCGCTGTTGACCTTTATCTGCGCCGGCATTCAGATTGTCTTGCCAGACCATCCAATCGAAGGCTTCTTTCTGTTTCATTTGATCGGCCATACCTTCATCGCGCTGGGCGGCTTCGCCATGTTGCGCGTGTTTGGAGTCGACGCGCGTTTCGCCGCGCCAATCGCCGCCGCCTGGTGTGGCTTGATTCACGCCATGGGCGTGATGATGGAGTTTCCCACGCTTCACCTCTACCACACCGGTTTGCCATTACTGATCGGGGCGTACCTGCTTCAACAAACCCCCATTTCTCTCTCGACCGGGTTGGGTTTGTCAACGCTCGCGTTTTTCTTACGCAATGAAGCGGCGATCGTTTTGGCCATTCTGCTCATCGCGGGGGCGCTTCGCCGAAGAAGCCTGTCTATTGCGCTTTGGAAACGGAACATCCCAGCGTCGCTGGCCGTGTGGATGGCCATTGGGGTTTCGGTGTTTCTCATGAACGGAGACGAGCGCAACTGGCAGGCCGAGCGCATGCACCAGGCGTTTCGCCAGAAGTTTTATGTGTATGCGCTGTCGTCGGTGCAATACGACGCGGTGTTTCCAATGACGCGAGAGGCCGAGTTTCGCATTGTAGAGAACGCTTTTGGCGACGACGCCAGCAATATGAGCGTGCCGCAATTGTTCTTTCGAAACCCCAGCGCCTTTATTGGCTTCATGAACTTCAACCTTCAGATCATCGTGAATGGCGAATTGGGGTATGACGGCCATCATTGGCTGCTTTCGTATTCCCTGACAATTCTATATGGGATTGGATGCGGTGTGATCGGTTATGCGGCGGTCAAACGGCGCCAGTGGTGGATCGCTCTGTTGCTACTCACCTTATTGATCAAAGTTCCATTGTTGTTGATTACTGTGCCGCGGGTGCGCTACTTTGGCGACGCTTTGTTTGTGACGATGTTTTGTTCATGGGCGCTGGCGGGGTTTCGGCGTCAAAAACGGCTTGCTGACGTGGTCGCGAGCGTGTTAGTGAGTATCACCATGTATTCGTTTTTGGTTTTGCCTTCGATCAAGCCGCTAGGGGTTCGCCCCAATATGGAGAGGGCGCTGTTTGTGAGAAAGGCCGACCCGTTTCTTAATTTTCAAAACCACAGCATCGCCGAAAACTACCCAACGTTTTCGACGGCGTTTGGGTCGCGCGGCTTTCGCGAGTCGTTCTCGCTTGATGATTCTGTCTATCAGTTTGGCGACCAGTTGTATGGGCGCGACGGCCGAGTGTGCGATTATGTCTTAATTGAAGACGGCTTACCGATTAACGCCAAGATCAGCCAATGGGCGTCGACTCATTCGCCGTTGTTGTCTCAAGGCCGCTTTTATTTGTATTCCCAAGTACGACCGAGTTCGCACGATCGAACCACACGCTCCATCGGGCAGCCTGTTTGGACAACCGATTCGTATTCAAGCGACAACCAAACCGATGGGCGAATCGACCCGGATGAATACCCACACCCCGAGGTTGCCATCAAGTGGGACTTCACTCAAATGGGGATCAACAACACAGAATTATTGTCTGACGTTCATCTGTATGTCGAGGTCAATGGGGCGAAAGACCTCAAGCCTCTGGGCGCGCCTCATCAGCTCGATGCGCCCTATTTTGAATGGGCCCCCAACTCGCCCATCGTCCATGAATCTATGCGCTCGGGCCCGGCGTTTGGCGCCGCTTACCGTTTCGTGGTCTTTACTCGCTTGAAAGGCCAAGAGCAGTTCAGCCAACCTTGGATGACCGAAAAGCCGGTCCGCTTTCAGCCGTTTTTGACGGTGACAGATTCGCGCGAAACCCGTTTTGATCTCAGCGGCGGCTATGACGCGGATGATGAGGATGAGCGAAGCCTGGTGGTTCGTTGGGACCTGCCCAACCAAGTCAGAGAGTCATATACCATCGTTGACTTTCATATGTATGTTCGCGTGAACAACGATGAGCAACTACAATACCTTGGCCAAACGCTGAACGGGAATGCAGACTCTATAGAATGGAACTCGGGCAGCGAATTGATTGCCTCTGAGTTTCGCAGCGGGCCTACGTTTGGCAACGACTATGAATTTATGCTCTACATTATCCCCGAAGAGCGGGCCAAGACCCCCAAGGCGCCTTATCGAACCCTCGGCCCGGTGAAGTATGTCAGTGACGAATACGAACCGACATCTGAGGTGACCACACAACTTGAATCTTATGAAGTCACAATTGATTGGGCTATTGACTTAAATCGTTTAAAGCAATTCCCGGTTTATGGATTTGATGTGTATGTCCATGAATTAAGAACAAACGAAATCTACTTTATAAATCGCAGCGATTCACAAAGCCCAGGTAAATTTGGCTTTTCACCAGGCGAATATCAATTGGCGGCGTATCCATTGTGGATTGAACAAAGACCTGAAGGTGTGAACTTCGCGATTAGTGATGTTTTGGTTATTCAATGAGAATTGATGATAAATGAGGTCAATTTTATTATATAAAGTTTTTGATAACTAAAATCAAAAAGCTCAACTTTATTATTCGTCTATCCTTAAAACCAAGCCAATGTAAGTTAAGTAAGGTTAAGCAATAAAGAAGAAATATATCTGACTTTTTCTATCTACTCAGTAGACAATTACAATTTACAAAGCAATGATTTTATTTAGTTTAAATTCAATGAAAAAGCCTGCCTGCATCTTGTAAAACGCCCAAATAGTAAGTATGTTAAGTATGTTGTAGAGTCATTCTCATCTGAGAGGGAGACCTTCAGACGAGAGGCCATCATCTCGAATAAGCAACGGGAGGTACTCCATGGCACGCCGAATGGTAACTCTGGACGGCAACCAGGCTGCAGCGCATGTTGCGCACAAGATTAATGAAGTTTGCGCGATCTATCCGATCACTCCTTCATCTCCGATGGGTGAGTTTTCTGACCAATGGTCATCCGAAGGCAAGAAGAATATTTGGGGCGTCATTCCTGACGTAGTTGAATTGCAGAGCGAAGGCGGCGCGTCAGGCGCTGTTCACGGCGCTTTGCAGGCGGGCGCGTTGACCACAACCTTTACCGCATCCCAAGGGTTGTTGCTCATGATCCCCAATATGTTCAAGATTGCCGGCGAGTTGACCTCGACTGTCTTTCACGTTACCGCGCGCTCCGTCGCGTGCCAGGCGTTGTCGATTTTCGGCGACCACAGCGACGTGATGGCGACGCGGACGACGGGCTTCGCTTTGTTGGCGTCTAATTCGATTCAAGAAATCATGGACTTCGCTTTGATCTCTCAGGCGGCGTCCTTAGAGTCGCGCATTCCATTTCTCCATTTTTTTGACGGCTTTCGCAGTTCACACGAGGTCGTGAAGGTAGAAGAACTGACCGAAGACGATATGCGTCGCATGATCTGCGACGATTTGGTGCGCGCCCATCGTGACCGCGCCATGTCGCCAGACCACCCGGTTCTTCGCGGTACGGCCCAAAACCCTGACGTATACTTCCAGGGCCGCGAAACCGTGAATCCGTTTTATAACGCCTGCCCCGACATCGTCCAAAAACAAATGGACAAGTTTGCCGAACTGACGGGCCGTCAATATAAACTGTTCGACTACGTCGGCGCGCCTGACGCGGAAAAGGTCATCATTCTGATGGGCTCCGGCGCCGAAGCCGCCCACGAAACCGTCGAATGGATGAACGCCCAAGGCGAAAAGGTCGGCGTTCTTAAAGTTCGCTTGTACCGCCCGTTCTCAATGAAACATTTTGTTGAAGCGCTTCCCGCTTCAGTCAAAACAATCGCCGTGCTTGATCGTACGAAAGAGCCAGGCGCAGGCGGCGAACCGCTCTATCTCGACGTGGTCTCGGCCTTGTACGAAACCTTGGGCGAAGGCATCGCGCCGTTTAGCGAAATGCCAAAAGTGATCTGCGGCCGCTACGGCTTGTCATCCAAAGAGTTTACCCCGGCGATGATCAAGTCGATCTTTGAAAACCTGGGTTCGGCGTCACCGAAGAACCACTTCACCATCGGTATCATTGAAGACGTCACCAATTCAAGCCTTGAGTTTGATCCGTCATTTGTGATCGAGCCTGACGACGTCGTGCGCGGCATGTTCTACGGCCTGGGTTCTGACGGGACCGTCGGCGCCAACAAAAACTCGATCAAGATTATCGGTGAAGGCACTGACAACTTCGCCCAGGGCTACTTTGTCTATGACTCAAAGAAGGCCGGTTCGGTTACGGTGTCTCACTTGCGTTTCGGGCCAAACCCGATTCGCTCGACCTATCTGATCAATTCATCGAACTTTATCGGTTGCCACCAGTTTGTCTTTCTCGAAAAATACGACGTATTGGCTTCAGCCGTCGAGGGCGCGACCTTTCTGCTCAACAGCTCGTACGGCCCCGACGACGTGTGGGACAAGATTCCGCGCCGCGTCCAAGAGCATATCATCAATAAGAAATTGAAGTTCTATGTGATCGACGCCTACAAAGTGGCGCGCGAAACCCGCATGGGCGTTCGCATCAACACCATTATGCAGACCTGCTTCTTCCAGATATCCGGCGTGTTGCCGCCTGAACAAGCCATCCAGGCGATTAAAGACGCCATCCAAAAATCGTACGGCGCCAAGGGCGAAGAAATCGTCAAGATGAACAACAACGCCGTCGATCAGGCGCTCAGCAACTTGTACGAAGTCAAAGTGCCTGGTTCCGTTACCAGCACAATCGAAATTCCACCGGTGGTTTCGCCCAAAGCGCCTAAATTCGTTCAAGAAGTCATCGCGCCGATCATCGCGGGCAAGGGCGACGAACTACCGGTCAGCAAGATGCCGCCTGACGGCACCTTCCCGCTGAGCACGGCCCGCTGGGAAAAACGCAACATCGCGCTCGAGATTCCGGTGTGGGACGAAGAAGTCTGCATCCAATGCGCGAAATGTGCGCTGGCGTGTCCACACGCAGCGATTCGCGTCAAAATTTATGACGGCGACAAACTCAACGGTAAACCGGAGACCTTCAAGGCGGTCAAAGCGCGCGGCAAAGAATTTGAAGACATGCAATTCACCCTTCAAGTGGCGCCCGAAGACTGCACCGGGTGCGGCGCTTGCGTCCACATCTGCCCGGCGAAAAACAAACAAGAACCGTCGAAGAAGGCCATTAACATGGCTGAGCAGGTTCCGCTTCGCGAAAGTGAACGCAACAACTGGGACTACTTCCTTGAGCTACCAGACATTGACCGTACTCAATTGAAACTCAACACCATCAAAGGCTCGCAATTATGTGAACCGTTGTTTGAGTTTTCCGGCGCTTGCTCCGGCTGCGGCGAGACGCCCTATATCTTATTGCTTTCGCAATTGTTCGGCGACCGCGCGTATATCGCAAACGCGACCGGCTGCTCGTCGATCTATGGCGGCAACCTGCCGACCACGCCATACGCGACCGATAAAAACGGCCGCGGCCCCACATGGTCAAACTCGCTGTTTGAAGACAACGCCGAGTTTGGATTTGGCTTCCGCCTGGCGGTCGACCAACACAATCTGTTCGCCAAAGAATTGCTGAAAGAACTGGCGCCCCAGATTGGCGATCAACTGGTGAAAGACATCCTCGAAGCCGACCAAAGCGACGAAGCCGGCCTCGCCGCTCAACGCGCCCGCGTCAAAGAAGTAAAAGACAAACTGGCGAGCGTTGACGCCAACCAAGCCAGACACCTGATTAACCTGGCCGACTATCTGGTCAATAAAAGCGTTTGGATTGTCGGCGGCGACGGTTGGGCCTATGACATCGGCTACGGCGGGCTTGATCACGTTCTAGCTTCAGGCCGAAACGTCAACGTGTTGGTCTTAGACACCGAAGTCTACTCCAACACTGGCGGCCAGATGTCAAAAGCCACCCCGATTGGCGCGGTCGCGAAATTTGCGGCGGCGGGCAAGCCCATCGGCAAGAAAGACATGGGCATGATCGCCATGTCATACGGCAACATCTATGTCGCACACGTCGCCATGGGCGCCAACGATCTTCAAACCGTCAAAGCCTTCCTCGAAGCCGAAGCCTATGACGGCCCGTCGTTGATCTTGGCCTACAGCCACTGCATCGCCCACGGCATCAACATGCGCACCGGCAACGACACCCAGAAACAAGCGGTGGAAAGCGCTCACTGGCCGCTGTATCGCTACAACCCCGACTTGGTCAAAGAGAACAAAAACCCGCTTCAGCTCGATTCGCGCGATCCAAAGATTTCGTTCCAGGATTTCGCCTATAACCAGACGCGCTTCAAGATGCTCACCAAAAGCAAACCCGAACGCGCCCGCGAGTTGATGAAGATAGCCCAAAAAGAAGTCAGCAACCGCTGGAGCCTCTATCGGCAAATGGCAGACATGAAATATGGCGACTCGGACGAATAACCACCTGGTCGATACAACGAAAGGAACGGCGTCATGGATTTGACAACAACCTACATGGGATTGCAACTAAAAAACCCGGTCGTGCCCTCCAGCTCGCCCTTGTCGCGTGAAATCGACACCGTCAAGCGAATGGAAGACGCTGGCGCATCGGCTGTGGTGTTGTGGTCGCTCTTTGAAGAACAACTGCAGTTTGAGTCTCAAGAACTGTCGCACTTTTTAGATTACGGCACCGAAAGCTTCGGCGAAGCGCTTAGCTACTTCCCCGAAGCCGAAGATTACAACGTCGGCCCCGACGGCTATCTGGAACATATCCAGAAACTAAAACAATCTGTTGAGATCCCCATCATCGGCAGCCTCAACGGCGTTTCAACCGGCGGCTGGATCGACTACGCCAAGAAACTCGAAGAAGCGGGTTGCGACGGGTTGGAACTCAACGTGTATTACATCCCGACCAAGACCGACCTGGCGGGCGCGAGCGTCGAAGATATCTATCTCGACGTGCTTAAGTCAGTCAAAACAGCGGTGAAGGTTCCCGTCGCGATGAAACTCAGCCCCTACTTCACGTCAATGGCCAACATGGCCAACCAGTTGTCTGATGCGGGCGCTGACGCGTTGGTGTTGTTTAACCGCTTCTATCAGCCTGATATCGACATCGACACGCTCGAAGTCAAACCCAACCTGTTGCTCAGCACGCCGCAGGAAATGCGCTTGCCGTTGCGTTGGATCGCATTGTTGTACGGTCGCGTCGCCATCGACATGGCCGCAACCACCGGCATCCACACCGCCCAAGATGTAATCAAGTCGATGATGTCAGGCGCCAAAATCGCAATGATGTGTTCGGCGCTGCTTCGCTATGGGGTTGATCATATCGGCAAAGTACTAGAAGAAATGAAACTCTGGATGGAAGAACATGAATACGATTCCATCAAACTCATGCAAGGCAGCATGAGCCAGAAAGCCTGCCCCGAACCAGCGGCCTTCGAGCGCGCCAACTACATGAAGACGCTTCAAAGTTACGTCTAACCACTGGGGACACGCCCCGCGGGTTGGGAGAGGATGACTACATGACAACCGCCTGCCAGGGATCTGGCAGGCGGTTTTGTGTGTGGTTGGATGGTTGAAAACTGAAATCAGGAATGTGAAATTAGATTGAGACGTAGAAAAAGACAAATGCGTAAAACAGCGCGGTGATAATCGCCGCATACATCAGCGGCTTCTTATGAAATTCCCAGCCGTAGGCTTCATATTGGTTTTCGTCTGTGGGGGGTTGTTCTGGTTGAACTTGATCGTTTGCTTGTTCGTTCATGAGGCTCTCCTACGCGCCAAGAGTATTGAGCAGACAGTATATTGTTGTTCGAATAAAAAACGTATGGCTAAGAGAAAAGAGACGCTGCGATCTTGTTATTTGGTTGCAATGAGGTGTTAAAAAATTTAGCAAGTAAATGTGTAATTTTCGAATTGGCTATTGACAAATTCGTACTAAAAGTCTAGGGATTAGAATTGAAAATGGTTCAAGTCTTACCACTCTGCTCCGTTCGTTCCATGCCCTGTTATAACCCTTCTATTCCAATAGGTTTATAATTCTTGTTTTAAGCGTGAGTGTGACTAGGTAATTTTTGACTGGAAAAAACGTTCCGAATTTAAGTTAAGATTTCATAAAGAACTACTAACAGATATTCACAATTTACTCACAGGTGTGGTATAAACGTTCCACTTTTTCTTATATTTCTATTGCATTCTAGCATTATTTCCCTTAAATTATTGATTGTTAACAACCTTCGAAATTATATTCGGTATAATTTCGAAGCTTTTTGGTTTTGAAGCTCGTCTTGTATACGAGTCATTGATTATTGACTTTGTTGTAGACCGAAATGATAAAAAATAGTTGCATGGAGTCATAGGCTTAATTGGTTGTATTTTTTGAACTGAGCGTGAGAGAAGAACGCGGTTTGTCACTGGAGATAAAAAATGGAGAACGCAGCGAAGCGTGTAGAACTTCCGGGTTCTGCTGATTCCTCAAACGGGCAACATTTTGAAGTTCATTCACAAGCCTTAGCGCAAATGGAAAAGCTGGCGGCAATCGGGCAGCTGTCGTCGAGCGTCGCCCACGAGATGCGCAATCTTCTCGGCGTGATTCGCAACGCGGCGTTTAACATCGACCGCGCCATGCCAGATTGCGACCCCGGCATGCAACGCAACATCGACATGATCAACCGAAGCGTTGGCCGGGCGCGCCAGTTTATCGACAACTTGCTCAATTTGTCGCGTATGCCCGCGGGCGCCGAAGAGATCATCGACATCGGCGGCGCCGTCGATGAATTGTTGGTGTTGTTTTATAAAGAGATGGAATGGCGCAACATCGAGCTGGTTCGCCACTATGAAACCTTGTGCCTGTTTCACATTGACCGAAACCGCTTGCAAGAAAGCGTCTTAAACCTCGTCATCAACGCCATTCAAAGTATGGACCACGACGGCGTGTTGACGGTCCGGGTCGAGCCATGGCGCGACGGGGTTCGCATTCAAGTTAAAGACACCGGCGGGGGCATCGACCCCAAGATACTGCCCGAAATTTTTGACCGCTTTTTTACGACGAAGGCCAGCGGAGAAGGCACCGGCCTGGGGCTGACCATATCCAAGACATTGGTTGAAGAAATGGGCGGCGAGATCGAGGTTGAGAGTGCGCCTGGGCAGGGAAGCGTATTCACCATTCTTCTGCCTTCGCTTTCCGCCGCCAGCCCGGCTGGCCCTGAGACGGTCAAAGCGCCGTCGTTGATCCAAATGAAATAATGGAGCGGCTCGTCTGATGACAATGGCTACGCTGGTTTCTTCGTTACGGGTTTTGGTGGTTGACGACGAACCCGACATGGCGGCGACGTTAACGCAACTGCTTGAGCAAGACGGCTGCAGCGTCGACACCGCCAACAGCGCCCAAGAGGCGCTGGCGCTGCTCGACAGCCAGGGCTATGACCTGGTGTTGAGCGACCTGTCGATGCCCGGTATGGACGGCGTCGAACTCTTGCGCGAAGTCAAAGCGCGAAACGCTGCCACCGAGGTGGTCATCATCACCGGGTATGGAACGATCAACAGCGCGGTCGAAGCCACTCAGATTGGCGCCAGCAACTATCTCATCAAGCCCGTCGAACCCGAAGAAATTTTAGCGGCCGCCGAAACAGTGCGCCGCCGCTTGAATGTCGGGCCGCGCGAAGGGGCCAACGTCGGCGACGGCTTTCGCTTTCACAAACTGATCGGGCGTTCGCCGCGTATGCGCAAGATCTTTTCGCTGATTCCTAAGGTGGCGCGCATGCACGGTTCGGTGTTGATTCAGGGCGAGAGCGGGTCGGGCAAGGAACTGGTCGCCCAGGCGATTCATGTCTGCAGCTCGCGGTCGAAGAAGCGCTTTGTTCCCATTGACTGCGGCGCGTTGACCGAGACCCTGCTTGAGAGCGAACTGTTCGGCCACAAACAAGGTTCGTTCACCGGCTCGACCGCTGACCGGGTCGGCATGATTGAGTCGGCCCACGGTGGAACGCTATT
>CAZKYC010000015.1:21396-48264 GCA_964556895.1 uncultured bacterium | reverse complement strand
TGCTCGACGAAATCGGCAACGCCACCGCCCATCTTCAGTCGCGGCTGTTGCGCGTGATTGAAGAGAAACTGGTGCGCCGCATCGGCGAGAACGGTTCCGTCCCGGTGGATGTGAGAATTTTGGCCGCGTCAAACATCGACTTGTGTGAGATGGTCGAACAGGGCGCCTTTCGCGAAGACCTCTATTATCGCCTGTGTGGGTTTGTGATCGACATCCCGCCGTTGCGCGAGCGCAAAGAAGACATCCCGCTGTTGGTGCAACATTTTATCGAACAAAACGCCGAGTTGTATGACAGTGTCCCGACGGCGTTCAGCGCCGGGGCGATGGACGCCTTGATAAGTTATTCATGGCCGGGCAACGTGCGCGAGCTACGGGTGGTGATTGACCGCGCGGCGGCGTTGGCTGACGGCCCTGTGGTCAACAAAAAAGACTTGATCTTCAGCCGCTCGTTCGCCAAAGGTGCGGCCCTGGCCAGCCTGGCCGAGCCTGCCGCAGTCACCGAGACGCCCTTCTATGATGCGGTCGAGTCATACGAACGCCGCTATCTCGAAGAGCTGCTTGAGCGCACCACCGGCAATATTTCGCAGGCGTCTCAACTCTCCGGCGCCAGCCGAAAGACTATTCGCGAAAAAGGCCGCAAGTTTGGGTTATTGTAAGAGGCTCGCTGAGTTTTTTACGCTCAACTCTTCTCGTAGAATCTCAAACACCGCCAACGACAGGCTGGGCGCGTAGATGTCGGCCTCGCCGCGCTGGGCGTCTTTGATCTTGCTGTAATAATCGACCAGCGCGGTTTTCATGCCCAGCGACTTAGCGGGGGCGATGTCATACTCGACCTGGTCGCCGATATACCAGGCCTGGGCGGGCGCCGCGCCCGCTTTGTCGAGCGCGTGTTCAAACACGCGCGGGTCAGGCTTGGCCACGCCCGCCTTACACGAACACACCAACACCCGAAAGCGGTCGTGCACCCCCAGCCGCTTAATGACGCTTTCCATCGAGAGGTCCCAGTTGCTGATCACGCCCAGTTTAAAGCGGGCGCGCACCAGCATGTCGAGCGCCGAACGCGCGTCGTCAAACAGACGCAGGCGATGGCCGCTTTCCCATTCCTGCCACAGGCCTTCGACGTGATCGTCAATCACTCCAGGGAACTGTAGCTCGGTCAACACATGGCGGTAGAGCAATTTGAAGTAGGCTTCGAAGCGATCTTGGGAGGTCAATTCGGCCTTGGGGTTGTTTGCGAAAAAGTTGTTGGTTTCGTTTTTGACGGTGTCGTAGGCGATCCTGGCGTCGACTGAGGCCCAGCGGTCGCGCACCGCCTCGTAAAACGTCGGGTAGCCATAGATGAAGGTATCGCCCGCGTCCATGAAGATCCACGGCCGCGACGGTTGGTTGTCTTGCCGTATCGAAGAACTCATCACGTCTTGTCTTTCGTATATATTTTTTCTTTAGTCGAGAGATCATACAACCAGGCGAGTTATCATGCTATATCGGGCTTTCTACGGCGTCTTGTGGGGAGCCGGGGCGAGCAATCATGAGTGTTACTCGTAGGCGTCTCATGAATCAACTAGAGAGCTAACCGTCCCGCTGCTACCAGACGGGGGCGCGGGGTGATACCATAGGCCATCATGACGGCGGTTCCTTTATCTATCGAATCCATCGGCGCGTTTTACCGCATCCCAAACCGGCCTGCCGGCCCACAGTGGACGCTGGACGAATCGTATGAGTTTTGCCGAAATTTGACGACGTCTCATTACGAAAATTTCCCGGTGGGGTCGATGTTGCTGCCCAAGGCCAAGCGGCGTTTTGTGTATCCGATCTACGCTTTCGCGCGAATTTCAGACGACTTCGCCGATGAAGACCTTTATGAAGGCAAGCGCCTCGACTCTCTCGACGAGTGGGGCCGCCGCCTGTTGGCCTGCGTCGAAGGCGAAGCCAGCGATCCGGTGTTTATCGCGCTGTCTGACGCGATCAAACAACTCGACCTGCCCGTACAGTTATTTCGCGACCTGCTACACGCCTTCAAGCGCGACGTCACCGTTAAACGCTACGAAACGCTGGACGATGTCAATGAGATGTATTGTCGCTATTCGGCGAACCCGGTGGGGCGGTTGATTCTCTTATTGTTTGACTATCGCGATGAAGAGCTGCATGGTCTCTCAGACCACATCTGTACAGCGCTTCAACTGGCCAATTTCTGGCAAGACGTCGCGGTCGACCTAAAAAAAGATAGGATTTATATCCCTCAAAGCGAGATCAAGGCGGCGGGGTATAGCGTTGACGAACTCTTCGCCCATGTCTATGACGACCGCCTTGAGGGCGTCATGCGCAGCCTGGTGAAACGCACCTGGGGCCTGTTCGACCAGGGCTACCCTTTGGTTGAGCGCGTCGCCTGGCCGCTGTCGGCGGAACTGCGCTTCACCTGGATGGGCGGCGTGACCATATTACAAGGCGTGGCCGACAATCAATTCAACGTAGTCGAAAACCGCCCCGCCCATTCCAAGTGGGATTTCCTGCGCCTGGCGGCGCGGTCGTTGTTGCCTATCGGCGCGGTGCGCCAACGGTGGCATAATACCTTTTCGAAATTGTAATCTTGTTATGGAGAATGAGTTTGGGCGCCGCAGAGACCGTTGAACAGACAACCAAACAGAGCAAGACCAATTTTTATTATTCGTTTTTGTTCTTGCCCGAAGTCAAACGCCGCGCCATGTTCACGGTGTATTCGTTCTGTCGCCGTACGGACGATATTGTTGATGATATCGAAGACAAAGACGAGGCGCGCCGCGTGTTAGACGACTGGCGCCAACAGCTCGACCGCTGTTACACCGGCGATGCACAAGACCCCATCATGGTCGGTCTTCAGGAACTGCAGCCTCGCTTTAACTTGCCCAAAGACTATTTTCATCTTCTCATCGACGGCTGCGAGATGGACCTGGTCCACAAGCGCTACTCGACCTTCGATGATTTATACAAATACTGTTATCATGTTGCGTCTGTAGTGGGCTTGATTTGCATCGAGATTTTCGGCTACCGTTCAGACCAAGCCAAAGACTACGCCGTCAATCTGGGCATGGCGCTGCAGCTGACCAACATCATGCGCGACGTGGGAGAAGACGCCCAAAATGGGCGCATCTATCTGCCCGGCGAAGACCTGGAACAGTTTAACTATACCGAAGAGAAATTAATGAACGAAACCTACTGTGACGAGTTTGTCTCGTTGATGCGCTATCAGGAAGAACGCGCGGCTGACTACTACCAAAAAGCGCGCGCGCTCTATGACCGCCGCGACCACCCCATGTTGTTCCCCGCAGAGATCATGGGCAAGATTTATCACTCGCTGCTCATCCGCATCGCCGCAGCGGATTACAACGTTTACCAGCAACGCATTCGCGTGCCCAACTCGCGCAAGATGGCCATCGCGTTGCGTGAATGGTTGGGCGCGCGCGTCCAGGGCGCCTTTCAATGGACGTAGACGCGCTCATCATCGGCGGCGGCTTCGCGGGCCTGTCCACCGCCGTTCAACTGGCCGACGCCGGGTTGCGGGTGGCGTTGCTCGAACAAAAACCCCATCTAGGCGGACGCGTGTATTCCATTCGCGACCGTGAGAGCGGCGACATGATTGATAACGGCCAACATGTCATTATGGGCTGTTATCATTCGACCCTGGCGTTCATGCGAACAATCGGGACCACCGACTCCGTTAAATTTCAACCGTCGCTTTCCACCCCCTATCGCGGCATGAACGGCGAGACCACCAGCGATAGTCTCCATTGCCCGCGCCTGCCGGGGCCGATCCATCTTCTCGCCGGGCTGCTGGCGATGGACAGCCTGAGTTCGGGCGATAAATTCGCCGCCCTGCGTTATGGGATGTCGCTGCGCTTTGGCGGCGCGCGGAAGGGCGAGACCGTCCATCAGCTCTCGGCGCGGCTGCGCCAGCCGTTAGCGATTCGCCAACGCCTGTGGGACCCTATCGCGCTCTCGGCCCTGAATGAGGAGACCGCATCAGCCGACGCGGGCGTGTTTGTTCGCGTGTTAAAAGACGCGTTTTTTGGCAAGGCGCGCGACTCGCGTCTGGGGCTGCCGGTCAAGCCGCTCAGCGAGATGCACGGTGAGGCGGCGGTGCGCTTTATTCAGGAGCGCCAGGGGCGGGTGATGCTAGATACGAAAGGGAAAACCTTTGATTGGGACCAACACCGAATCAAAGGAGTAACCCTAGCGAATGGCGAGCGCATCACATGCGATATATGTATCAGCGCCGTCCCGGCGAAGGTGTTGCGAAAACTGTTTGTTGGTTCGGGGCTTGAAACCATGATTGGCGTGCCTGAACTTGGGGCGTCGCCGATATTGAGTGTGTATCTTTGGTTTGACAAAGAGATCGCCGACGAAGAGTTTTGCTGCTTGCAGAATTCGTCGTTTGAATGGGCGTTTCACCGCAAGCAATTCATGAATGAAGGCCAACACAAACGCCCCTGTGTGTGTCTGGTCGCCAGCGCGGCGCGCCGCTTAGACGGCCTGTCGCGCGAAGAGATCATTCAACGCGGAATGAACGACCTGCGCCGCGCCTATGGCGCCCACGTTCCAGAACAGCCTCGACACGCGACCGTGTTTTGGGAGCGCGAAGCGACCTTTTCGTGCACTCCTGAGAACCACAAGAAGCGCCCCGGAACCAAGACCCCGTTGAAGAATTTCTTTCTCGCCGGCGACTGGACGCAAACCGGGCTGCCCGCCACCATCGAAGGCGCCGTACGCAGCGGCGAAACCGCCGCCCAAGCCGCGCTCGCTTATCTCAAAGAAAAACAAAACGCGCGGTTTTGATTTGTGCAATCTTCAGTTCAGAACCTAGAATAAAAGCCTGTCTGTGAGGTAGGCCTGGGTACAACTCTGCTCGCTTCAGTGCGGGCTTTCAGGCCCATTTGCACAGGCGCTCCCAGAGTTGCACCCATACCTAAGACAGCTAGTTAACAATTGATATGTTTGGGTATTAAATGAATTTCAATCGATTGGGAACGGCTGTTAGTAAGCAATTTCAAAGCCGCTGAATTCGCCGCGATGGGGGCGCCAGTCGACATCCAGCGTTGAGACGTGTGAGAGACTAGGGCCGTCTTGCAGGCGCTTGAGGTATTGCTTCAAATCGCTTTCCGGGCCTTCGGCGACCACTTCAACCCGGCGGTCGGCCAGGTTTCTGACCATACCGGTCAGCCCCAGCGATTGTGCGGCGGACTGAGCAAAATAGCGGTAGCCCACGCCCTGGACGCGCCCGTTCACAAAGACATGAATACGCTTGTTGTCGTTCATGGAGGGCCTATTGAAGCAGGTTAAACTTGATGATACACCAGATGGCCGTGAAGCCGTCGCGCCAGGTGATCTTCTTGCCTTCCGAGTAAGAACGCCCATGATACGAAATAGGCACCTCATACACGCGGCAGCCCATCTTGGCGACTTTGGCGGTGAGTTCTGGCTCCATGCCAAACCGGTTAGACTCAATGGTGATTTGTTTGAAGGTTTCGGTGCGAAACGCTTTGTAACAGGTTTCCATGTCTGACAAATTCAGGTTGGTCATCATGTTTGACAACAGGGTGAGAAATTTGTTGCCCAGTGAATGCCAAAAATAGAGCACACGCTTCTCTTCGCCGATAAAGCGCGAGCCATACACCACATCGGCGTTGTTGTTGAGAATGGGGCTGATTAAGCGGGGGTATTCGTTTGGGTCATACTCTAGGTCAGCGTCTTGAATGATGACCATATCGCCCGTGACGTATTGTTGGCCGGTGCGAATGGCGGCGCCTTTGCCCTGGTTGACCTCGTGAAAGAAGACGCGTACGCCCTCGCGCGAGTATGACGTTAAAAAATCGCGCGCGCCGTCTTGTGAACAGTCGTCAACAATGATCAGCTCTTTGGGCGTCTGTTCACTCATGACCATGTTGATGATTTCTTCGATGGTCTCTTTTTCGTTATAGACGGGCATAATGACTGACAAAAGCATAAACGGTTCCTGTATATACCCTGGGCCAAATCCGGTTTGGCTCACACAAGTGAGCGCTACTAGATTATAGAGACCCGACGGCGTTCATCAAAGATTAACGGGCGGCGAGTCAGTCAGCGTCGTCTTCGAGGTTGATATAGGGCAGCGAGATTAAAAATGAAGCGCCGTCTGGCGGCGCCGATGTGACTGTAATCTCGCCCTTGTGTTCTTCGACGATGCGCTTTGAGATGGGCAGGCCCAGGCCGAAGCCGTTCTTTTTGGTTGAGTTAAATGGTTTAAACAGGCTTGCCATGCGGTCTTCGGGGATGCCCGGCCCCGAGTCGATGATGTTGACAAACAACTGGCCATTGTCGGTCCAGAGGGCGGTTTTGATCGTCCCTGTTTCCGGCGTCACATCAAGGGCGTTCAATAGAATGTTTAAGATCGCTTGTTCGATGCGTTCGCGGTCAACGCGAATCTCGGGCGCATTGCGGTCAAGGTCAATTTTTAATGACGCTTTTTGTTGGCTGATGCGGTGGCGCAACAAGCGCAGCACCCGGTCGACGACTTCGTTCATGTTCACTGGCGTTCGTTCAAGCGGGCGGGTGATGGCCAAATTCAACAAGTCCGTCACCAATGTATTGAGGTCGCTGATCTTTTGGATGATTACGTTAATGTCATACTCAAAGTCGGCGCCCGACGGGGTCGCGCCTTTCCATGAGTGAATGAGCATGTTGATGACCGCCAGCGGGTTGCGAATTTCATGGGCCAACCCGGCGGCGAGTTCGCCGACCGTGGCGAGTTTGGCCGAGAGGTGCAGCTGTTCTTCCATCGAAATCACTTGCTCGTGAACGCGGGCGTTGTTGATGGCGATGGCGGTGTGATTGGCGAACGTTAATAACAAGTCGCGCTCTGAGCGCTGCCAGCGGCGCGGCGATGAGGCGTAAATGTTTAACACGCCCAACACTTCATTCTGAAAGATGATGGGCGCGGCCAACAGGGCGCAGACCCCTTCGCGCGCGGCCAGCTCTTTGTGCATGTAATGGGGCTCTTCAAAGATGCTTTCAACGATCTGTATCTTACGTTCTTTCACCACGCGGCCTAACACTGTCCCTTCGATGGGCAGGTTGGGCTTGTCGAGATATTCGAGGCTGCAGCCGTAGGCGGTGACCATTTCTAACTCGTTTCGTTTTGAATCGACCAACATCAGCGAGCTCATCTTGGCGCGGAACAAAATGGTGGCCTGTTCAACGACATTGATGAGCACGCGGTCGAGGTCGAGCGAAGACGACACCGACCCGGCGATGTCAAACAGCGCGGTCAGCGGGCGCGACTGTTCGGCGACCAAAAACTCGACCCAACTGCTAAACAAGAGGTCGGCGCGCTGGTCAACAACGCGCTTTAATTGGTCAAAATCGACTTCGCGCTCGTCCATATAACAATGAACGACCACGCCGATCACGTTGACGCCGTTCGCGATGGGCACGCCGACCATACGTTCGCGGCCCTCTGACACCGCTTCGCCCGACAACATCAGCGGTTGGGGCGATTTTCGCATGGTTTGGATCACGTCAGCGTCTGTGCAGTGCGACCGCCAGTAGCGCTCCGGGCTTTGCATGCGCTCGACTTTGGCGCAAAAAATCAGGTTGTTGAATGTGGGGTAGCCAAAAAAGTAGACCGCTGATTGGTCGGCGTTGCTTTCGTCATGCACCTGCTGTAAGAGATCATCGGTTGTCTGGGCTGGTGACATAGCGCCTTACTCAGTCGCGGCTGACGGGCCGGTATAGACGGCGGAATTTTTTTCTGACTCGCGCAAGCCGATTTGTTTGAGCGACACATTTGACGGCAGACGCCGCTCCAGTTGTCGCCAAAACACCATCAGCATGTTTTCCATGGTGGGGATCACCCCGCTCATCATCTCAACGTCAACATTGAGGTTGTGGTGGTCTACGGGCGTGATGATTTCTTGTTTGATGACGTTGTCTAATACCTCCAAGTTGATCAGCATTCCCGTGACGGGGTCGACGTCGCCCTCAACGGTCACGTCGAGGCAATAGTTATGGCCATGGCCGTGTAGATTGTTACACGCGCCGTAAATGTTGAGATTGTCTTCGTCGCTTAAGTCAGGATTATGCAAACGATGGGCCGCGCAGAAATACGCGCGGCGGGTTATTTCAATCGGCATGAATCAACTCCAACCCAACAGGGAATTACTGAATTATCGGCAGCGGCGTGTTTAGCGAATTGGCGATGCTGATTTGTTGGGCGACGCCGCCCGCCAGCTTGTCAAACTCCTGGGCAATCGCGCCGTCCGGGTCTGTTTTCACAATCGGTTTGCCGGTGTCGCCGCCCTGCGAGACGCGCACGTCAATGGGGATGCGCGCCAAAAACGGCGTTTCATATTCGCGGGCGATGGTTTCGCCCCCGCCAGAGCCGAAGATGTTATACTGCTTGCCGCAATCGGGGCAGGCGAAATACGCCATATTCTCAACGACGCCCAAGATGGGCACTTCTACTTTGCGAAACATTTGAATGGCGCGTTTGACGTCAGCCAGCGAGATTTCTTGCGGAGTCGTGACCATCACCACGCCCGACAACGGCGCCAGTTTAGACAGGCTCAACTGGGCGTCGCCCGTACCGGGAGGCATGTCAACCACCAGATAGTCTAATTCGCCCCAATCAACGTCGCGTAAGAATTGTTGAATCAAACTATGCACCATCGGCCCGCGCCACACGATGGGGGTGTCGCCCTGGGCGATCAAGCCGACCGAAACCATCTTGACGTCATGGGCGACGGGCGGCTTGATGCGGCTGTTTTCCACCACGGGCGGGTCTAGGCAGCCCACCATGTGAGGAATATTGGGGCCGTAGGGGTCGGCGTCCATCAGGCCGACGTTGGCGCCGGTCTTGGCCATCGCCAACGCGAGATTGGTGGCGACGGTCGACTTGCCGACGCCGCCTTTTCCACTCGAGACGGCGAACACGTTTTTGACGCCGGGAATCGCCTGTGTTTCGGACATATCGCCGCGTCCGCTGGTGTTGGCGGTCATGTTGACGACAATCTCATCGATGCCTTCCACTTGTGAGACGGCCTCTTTGCAGTCTTGTTCAATCTTCGCTTTCATGGGACAGGCCGGGGTTGTGAGTTCGACCGTGAATGAGGCGGTAGCGCCTTCGACCTTCACGTCTTTGATCATATTCAGCGAAACCAGGTCTTTGCGCAGGTCGGGGTCATTGACGTTGCGCAGCGCGTTGACTACAGCCTCGGCGGTTGGGTTGTTGGATGAACTTCCTGAAAAGAGCGCCACAGGTGTTGAGTCCTTTCTGGCAGGCGTAGAAATGAATAACCGCCCGCAATTTACACACCAGAGACCATTATACTTGGAATCAAGAATTACGGGATGGATTCGGGCTGGTCTAACGCCGTGCGGCTTAGCGCAGGCGTTGAATGGTAAACTGTGACAGGTCGTCGGCCTTGATGGCCGACGGGGCGAACGGCCCGGCGTTTTGCAGCAGCAGAATTGGCGTGATAAACGGCTCGCGCATGAACAACAGCCCGCCTATGGTCAGGCGCGTCGAGGCGCTAGAGCGCAGCAGGCGCCCATTGGCCACCAGGCCGAATGCAGACCGCCCGTCGGTGAAAATAAAGTCGATTGTCCCGTCTTGCCCACTCAGCCGGTTGACGTCAACCTGGGCCATTTGTAATTGGTCAAAGCCGTTTTGGCTGGTGGTGCTGAAGACGCCCACATTGGCTGACGGCGCGCTGGGGCTGGATGACAGCGCAATTGAGCGGTTGCCGCTCACCTCGCGAAGAATCTGGACGCCGCCCTTGTTGTTGACCAGGTTGATGATCAGGCCTTGAAGATCGTTGTTGAACGAACCCTCTGGCTGAAGGGCCTGTTTGGTGCGATTAATTTCTCCCAACAGTTCCACCTGTAGGTTATCAAAAAACACGATGGCGTCGTGGCCTGCGTCAGCGGGTTGGGTGATCTGAAGCGCCAACAACACCAAGTCGCTGGGCGGATTATAAATGGTCGTCAACTGGCGGGCCACGCTGGCCGGCATGGCGCCCTCAATCGACATGTTGTAGGCAAACTGGTTGTCAATCGGCCAATTAAACGCTAACAGCGAAATCGTGGCGGATGACGAATTGACCCACGCTGAGACATTGGCCCACATCAGCGCGTCACGGGCGGCGGCGGGCTCTTTCGCGACGGCGATCATGCCCTCGCCAGGCTTGGCGACGATCTTCAAGGCGTTGCCGCTAAACCCTGCTTCGCTGGGCGCCCCGGCGATCAGCCCGGTGGCGGGGTTAAATCCTTGTGGCGCATTCAATGAAAATTGCGAAGTTAACCGAGCCGCATTGTCAAACGTATACAACGCCAGATCGGGGTCGGGCGTCGGTGAAGGCGTTGGCGTCGCGGTCGGTTGATCGGGCGTTGGCGTCATGGTCGGGATGACGGTCGGTTGAAGCGTGGGGGTCGGCGTGGGGGTAAATGTCGGCGCCGGCGCCGGCGTCGGCGTACGTTGTGGGAACTGGCTTCTGACGATGGCGATGTAATCGATTGAGAAATTCGCGAAACGGTTAAAGCCAGGATCAATTCGAATGGTTTCTATCACCGTGGGGCGGTCAAACAGGTCGCTAAAGTTGAGTGCCACAGTTTGAAACCCGAAGGCGTTGAATCCAGTAATTGACTTGGGCCCGATAAATTCTCCCTGGTCGGTGATGAAATACACATCTATCGGCGAGATCGGGGTCATAAAAAAGCGCATGACCAGTTGAAACTGAGAGAAGGTGTCGAAACTCAGCCCTGAACGAAACAGAATCGGATCATTGCCCGTGACGGAGCCTTCTAAAAAGCCATTGTTGACGGCCAAGTTTGAAATTTGTTGAAACGCCCGCCAGCCTTCATTATCGCCGGGGGTGTTAAATTCCCAGATCATGCTGATATCGGCGCCGACCTCGAAATCGACTGAGGTTTGAACGGTTTCGGCGCCGTCGGTCAATGAAAACGTCATCAGATATTGTTCGCGAAATTGGTTTAACTGGGGCGTAAACTGAAAGCGGCCGGTGTTGAGGTCAAAGGTGCTATTGGTTGGCCGCCCGGTGGCGGTGAGGGTCAGCGGTTGTAAGTCAGGGTCAGTGCCCAGCGCGAGCAGGTTGAATGTCTCTCCCGCCTGAACGACGTGGCTGCCTTCGGGGTTGATTGAGAGTTTGGGGGTGCGGTTCACATTCTCGACTTGTAGAATGCGCGTTTGGCTGACGCTGGCGGTCCCATCCGTGACTGAAATGACGATGGATGTGCTGCCTGACTGAAAGAAATCAGGCTGAAAAAGAAACTCGCCGGTATCAGTCGCCAGATGAAGGTTGGCGACCGCCGGGGTCACGCTGTATATCAAAGTATTGTCGATATCGGGGTCAATGGCGACCGCTTCAAACCTGACGGTATTGCCCTCGTTCACCGTCAGCGTATCAGAGAAACTGATCTGTAACTCAGGCGGACGGTTGTTGTCTTCGACTCTGACAATGGCCTCAGCCGAGACCCGGTCGACCAGGTTGTCGGCGCTGAACTCGATGATATAGGTCGCCGATTGAATAAAGTTGGGCAAAAAACGGTAAACCCCGGTTTCGGCGTTTAACTGAGCGTTGGGGATGGTCGGCGAAACAAAAAAAACATAGGGCTGGGCCGAGGCGCCGCCGGTGGCTTCGAGCTGAAAGGTGACGGGTTCGTTCTCCACCACCGTGACCGACGTAGCGGGCAATACGGTCAACGCAGGCGTTGATGGAACAACCTCAAGTTGAGCGGGCGCCGCAAGCCCATTGAGTTGTGCGCTGTCAAGCCGCACCTCTGACGCAACGGCCCCCAACGAGGCGACCGTGAGACACCACAGCGCGAGTAGACAATAGGTCAGCGGCTTGGTCATGCGGCCTCAATCGAAATTGCGTTATCCCTATTATAATCGCAATTTCTTCACCAAACCTTTAGCAAAGAATGGGTTAGAGTCAGGTTGGGCGCAAAAAACCGCCCGGTTTCTCTTATTCCAGACAAGGTTGGGTCAACACCGGGCTTCGTGCGGCGGTCACTTCGTCTAATCTTCTGACTGGAGTGGTATAGGGCGCGTGCAACGCCTTTTCGGGATCGGCCTTGGCGTCAGTCATGATTTTCTCCACCGTCGCGGCGAATTCATCCAAGGTGCGCTTTGATTCGGTCTCGGTCGGCTCCATCATCAGCGCTTCTTTGACAATCAGCGGAAAATACACCGTCGGCGCATGATAGCCGTGGTCGATCAGGTTTTTGGCGAAGGCCATGGCGTTAAACTCGCCAAAGCGCGCCTTGTCTTTGAGGGTTAAGACAAATTCATGCATATTGTCCGCGTCGATCTCAGCGGGAATGAGGCGCTCTAACTTGCTCTTCAAATAGCGCGCGTTGAGGACGGCGTGGACGCTGTTCTGCCGAATGCCCACGGCGCCGTGCATGCGCATATAGATATAAGCGCGCAAAACAATGCCAGCGTTGCCATAAAACGTTGACAACTGGCCGATGGATTTTTCGGCGGAATAGTCAAGTGAGTAGGCGCCTGAGCCGTCTTTCTCAATCAATGGAACAGGCAGGTAGGGAACCAGGCGTGACTTGACGCCCACCGGGCCAGACCCCGGGCCGCCGCCGCCGTGAGGAGTCGAAAAGGTTTTGTGTAAATTGATGTGAACGACGTCAAAGCCCATGTCGCCCGGGCGCGCCACGCCCGCGATCGCGTTTAAGTTGGCGCCGTCGTAATAGAGCAACGCGCCCGCGTCATGAACAATTTTGGATATTTCTAGAATGTCTTTTTCAAACAGCCCCAGCGTGTTGGGGTTGGTCAACATCAGCGCCGCGACCTTGTCATTGAGTTTGCTTTTGAGGTCTTCGAGGTCGACGCAGCCCTCGGCGTTTGATTTGACTTCAAGCGTTTTATAGCCCACCATCGCCGCGGTCGCCGGGTTGGTGCCGTGGGCGGAATCTGGCGCCAAAACGGTGTCACGGTCTGAACCGTGGTCGCGGTGATAGGCGCGGACCAATAACATGCCGCACAACTCGCCATGGGCGCCCGCGCAGGGGTTGGTGGTGACTTGGTCCATGCCGGTGATTTCACAAAGAAAACCAGAGATGTCATCCATAATGCCCAGTGTTCCCTGGGCCAGGTCGGCGTCTATCTCAGGGTGAAGTTTCGCAAACCCCGGCAGCCCGGCCAGCGAATCACAAATCTTCGGGTTGTATTTCATGGTGCAGGAACCCAACGGGTAAAAGCCGCTTTCAATACAAAAATTTCGCCGCGAAAGCTTGGTGAAATGGCGCACCACGTCGAGTTCTGACACGATGGGCAACGCCGGGCCGTTGTCGCTGATCGAGTCAGCAGGCAGCATGGCGCCGAGGTCTGTATCTTCGTCTGGCAGCCACGCGCGGCCGCCGTTTTCGTTGCTGAGTTCAAATAACGTTGGTTCAAATGCGTCTAATGGCATGAATGTCCCTCTACCTAAGGTTACGCCAGCGCGGGCTGGCCGGATTGTTGTAGCGCTTCGGTCAATACAGTTTTGTACAGTTGAATGTGAGATTGGGCCGTTAGTTCGGTCGCGCAAACAAGCAACAAGGTTTCGTCGGCGCCATGCGCTTTCAGCGCAATGCCCGGCAGCAGGCCGTGTTGTTTCGCGATCGCGCAGAACTGGCGCGCCGGGACCGGCAGGCGCAAGACAAATTCATTGAAAAACGGCTGGTCATAGGCCAGCGAAACCCCTCCGGTTTCACAGAGGCTTTTCTGCAATTCATGCGCCCGTTTGACGCTGAGCGCCGCCGCGTCGCGCAGGCCCTTCGGCCCCATCAAGGCGAGGTAGACCGTCGCCGCCAGTGCGCACAGCGCCTGATTGGTGCAGATATTCGACGTTGCTTTTGAGCGGCGAATGTGTTGTTCGCGGGTTTGTAGGGTCAAGACATAGCCGGTCTTGCCGTCTTCGTCTTTGGTCTGGCCCACCAGGCGCCCCGGCAACTGGCGAACGTATTTTTCTGTACAGGCGACATAGCCCGAATATGGCCCGCCGAACGATAGCGGGATGCCCAGCGGCTGTAGGTCGCCGGTCACGATGTCGGCACCTAATTCGCCTGGCGTTTTTAATACGCCTAAGGCATGGGGGTTTGCTGACACGCCCAACAATACGTTTGAGTCGTTGAAGATGGCTGATATCTCAGCAAGCGGCTCAATCGCGCCAAAGTAATTGGGGTATTGAACGAAGCAGGCCGCCGCATTGTCACTCAACGCGTCTTTCAATGCGCCGATGTCAGTCACGCCGTTGGGCGCGGGGATTTCAACCAGGTTGATTCCAGGAGCGCCCAGGTAGGTTTTCAGTACACGTTTGTAATGGGGATTCACGCTGGCTGAGACCAATATGGTGTCTTTTCGTACTGCGCGGCAGGCCATCAACGCGCCTTCGGCCAACGCCGAAGCGCCGTCATACACGCCCGCGTTGCAGGCGTCCATGCCGGTCAGTCGTGAAATCATGGTTTGGAATTCAAAAATCGCCTGCAGCGTACCCTGGCTGACTTCGGGCTGATAGGGGGTATAAGCGGTCGAGAAGTCGCCGCGTGAAATGATCGCCGCCACCGCCTGGGGAATAAAATGAGAATAGGTGCCGCCGCCCAAAAACGAGACCAGTTGGCTTCCTGTGTTTTTGTCTGCCGCCTCGGCCATGACTTGAGAGATTTCCATCTCGGTCAGGGCGGGGGGCATGTTGATCTCAGGGTGTTGCAACTGGACGGGGACCATGTGAAAGAGTTGGTCTTCTGATTGTAATCCCAGCGCGGTAAGCATAGATTGCTTCTCGTCCGGCGTATGGGGAAGAAAAACCATTGCCGCTCCTTTGCGTCAATCGAGTAAGGTAGTGGTTGGCGAAGGTGTCGTACGAAGAAGAGCGGGCGCGGTTAGGCGCCTTCTGATTCCATGTGTGTGCGATACGCGTCGGCGTCCATCAGGCTTTCGAGTTCCGCGGGGTCGCTGAGTTTGATCTTGACCATCCAGCCTTTGCCAAACGGGTCGGTGTTGACGTCGCCGGGCGCGTCTTGAAGGCCTTGGTTGACAGCGACGATGGTTCCGCTGACGGGGGCGTAGAGGTCGGCGGCGATCTTGCATGACTCGATCACGGCGCACTCAGCGCCCTTGGCGACTTCACCGTCGGGGTTGGGGTAGTCGACATAGACGATGTCGGTGAGCTGTCCCTGCGCGAAGTCGGTGATTCCGACTGTCGCTTCGTCGCCCTCCACCCTGACCCACTCATGCGAGCGGGTGTACTTCAGTTCATCCAATACAGTAGCCATGGTGTTTTCCCAATTAAATTAGACTTTCACGCGTTTTTCGACGAAAGGCGGTTTGACGCGTCGCGCCGCCACAATTTTACCACGAATCTCAACGCCGAGCGTTTCGGCTTTCACAAAATCGGCTTCGACTAATCCTAAGCCAAATCCTTTTTTCATTACAGGCGAAAACCCGCCGCTAGTGGTCTCGCCGATGGGCTGGCCGCCATAACTGAGCGGATAGCCTTGCCGGGGAATGCCAGCGCCTTCGAGAACAAAGGCGATGCGGCGGCGTTTGGGGCCTTCTTCTTGTTGAGTCTCGAGAGCGCCCTTACCGATAAAGTTGTCTTTATCAAAATGGACGACCCGCTTTAAGCCCGCTTCGAGCGGTGAAATGGTTTCTTCGAGCTCGTGTCCATATAGCGGAAAGCCCATCTCAAGGCGCAGCGAGTCGCGCGCGCCCAATCCGACTGGCTCAGCGCCTGCCTGGCGAACGCTCTTCCATAGTTCGGACATCTTGTCGTTGGGGGCGATCAACTCAAACCCATCTTCGCCCGTGTAGCCCGTTCGCGAGACAAATAAATCACCATTCAGTTGTTTGATATGGTAGTAGGCCAGCCCGCTCAGGTCATCATTGGTTACAGAGCAGGCGATTTTCTCGGCGATCGGCCCCTGGACGGCGATCATTCCAGTCTCTCGGGTTTTATCTTCTAACGAGATATCCGGCTCGAAATGGTTGGTAAACCACTCGACCAGTTTTTCGCGGTTGGAGGCGTTTACTACGACAAGAAACGTTTCTTGGTCAATTCGGTTGACGAGGATATCGTCGCGCGCGCCGCCAGCGTGGTTACAGACAATGGTGTATCGCGTCTGGCCAATTTCCATATCGTGGATGCGCGACACGGTGACGCGGGCGAGTGAATCAGCCGCTTTGGGGCCGCTGACCCAAAAGCGTCCCATGTGGCCGACGTCAAAGACGCCTGCGCTTTCGCGGACGATGCCATGTTCATTGGTAATTGAGGAGTATTGCAGCGGCATCTGCCAGCCAGCGAAATCAACCAGCCGCGCCCCCTCGGTCTCATGTATGGCGTGAAGGGCTGTTTGTAAGATCATTCAAATTTAGCCAATATATTCAGGATTGATTTAGTGTAACACTGTTTATTTCATTGAACCACGGTTTCAACGTTACCTTCTTTTTTTAATAAACTGGTTTCACTCCCTCAAATTGACCGAACCTGTCAATCTGAAGGAAAAACACTCCACCTGCGCCAGATTGGCGCTGCGCCGAGATGGCGCAGCCTCTGTAAGATTCAATAATTCGGCGGTTTGCGTCGGCGGATTTTGTTGACGAAAGGGCATGGTCTTTGCTAATGTTAAGATATAGAAATGGAGGGCGCCGTACCTGAAAGGGGATAACCCCATGAACACAGACATCGGAAAGCTATTTTTCTTCACTCCAAACCAAGATTTTCAATCGTTTGCTCCCGTTTTGGCGCTTCTCACCATCGCGATTGGCGTGATTAGCGTTTTAAGTTGGCTGTTATACGCCGTTCGGGCTGCGGAAAAGAAAAAACAAGAAAAAAACCGTTTCCATCAACTCGCGCTTCAGTACAAACTCAGCGCACGCGAAGAAACATTTCTACGCCGCATGGCCAAAGCTCAAAACATACGGCCGCCTTATCGAATTTTGGCAGAACAAGACAAATTTGAGCGCGCGGTCAAGCGGCTGCGTGGATGGGGCCGGGGCGACCGCCAACATTTTCTCGAAGTCATTCGCCAAAAGGTCTACGCCCATACCTTGCGCGGGCTGGTCGAGATTAATTCGACCTATGATTTGATCCCCGGCAGCCGCATGTTGCTTCAACACACCGGCGACGCCAATGAAATGGCTTGGGCGCATTTGGTTGATAGCGAAGATGAGGGCTTAATCGTCGTCGTCGCAAAAAACGAAGGTGCGCGTACGCCGCTGCGGCCAAAGACGCTGCTTGAAGTGACGGCTTATATTCCAAACCATGACCCGATCCGATTTCATAGCCAGGTATTGAAGGTGGTGCCCGGCCCAAGCCGTATGTTGGTGTTAGAGCATTCGAAATACATCAAACAATCGGCGAACCCGTTCTCAAACCCTAAGCCGAACGCGCCTCGGCCTCACCCCGCCGCCGCAGCGCTCAGCGGTGGAGTCGCGTGAGAAAGAAACGAATTGAATTAGAGCGGTTGTCAAAAAAATGAGCGTAAAGCGCGCTCGAATCCGCCGCGGCGGACAGCGATAGATACCGTTACGTAAACTCAATCCGCACATAATTCTGGCAACCACTATAAAATTTCCCGACACGATCTCAAGGATGATTTTTTTATCGTTGTATTTGGCATGGGTACAACTCTGCTCGCTTCAGTGCGGCTCCGCCTTTTTGCACAGGCGCTCCCAGAGTTGCACCCATGCCTGAGTTGGATTGTCTATTATTGAAAGGACGAATATCGTTTTTTGACCCAATCCCAGGTCATCCAGCAAGGAAAGTACTCAACTATCGGAAGAACCATTGCCATCCATCCAGGGATTGTTGTGGGGCGCTTGCAGCATGATAAATTGATCAAGCCGCAATGGCTAAATCGGCTTCGAGATAAGTACTCCTGGGGAAACTGAAACTAAGCCGCCTACATTAACACATACAGATAAAAGACGTAGCCAACGTAGGCGGTGATGAGAAACGCTCCTTCGATACGCCGTAGGGTGGCCCCCGATAATAAAAAGGGAAGTAACAACAGGCTAAAGCCCATCATCACGCCATAGTCGACGGCGATCTCAGACATGGATAAATTCAGCGGTTTAATGACGCCGGCAATGCCGAGAATGCACAACACGTTAAAGATGTTTGACCCGACGATGTTGCCTAAGATGATGTCGCCTTCTTTTCGCATGGCGGCGACCACGCAGCTGGCGAGTTCGGGCAGGCTGGTGCCAAACGCCACCAGGGTCAGGCCGATGACTTTATCGGGGATGCCGAAACTGCGCGCGATGGTTTCGGCGCCTTGGACCAGGCTGTGAGCGCCGCCTGTCAAAAAACCGATGCCGACCGCGACGCCAATCAGCGCCGCCCAGACCGATACATTGGGCGCTTCATCGAGAGCGTTTAAGTCAATTTCAATTGGCGGCGGCGCTTCGTTGCTGTGTTTGAGAACATACCAAAGATAAAAAGCCAATAGCCCGATCAATATCAACCCGTCAATGCGCGCGAGCGAACCGCCAATGAATAGGGGCAAGACAATCGCGCTGGTGAGAATCATAAACGGCATCTCTCGCCGATTGAACTTTCGTTGCGACGGGATGGGGTAGATCAGCGCTGAGAGGCCCAAAATCAGGCCGATGTTTGACACGTTTGAGCCAACCACCGCGCCAACCGCGATGGCGGCGGCGTCGCGAAACGAGGCGACCAAAATCGCCGCCAATTCGGGGCTTGAGGTGCCCAGCGCGACGATGGTCAAGCCAATGGTCAACGGGCTCATGCCCCACAGGTGAGCAAGCCTTACCGAATTGGCGACCAACAGCTCACCGCCGTAATACAACAGGCCGATGCCTAAGAGAATGAGAAGTACGCTAGTGATCACGGCGCCTGGGTCATCCTTATTGTCCTGTCCTGGTTAAGCGAGTGTTTACAGGAAGGCAACGCACAATGCTTCTTACACTTCATACGACAAATCCTCAGAGGCATTTCAGCGCTGGATGACAGAATAGCCTTGTAGTATTCTGCGTACTATGGATGGGCTCAATTTGACCAACAAAACCGTTGTCATCATCGGCGGTACCAGCGGCCTGGGCCTGTCTGGCGCCTTGGCGTGCCGCGACGCGGGCGCCAACCTGGTCGTGGTGGGGCGCGACGATGAACATCTCACCGCCGCCAAAGAACAATTGGGGGATGAGGTTATTATTGTCCCCGGCGACGCCATGAAGCCGGTGGTCGCCAACAAGGCTGTACACACCGCCGTCGAAACGTTTGGCGGGCTGCACGGCCTTTACCATGTCGCGGGCGGCAGCGGGCGCCGCATGGGCGATGGGCCGTTGCATGAAACCAGCGATGAGGGGTGGGAGTACACCATCCAACTCAATTTGACCTCGATGTTTTGCTCAAACCGGGCCGCGCTGGCGCAACTCATCAAACAGAAACAAGGCGGGGCCATACTCAACCTGTCATCGTCGCTGTGGAATTTTCCCTCGCCAGCGTATTTCTCGACTCATGCCTATGCGACCTCCAAGGCGGCGGTGGTGGGCATGGTGAAAGCAACGGCGGCGTATTATGCTCCACATAACATTCGCATCAACGCGCTGGCGCCGGGTTTGACCGAAACGCCGATGTCAACACGCGCGTTCGGCGACAGCGAGATTATGAAATTCGCAGCGCGGCGCCAGCCGCTGGCGAACGGGCGCGGCGGGGCTGCGTCTGATCTAGACGCCGCGGTGGTGTTTTTTTTATCAGACGCCTCCGCCTATGTGACCGGACAAGTGTTGGCCGTTGATGGCGGCTGGTCGGTCTGCGACGCGGGGGAGAAATCTCCCTAGCGCCAGCATTACTTAATTAGAGGTAGGGTGGGTTCAAATTGCATAGCAATTTAGCCCACCATGGAATGTTTCCGTATTATTCGGTGGGCTGCTTCGCGAGCCTGTCAAACACGCCAAGGAGAGCCGTTGATGAAGATGAATTTAAGTGAACTTCCCGATATGTTGTTTGTTCTCGCTGCGCTGCATGGTGATCCTGAAGCAGAGCCGGAGCAAGCCGAACTCAATGAAGACGATGAGATTTCGCTGGTTTCGTTGACCGACGCTGAAGATGTCGGGTTTGTCCCGGTTTGGTCGAATGAAGACGCGCTGGCGCAGTGGTTGGTCGACTTTGGCGTCAAGATGATGAGCGTCGAGATTGAGCGCGACGTGTTGTTGGGCATTCTCGAAGAAGGCGACTGTGAATATCTCGTTCTCGACATGGCGTCAGGGCAAGAAGAGTTTCCCATCAATCAGGTCTTCGAGTTGAAACAGAGCGAAGACGAAGAATAACCGCGTGTAATACAAAAACGCCCCGAACAGCCGGGGCGTTTTTGTATCAGTTAAAATAACAAAATGGTTGGGTGATGTCTCTGCCTCCTTGTTTAAGAAGATGGGTCATCTTAAACAATTCTTACGCCGTTTGTCAACAACAAAAAACTAACTACGGCTCTTGCCGCCTTTCACATAACGCGGCTTATAGGGCAAGTATTGAATCGGGTCTTGCGACTTGCCTGCTTTTAACACTTCAAAGTGAAGGTGGGTTCCGGTTACGCGTCCTGTATTGCCAACATACCCGATGGTTTCGCCCTGGTTGACCCGCTGGCCTCGTTTGGCTTTGAGCTGTGAACAGTGGGCGTAAACCGTTTCAAGGCCATTGTCATGTTTGATGATGACCGTGCGGCCCTTGCTGCCTAAATACGCTGACGTTTTCACGACGCCAGGCAGCACCGCCTTGATGGGGGTTCCATACTTGGCGCGAAAGTCAACGCCGTGGTGAAAGCGAAGGCCGCCGCCCAACGGGTGTTTTCTCATACCGTATTTTGAGGTAATCGCCATGTTAGGAATCGGCATGATCATACGGTTAGTGATGATGTTTTTCAACATCGGCTCAGACACGCCGGGAATGTAGATCTTATCGCCGGGTTGCATCGCCCGCGGATTAACGAGCGGGTTATAGGCGACCAGTTTCTCGTGTTTGACGCCAAAGCGCTTAGCGACATACCACAGGTTGTCGCCGCTTTGGATGGTATATTTCACGCCCTTTTCGAGCGGCTTGGGCATCTCAATATTTTGGGGGGGGGCAGTCTTAACGTCGAGTTTTGACAGTACGCTCGCTTGAACCAACAGCGGGGTGGATTCTTCTATGACCCAACCATCGCCAGGCAAGGTCGGCGTCTGAACGATCAATGGCTGGCGGTCAAAGCCCAGGTAATTTTCAGGCATCAACTCAACCGGAATATTTTGGATAAGGCCGTGAACGTGGTCATGAACGTCTGCTTTTGGTATCTGCCAGTGGTGGAGCATAGCACCGGTTTCAAGCGAGAGTGAAACCGATTCGACCACTTCCCTGAAGTTGCGTTGAACCTCTGGCTGGGGCCATGCGGCGCCGTATACCGCTATACACATAGCCACCAATAACCCGGCGGTTGCATACACCGGCGCGCTCTGACGGACCGCCAAACGTCTCACCGGCTGGGTGAGAACATGGCAAATTACAAAGTAGATGATCGACGCTGCGGTCAGCATCAAATTCAATCTCCCCTCGGAGAGGTGTTCTGGTTTTAACTTAGCCCTCACCGATGCGGGAACAGCATCGTCAAAGTCGAATCCGAATCGTTGCGCATAATCACGCGCAACCTCATCAAGCGACGCTTGGGCTAGGATATTCCGTTTCATGGGCGTTTTCATTCAAAAGCATTCCGGCTTTGGAATATCCCTCAAACCCCATAGTACACTCCAAGGAAATCGTTCGATAACTGGAGCAATTGAAATAATTTACCTGCAATACTTAAGCAGAATCTACCCTCATGTCAAGAATTAGTTCCCCGCATCTAATCACAAGGTAAACTGCTTTGTTTCCGCTGTCAATGAAAAATATAACGATTGGCTCCAGATAATCGACAGGATCAAAAATCAAGCAGCCAGAATCGCCTGAATTATTATCGACAAAACAAAGCAATTCTCAAGTAGGTGTAACGTTTTTTAGCGCGAATTCAGCCTTCGAGCGTCAATCTTAATGTCTATATCTGTAATTAGTGATTGAGCAAGTAAAATAAAAATGTGAGTCAAAGCAAAAATGTTTGGCGTAACGGGCCAATTGACCAGCCGGAACTTGGATTCCCGCATGGGCTATGCTACCGTGTTTTATGGAAAAGACATCTATGCGCAAACGCCAAATTCACGGGCAAGCATGGCCTTAGAAAGGGGAGAGGGCGTTGATTGATCTTCAAATTACCAGCCGCCGTCACAGCCTTTCCGACCACCTGAAAGAGTATGTTGAGAAAAAAATCTCAAAGCTTGAAAAATACGCGCAAGGCGCCGGCGAAGCGCACGTCGTCATGGAGAGAAACGACACCGGACAAATCGTTGAGATTACGTTTCACGGGCTCCAAAAAGTGATGCACGTTCGCGAACAGGGCGACAATGTACTTGGGTGTATTGATAAAGCGATTGAGAAAATCGAAACTCAAGCACGGAGACACAAAGAAAAACTGACTGAAAAACGCACTTAGACTAACGAGAAAACTCATCCGTTAGCGGTGGTGAATCGACCGCCGCTAACGGACACAAAACAAACAGACATCATAATCGGCCTGAATACGCAATTTTATTTTTCCACAGAAAGGTCATACTGGCGCCATGCATCCACTGGATCGAATCTTCACCGAAGCCAAAAATTCTCCCCAACGAATCGTATTACCCGAAGCCACTGACGAACGCATGATCGAAGCCGCAAGGCAAGCGGCTGACCAAGGCGTCGCTGAAGTCTTGTTGTTGGGCGATCTTTCAGCCATTGAAGCCGCCGCGTCAGCCAAGGGCGTCTCGCTCGACGGCGTAACCATCATCAATCGCGCCGCCCACGCCAAAAACCAGGACTGGGCCGAAGCCTTCGCCGAAACACGAAAACACAAAGGCATGACAGTCGAAAAGGCCGCCGAAATCTTAAGCGACCCGCTCTATTTTGGCGCCATGATGGTCAACCAGGGCGAAGCCGACGGCATGGTCGCAGGCGCGGTCAACGCGACCGGCAACGTTATTCGCGCTTCGTTGTGGTTCATCGGCGTTCAGCCCGGGATCAAAACCGTCTCGTCGTGTTTTTTGATGATTGTTCCTGATTGTGAGTATGGCGACGGCGGCACGCTATGTTACGGCGACTGCGGCGTCGTGCCTGACCCCACCGCTGAACAGTTGGCCGATATCGCCTATTCATCCTCGGTCTCGATGGAAGCGCTGACTGGCGTCGAACCTATCGTCGCCATGTTGTCGTTCTCAACCCACGGAAGCGCCGACCACCCCTTGGTCGACAAAGTCAAAGAAGCGGTCAAAATCGCTAAAGAGAAGTTCCCAGATTTGAAACTCGACGGAGACCTCCAGGCCGACGCTGCCTTGATTGACGCCATCGGTAAGCGCAAATGCCCTGACAGCGACGTCGCGGGCAAAGCCAATACCTTAATCTTTCCTGATTTGAATGCGGGCAACATCGCCTATAAATTGACGGAACGGCTCGCCAAGGCCGAAGCCTACGGCCCTTTGCTTCAAGGGTTGGCGTTGCCCGTCAACGACCTTTCGCGGGGATGCAGCGCGAAAGACATCTATACCACCATCGCCATCACCGCCGTACAAGCGCAAGCCGGAAAACGGCGCGCCTCGGCGTAATTGAAAGGACATCAGGTCACGGCGCCATGAAAGTCTTAGTGTTAAACTGCGGCAGTTCGTCAGTCAAATTTCAACTCATCGAAACCGACCTTGAGGCCATCGACAACCAAACCGAAGTTGTCTTGGCCCGCGGCATGGTCGAAAAAATCGGGTTTTCGCCAGCGATCTTGCGCTACCAAAAGTTAGATGAAAACCCGCTAAACCTTCCAGAAAAAAAAGATTCACTGCCGCCGGAAGAAAAAGAGCCGATTGAGATTCTGGGCCACGAAGAAGCCATCGCCTACTGGCTGAAGGCGCTGACCGACCCTGAGCGCGGCGTGGTCAAGTCGCCTGACGAAATTGACGCCGTCGGTCACCGCGTGGTGCATGGCGGCGAGTACTTTAAGGGCTCAGTGTTAATTGATGAAGAAGTCATCAAAGGCATCCGCGCCTGCGTCGAGTTCGCGCCGCTGCATAACCCGGCCAACCTGAAGGGCTATTACGCCTGTAAGGAAGTGTTGCCCGACTGCCCACACATCGCTGTGTTTGACACGGCGTTTCACCAGTCGATGCCGCCCAAGGCCTATTTGTATGGCTTGCCATACCAGATATACCAAAAACACGGCATCCGCCGCTATGGCTTTCACGGCATCTCACACCGCTATGTGTCATACCGCCTGGGCCAGTTGGTGGGCACGCACCGCGACCATTTGAGAATCATCACCTGCCACCTGGGCAACGGCTGTAGTATGGCGGCGCTCGACCATGGCAAGTCGGTCGACACCACCATGGGCTTCACCCCGCTCGAAGGCTTGTTGATGGGAACGCGCACCGGCGACATGGACCCGTCAATCATCACCACCATCGCCGCCAAAGAAGAACTTACCTTTGGCGAAGCCAACAACCTGATGAACAAACACTCAGGCCTAGCGGGCGTCTCTGGCGTGTCGAGCGACATGCGCGAAATCGAGAAGGCCGCCTTTGACGGCAACGAACGCGCCCAGATCGCCCTCGACATGTTCGCCTATCGAATCAAGAAATACCTGGGCGCCTACGCGGCGGCGATGAGCGGCGTCGACCACGTCATCTTCACAGGCGGTATCGGCGAGAACTCTGAATGGGTGCGCGGCGAGGTCTGTGAAGGCCTCGAGTTTATGGGGCTGGAGTTTGACCCTGAGCTGAATAAGCAATGCGTCGGGCGCGAAGGCAAATTCTCGACCGAATCAAGCAAGGTCGGCTGTTGGGCGATCCCGACCAACGAAGAGCTGGTCTTCGCCCGCGACACCGTACGCTGTATCAAAGGCGTGATCTAAGACACAATAAATACGGTTCTTCGGATATTTTGAGTACTTTCCTTGCTGGATGACCTGGAATTTGGTCAAAAAACGATATTCGTCCTTTCAATAATAGACAATCCAACTCAGGCACGGGTGTAACTCTGTGAGCGCCTGTGCAACAAAGCGGAGCGGCGCCGAAGCGAGCAGAGTTGCACCCATGCCAAATACAACGATAAAAAAATCATCCTTGAGATCGTGTCTGAAAATTTTAATTCAATTTGAGAGAACGTATCCTAAATCCCGGATGAGCCTAAATACTTTAATATCCGCCTTTCCCAATGCGCTGTCGCGAGTTGGGGGAGGCGTCGTTAGGGGCTATTTCAAAACTATTCATTGAGATGATATTCAATAGACCCGCTCAATGTCCTTGATGGACCCATACCGCAGCCCGTGAATCTGCCGCGTTCAGCGATACACTACTCTTTGGTTTAATCGAATTCGTCCTCAGGAGACTCAGTAATGGCCCTTCGAGTTGGCATCGTCGGCCTGCCCAACGTCGGCAAGAGCACCACCTTTAACGCACTCACTAAGGCGCAAAACGCCGAGGCGGCGAACTACCCCTTTTGCACCATTGAGCCTAACAAGGCGATTGTGCCTGTGCCTGACGAGCGCCTCCACAACATCACCGCGATTGTGAACCCCAAACAGACCATTTTCTCGACCGTCGAGTTTGTCGACATCGCCGGGCTGGTCAAAGGCGCCAGCCAGGGCGAGGGCCTGGGCAACCAGTTTCTCGCCAACATTCGCGAGACGGAGGCGATTGTTCACATTGTGCGTTGTTTTGATGACGAAAACATCGCCCACGTCCATGGCAAGTGCGACCCAGAGGGCGACATCGCCGTCATCCAAACCGAACTCATCATCGCTGACTTTCAACAACTCGAAAAGAAATTGCAACGCCTCGAACGCCAGGCCAAAGGCGACAAATCGCTTCAACCCCAATATGACACCGGTAAGGAACTGATCGCCCATCTCGAAGCGGGCGAACCCGCATCCTCATTCGCAAAGAAAGACAATGACGCCTTTATCGAACTCGACCGCGAACTGCGCTTTCTCTCAGGCAAGAAAGTGATCTATGTCGGCAACGTCGACGAGGGCGGGCTTGAGAGCGATAATGAGTATGTCAACGCCGTCAAAGCCGTCGCCCTAAAAGAAAGCGCCGAGTTTGTCAAACTGTGCGCCAAGTTTGAAGAAGAAATGGCCGGGCTCAGCGACGACGAACGCGCCGAGTTTCTTGAGTCGATGAGCGTCGAAGAAGACGGCCTCCACCAGGTAATCCACAAAGGCTACCACGGTCTGGGGCTGATGAGTTATTTCACTGCGGGCGAAAAAGAGGCCCGCGCCTGGACCGTCCAGCGCGGATGGACCGCCCCCAAAGCGGCGGGCGTCATCCACAACGATTTTGAGCGCGGGTTCATCCGCGCCGAAGTGATTTCGTATGACGACTACATCGAATGCAACGGCGAGGCGGGCGCCAAGGCGGCGGGAAAGATGCGCCTCGAAGGCAAAGAGTATGTCATGAAAGACGGCGACGTGGTGTTGTTCCGGTTTAGCGTGTAGCACTCCAACCTAGGTAATCCTTAAGATTTAGACCGATCCTTTTACCCAACCCCGCCAAAAATACCGGACTTTTTGACAAGTTTGCTTTACATAGTGTCTAGTATGGGTTACATTATCGCTTGAAGGGATCATAGGCCATCATGACACAGATCAAACTTGGCAACCGCCTAAAAGTCGCTCGGGCTGAACATAACCTGTCTCAGGAGAAGTTGGCCGCGATGGTTTTTGTAACCCGCCAGACCATCAGCGCCATCGAAACCGGGTTGTATTGCCCCTCGGCCCTGTTGGCCTTTCAACTCGCCAAACAACTCG
>CAZKYC010000015.1:15456-21296 GCA_964556895.1 uncultured bacterium | reverse complement strand
CAACTCGCCAAACAACTCGACAAACGCGTCGACGAACTCTTCTTTCTCGAAGGAGACAAGCCATGAACGATCAACCAACCGTCATGCACGACGAACGCACCACCGCAGTCGAAAACGAGGGCTATAAGTGGGCGTATATCTTTATCGCCTATGGGCTATTGATTGACGTCATGGTTCGCAGTTTCTTCTTCGACCAGGCCGCGTGGGACCTCTTGGCCTTCGTCGTCTTGGGCGGCGCGGTGGCGACGTTTTACCAGTACCGCCAGAACGCGCTGCCGCAACGCTATTCGAAGGGGTTGATTGTGGTCGTGGCTCTCAGCGGCGTCATCGCCTTCATCGTGGCGGGAGTGTTAGCGGTGGTGTGAGGAGGATTTAAGAATAATCCTTAAGAATAACCGATATTCGCTTCTTTAATTTCGGGAGATAGTCAATCACTACATTCCAAATGATATCTGAATCGATTGCAAAATACCCATGGACCAGGATATTTCTCATTCCTATGATCTTGTTCCACTCAACGTCTGGATAATCTTGATAAACTGCTTCTGGCAAATGGTTAGCGGCCTCACCTATAATCTGAATATGTGACCCAAACCAATTTTGAACAAGTTCATCTTCTTTAAACCGCTTTTTTCCAAATTGTGAATATTTCTCTATTCTGTTGATAGCGTCAACAATATCGTTAAGACGTTCTTTCGGCCTTCTCATAATTGTTTCGCATCCCGCAACGCTTCAGTTCGAATGTGTTTTTTGAGTGAGTTTGGTGTAAACACGTCAACGCTGATGGGCATTAGGTCTCGTAAGTCCATCAACAGGCCGCCTAGGTCAAGCAGGCTTCGGTCTTCTTCGAGGTCCACCAAGAAGTCAACGTCGCTATCTTCGGTGGCTTCGCCGCGCGCGACTGAGCCAAACACACGCACGTTTAGCGCACCATGTTTCTCAGCGATCTTAAGAATTTCTTCGCGTTTGTCGCCTAAGATTTCGTCAATGCCCATCATCTTTCCCTCACGCCGCCGTCAACTTTTTGACTTTTAATGATTTGCGTTTTTTCTCGGCTTGCCACAAGTCATATTGGGTTTGTTGGTTTAACCAGCTTTCAGACGATGTTCCAAACGCCAGTGAAAGCCTGACCGCCATCTCAGGGCTGATACCTGCGCGGCAGTTCAAGATTTGTGATAGAGTTTTTCGGCTCACACCCAACGCTTCAGCCGCTTCGGTAATACTCAGCCCCATCGGCTCAATACAGAGTTCCTTCAACACTTCTCCAGGGTGAGGAGGGTTGTGCATCTTCATGGTTTCACCTCAATGATAATCTTCATAATCGACTATTTCAGCATCTTCTCCATCAAATCGAAATGTAATCCTCCAATTTCCACTGATAGAAACAGACCAAGTCCCTTTTCTTCGTCCACTTAATTCATGCAACCGCAATCCAGGCAAGTTCATATCTTGGGGATGAGTCGCAGCATTCAATCGACCTAGAATCAGACGGAGTTTAGATGCATGTTCAGCCTGAATTCCTGATTTTGATCCACTCAAAAAGAAATTTTCAAGCCCTTTATGTTTAAAACTCAATATCATAACAAAGCGACACCCATTACGTTACGGGTTACATCATTATATCTCCGCCAACTTGCGAAATCAATTCACGTTGTTTAATGTGATAAAAGAAACAATACTGTTTAGCGGAGAGAACTATGACCACGTTTGACCTGTCTCGCCGGCGGTTTAACGCGTCACTGATCGCAGCGGCGGCAGCGCCCGCGCTGGTGCCGTCGGCCTCATCGCAGTCGCATCTTAAAGACTGGCAACGCGCCGCGCTCGAACTGGCGCTAAAGAATGCCGAAGACAACTATAACCCTGAGGTCCAGCTGGTTCGCGGCAAGGTGGGCAGCGTCGGCTATCACACCACCCTGAAACAAGGCGCGCCCATCCACCAGACGCGCGGTTCGTCGATGTATGCCGCGGCGCTGCTTGACTCGGGCCGTGAGGCCGACCTGAAGCGCGCCCAAGACATCCTGCAAACGATCATCAGCCTGCAAGACCAAAACCCCGACAACAAAACCTACGGCATCTGGTCGTGGTACTATGAAGAGCCGCTCGACATGATGTCTCCTCCCGATTGGAACTGGGCCGATTTTAACGGCGTTCAGCTGCTTCACGCCTGGATCTACCACCGCGACCGCCTCGATGACGACTTGCGTGAGGCGTTGCGCGAATCGATTCTTCACGCCGCCCGTTCGATTCGAAAACGCGACGTCGGCCCGGGCTACACCAACATTGCTTTGATGGGGGCCTATGTTACCATGGTCGCGGGCGAACAACTGGGCGACGAAGGCCTGCGCGAATACGCCAAAAAACGGTTGCGCCGCTTTCATGAGGCCACCATGATGACGGGTTCGTTCAGCGAATACAACAGCCCGACTTACACCGTAGTCGCGTTGTCTGAAATCACCCGCATGATGATGCACTTCAAGGACGCCGATGACCGCAAACTGGTCGAAGAGATCAACCACGCTGCCTGGAAACACACCGCGGTGCGTTTTCACCCACCCACCGGGCAATGGGCGGGGCCGCACAGCCGCAGCTATCGCACCCTGCTCAATAGCGACAGCCGCGTCTTTCAAGTGGTTGAAGTCGCGACCGGGTTGCGCAAGAAGATTTCATCCAAGCGCCCGCTCGATTTGGGGCTGGATGAATATCGCCTTGAGTTTAATTGCCCTGACGTGTTGCTCGATCATTTTCTCGAATTAAATGAACCCAAAACAGTCGTTGAAACATTTCAAATCCGCTCTAATGGGAACATCATTGGGACGACCTATTTGCACCCCAAGTACTGTATTGGCTCGGTCAATCACGGCGACTTTTGGGTGCAGCGCCGCCCCATCATCGCCTATTGGGGAGACCGGGAGAATCCGCGTTATCTGCAGGTGCGGTTCTTACATGACGGCTATGACTTTTGTTCGGCGCTTCCGTTTACGGTTCAAGACCAAAACACGCTGCTGTGTCACATCGCGTTTGCCAATGACTATGGCGACACCCACGTCAGTCTCGACCGTATCAAAAACGGAGCCATCAAAGCCAAAGACCTGCGACTGCGCTTTGAATTTGGCGGCGCAGTCGACGACCTGACAACCAAAATTGCAGGCGCTCGACGCCGCACTATTGGCTTCAACGCTGAAGACGGCGACATCGTGGTTAATATGAAGACCGGCCATAACTCATTTGGCGATGGGCATGAAGCCGTCCCCTGGGAGACAGGCGAAGGCGATGGGAAGAAATGGGTCGACGCGGTCGCGTTTCACTCAGAGACAGAGCAAGATATTATTCTCGACCGGCTGATTTCGGCGCATTATTCTTTTCGGTTAACTGTGCGGCGCAAATCGGAACGGCCAAGAACAAAAGATGTTCGCACTGAACAAGGCGGCGGGCGGGTGAAAACTCATTGGCAGACAGAAGGCGGCGAGTATTATCTCGAGACGCTCGACAGCCCGCGCCCCATCACAGACGTAAGAAACACGGTCGTGATTAAAACGCCGTAAAGCACAGGGTACAGCACGCTGCACCCCTACTATCACTCTACCCAAGGCGGTAGTTGGGCGCCTCTTTGGTGATAAAGACATCGTGGGGATGGCTCTCTTGAAGGCTGGCCTGGGTCACCTGGGTGAATTGGGCTTTGTTGTGTAATTCTTCAATGGTGGGCGTTCCACAATAACCCATACCGGCGCGCACGCCGCCGATCAATTGAAAGATGATGCCCGACAGGCTGCCTTTGTAAGGCACGCGGCCTTCGATTCCTTCTGGGACCAGTTTTTGTTCTTCTGTTACTTCGCTTTGGCCATAGCGGTCTTTACTGCCTTCTTTCATCGCGCCGACCGAGCCCATGCCGCGGTATATTTTAAACGTACGTCCGCCATAGATGATGGTTTCACCGGGCGCTTCTTCGGCGCCAGCGAACAGCCCGCCGATCATGACCGAGTGGGCCCCCGCCGCCAACGCTTTGACTGAGTCGCCTGAATATTTGACGCCGCCGTCGGCGATGAGTTTCACGCCGGGATATTTCTCAAGTTCACAGGCGCATTCAAACACCGCCGAAATCTGGGGAACGCCAGCGCCGCTGACTACGCGGGTGGTGCAAATCGAGCCGGGGCCCATGCCGACCTTGACCGCGTCGGCGCCGTGGTCGCACAAGAACTTCACGCCGTCTTTGGTGGCGATGTTGCCCGCAACCACAATCGCCTTTGGGTATTTTGTTTTCACGCGGGCCAGAGCGTCGCCCACCCGCTTGGTATAGCCATGAGCGGTGTCGATGACGATGGCGTCTACGCCCGCCTCTAACAACGCCCCCGCGCGCTCATCGGTCTCGACCTCATTTACGCCGATCGCGCCGGCGACTCGCAGGCGGCCCAGATCGTCTTTGGCCGCGTTGGGAAACTTTCGTTTCTTTTCGATATCTTTGATGGTAATCAAGCCTTTGAGGCGGCCTTCGTTGTCAACCACAGGCAACTTCTCGATGCGGTGTTTTTGAAGCACCTCTTGGGCTTGTTCTAATGTCGTGCCTTCTGAAGCTGTGATGAGTTTGTCTTTTGTCATGTAGGTGTGAATGGGCAAGTGAGACTCATCGTCTTTGAGAAAGCGAAGGTCGCGGTTGGTGAGAATGCCGACCAGTTTTCCTTCTTCGGTGATGGGCACGCCTGAGATGCGAAAACGCGCCATCAATTCGAGGGCGCGTTTAATGGTTTCGTTGGGGCCAAGCGTGAAGGGGTCGACGATCATGCCGCTTTCTGAGCGTTTGACGTGGTCGACTTCGTTGGCCTGGCGTTCGATTGTCATGTTTTTGTGGATGACGCCGATGCCGCCTTCTTGGGCGATAGCGATCGCCAGCCGGGATTCAGTAACAGTATCCATCGCAGATGAACAAAACGGGCTAGACAGGTGAATGTCTCCCGCAAAGATGGTCGACACGTCGACATCATTGGGGACGATTTCTGAATAGCCCGGCAATAGCAGGACATCATCAAAGGTGAGTGAGACGGAGACGAATTTTTGGTCCCAGTTCATCATGGATATGTTCTCTTCTCCTGTTTTATAAATAGTATACTCGAATAAAAACAAATCAGGCCGACGGTTGGGGTCGGCCTGAAGTGTGCATTCGTATTGCGAAAAACGCAAGCGCAGCGGCTGCGTTATCCAGCCAATGGAACGGTCGTGCCGCCGCCGCCTGTCACCGCGATCTCATCAATCAACCGGAAGGTGTTAATGGTTGTGTTGAGTTGCGCGGACCCGCCGGTGGTGTCTAACACGGTGAATTGAATTGTGAACAAGATCACGGCGCCAGTTGCGTCAGTTTCTTGGGTCGCTTGAACCGTCACGCGGCCCTGGCTGTTGATGATGTCAGTGGTTGGGGTGCCGAAGTTGGCGCCTTGGGCCACCGAGTCAGCGCGCAACAGCGCTGGGTTAAAGTCAACCGAGACGTTGTATTCAACCAAACCTGTCGTGTTCTTATCAACGGCGATCACCGCGGTGAAGGTGTCGTTCACATTGAATGGGCCGCCGTCAACATTCACGCCGAAGTTTTCAACCGGGGCCGGAGTCGCTGTTGGCTCTGGGGTCACGGTTGGCTCAGGCGCTGGGGTCGGTGTCGCATCCGCCGGAACCGGGGTTGGTGTCGCATCCGACGGTTCAGGCGTTGCAGTCGGAGTCGCGTCGTCGATCACCGGAGTCGCCGTCGGCGCCAGTGGATCAGGGGTTGCCGTCGCTTCAGGCTCTGGCGTTGATGTTGGTTCGATCACCGGAGTCGCCGTCGGAGTCGCGTCGTCGATCACCGGGGTCGCCGTCGG
>CAZKYC010000015.1:0-15356 GCA_964556895.1 uncultured bacterium | reverse complement strand
CCGTCGCTTCAGGCTCTGGCGTTGATGTTGGTTCGATCACCGGAGTCGCCGTCGGCGGTATCGGCGTCGCTGTCGGCGGAATCGTCGCCGTCGGGATTGGGGTCGCGGTCGGCGTCGGGGTCTTGGTCGGGGTTACGTCGACCTGGGCCTGGAAGGGCGAGAACTCAAGATCAAGCGCTTGCCATTTGGTCAGGTTGCCGCTGGGGCCTGTCGGCAGGAAGAGCGAGCTGCCAGGCAGGTTGGGAACGTCGCCGTAGGTGTGAACCACGCCAAAGCGGTCGAGCATGTAGACGCCGACAATCTTGCCTTCATCGTTGCCGACGAGAGTCAAGTCGCGGGCGAGGTCAAAGCCGAAGAACGGCTGGTTGTCTAAGATGGTGGCGTCGACGAAGTTGTCTTCCATCGTCGTGCCGATTGAGTTCACCACTTCAATCGAGCCCAGGCGAGTCAAGAGCGCATAGCCTTGGCCGTTGGGGAAGACTTCGAGGTCGACCGCGATATTGACGTTGAAGTATGGCGCGTCAACAGTCGGGTCCATGAGGCCGGTTTCCGCGTTTTCCCACGCGGCGGGAACAGGAACGCCGTTGTTTTCAAGCAATGTGTGAACGCCGCCGAGGCCGTCGAGGATCGCATACCCCTTAGTGACCAAGACGCGCTCGGTGAAGTTGGTGGAAGAAACGTCTAAGCGCTCACCCGGAATCGCGATGGGCGAGAACAGGTTCGATTCATCAATGCCGCTGCCTGATGCAACAGCGCTGCGCGTGTTTGAGTCGTCAACCAGCGACTGGTCCATGTCAACAAAGTCGCTAATCACTTCGAGGTCGCGGGCAATCGGGAAGTTGGGGAAGTATGGGGCGGTCTTGCTGAACGCGGCGCTGGTTCCCGCGTAGTCTTCGAGATAGACCGGCTTGAAGCCAAGAATGTTTTGGAACTGGTCGATGCCTGTTGTGCTGAGCGGCAGGTTGACCGGGGTTTGGTCTTCATAGTTTTGTACGGTGGCGAATTCGGTCGGGGTGGTGTTTTTCTGATAGACCGCCAACAGGTCGCCGTTGTTGATGTAGTGAACGCCGCCGAAGGCGTCAAGAATATAAACGCCTTGGAAGCCAAATGTGGTCTGGCGCCAGTCAACCGCGAGTTCGAGATCGCGGGCGATGGCGTCATCGTTTCCGGCAAGGTTCAATGTTGTCGGAGCAATGTCAGTCAAGGTGAACGGGAAGTATGGCAAGCCGACCTGGTCGGCTTGGGCGCGGGTTGAGTTAAATTCTAGGACGGAATTGAAGTAGTCAACTTGAGGGCCGTTGCTTGGCGTTGAGACGCCGATGCCTGGTTTGATCAATGCGCTGCCTAGGCTTGGGCCCGTAACGATATTACCGGGGCCTTGGACGGCGAGGGAATGTGAACCAGCGAATTTATCTAGCGCATAAACGCCTGTCAGGCTGCCGTTTGAGTTGGCTACGACTTCTAGGTCTCTCATGGAGTCAAAACCGAGATAGAAGACGCTGAGTGTGACGGGCATGCCGTTGCGGTCAACTTCAAACAATTTGTTGAGTCCGTTCGGCAGCGATGGGTCGCTGACTGTTTTGGCGAGGCCCATGCTGTCAAAGCCAATCGCGCCGTCAATCAGATCGGCGTTTAAGTCAGCCACCTGCGCACCGCCGTCTAAGCGGCCGCCAGGCGTTTCAGGGCCAAAGCCGACGGGCCAGGCGTTTCCAAATTTCATAACCACCCAGTCAAAGGCCATGGCTTGCGGGCTGCCGCCTGAGGTGCGACGGAACGCGGTTTCAAAGAACTGGCCAATGCCGATGTCGTCGCTGCGTTCTGATTCATACACTTTGACGCCGTCTTGCCAGCCTTGAATAAGCGACATCCCGTCAGTCGGGTCATCGTCGATGATGACGATGCGAATGATGGCCCATTCGTCAAACCCGCCTGTGCGGGTGTCATTGTTTGTTCCATTTGCATTGCGGCCGTCATCGGTTTGGCCAAATTCCCAGCCAGCCGGGCCATCGCCGCTTTCAGCGACATGGCCTAAGGTCCAATAGGGAACGCCGTCAGTCGAGGAGCCATCGTCAAGGCGAATGTCGAGGACCGATTTTTGGCTGGTGGTGCCGAGGTCTTTGATGCGCATCACCAGGGTCATGCGGCCTGTCCAGTTGCCGAAGATATCGTTCGCAAACGTATAGCCAGCGGCGGTGTTCGGCGAACCAGAGTTGTCGTCGTTACGGGTCCAGACGCCGCCGACTTGGGCGTCTAGCGAAAAGTCGATGGATTCGTAATCGGGATTGCCCGCTTCTTGAGGCATCCAGTCTACGCCGCCATTGTCAATAATGGTCTGTGGGAGAATGTTGCCGTTGTAGACGAAATCCCAACCGGCTGAGTCTGAAAGCCCGTTGGGGGTTGAGGGGCCTTCGCCTGGTTCATACGCATTTGTCAACGCCAAACGCAGCCAGTCAAACGAATAGATGGAGGTGGAAGCGGCGATTAACGATCCACTTTCAAAAACGACTGGGCCGTCGCCGCCCGCCAATGTGATTAACGAATCATAGACTTTTGCGCTGTCGCGATACCCAATGATTCGCAGGTTTGGGTCGCTGGTGTTTTGGTCAACCACAACGACCCGTAGGATGGTTGATTCATTCACGCCGCCAGTCGAAACGGAACCAGCCGCGCTGGTATAGCCCGATTCATCGGCGTCGTTGGCCGCGAACGTCCATCCTTGAGAGGTTTGCCCCAACACCCAAGGGATGCTGACTCCGCCCTTATTGAAAGTCAGAGTCAGGGTAGAGGTGGCGTTTTCGACCCCAAGGTCAGTGGCTTTCATGACCACTGTCATCTGGCCGTTCCATTCAGTCAGGCCAGTGGGGACCGTGAGGTCGGCGGCAGGTGGATCGTCAAGAGAAAAATCCCAATCCTGCGCCATCGCGGGGAAGGCAAAACTGCAAACTAACAGCAACGGAAGTACGCACGCTACGATCCAATTCTTCATGGGGCTATTTTCACCTCTTTTGAAGTCGTCCGTTTGAACCCAACGCATTCACAAAGAACCGCAACGATTGCGATTCATTGAGACCAGAATTTTCATTTGGCCCCCCTGTGTGAAGCAGCCAGTTCTACGCCAAAACGGGCGCATCGTTTGTCTAAAACAAAAAACGCACAATTATAGTACTAGATTAAGGAATTTAACGCCAATGTCAAGAAAAAAAAGGCACTTATCCACATTTTTTCTAAATGGAAGAGCCGCAACTCGCGGCGCCAATTTCTTCTCTCGCCTGATAAAATCGTCTTTTATAAAGCGCGGCGATCAAAGCCCTTAATTCTAAGTTTCGGTTTCTTTGTCAAAACCAACCCAACAAATTGCTTGCCCATCAGCCAGATTGAAAGGCCTGGCAGGTAAGGTCAGGTAATTTTGAAATGGTGTTTCCAAACCACACATTGCCTAAATTCTGGCGACAAATTAAATGCGTTACTATAATAAACCCAAAATGATAAGAAGCAAGTTCTATTCCCTGAGCGCCATCGTTTCAAGAAAAATTGGCTCTCATTCCTGTTAGGTTCGGTCTAACAGATAAAATCTCAAGCAAATTCTTAACGACTTGGCTTCTTATTGTGTAAAATAAAGCCTAAAGCCGATTGTAAGTACTAAAAATTGGCTGGACTTTTTTTAGAAATGCGGCAATATTGTCCCATCTACTGGTAATCAAAGGGGAAAACCGTGCGGCAGCAGCCTGAAGACGAAAAACCCGACTTTCTCGACCCAGACCAAGAAGAAAAAAAACGCCCCAATTCGTTTCTTGACGACGAGGAATTGATCGAAGGTGAAGACGGCGAAAATCAAGAAGAACAGGCCAAAGAGGAAGAAGAAGAGTATCTCCCAATCACCGAACCGGGCAGCATCTGGCCGTTGGCCTTTTTTATTATTACAACCCTGACCTATTTGTTGCTCGCGATCGGCAGTGTTAACGAGAAGTATGTCGATTTTGGCGACGGCAACTATCTATATATATCGTGGCGGGTTATGCAGGGCGAATTGCTCTACAGCGACCTGCCCAGCCCTCAACCTCCGCTATTGTTATTTTTTGGCTCGATTCTGATGGGCTTGGCGGGTGGAGAAGACATCTTGGTTCGGCTGTGGCAGGCCATTCAACACGCGCTGACCGCCTGTTGCGTCGTGGCGATTGGGCGCCGTATGTTCACCCAGAATGTCATCGCATATTTAGCCGGATCGATATATTTGTTCCTTCCAGAAGGGGTTTGGTGGTCAGCGGGCTATCAGTCAGAGCCTCTGCTTGTCTTGTTGCAATGTCTCAACTTACTTCTGTTTCTCTCCGCAACGCGAGAGAGCAAGCCTACCAAGGCGCTTTACGCGTCCGCGGTGATTGGCGCTATGTGTTGTTATGTAAATATGACAGCGTTGCCCTATGTGTTGCTTCAGTGGGTGTTTGTCTGGTTGAATTTCCGCCATTTGTTCAAAGAATACGCGCAAGCGTTTCTTGCGCCCGCCATATTGATGTTAACGTTCATGCTGTGGTATAGCAGCGGGCAGTATATAGACCATGTCTTCTTTCGCCAGGTGGGCACCTACCCCACTGAGTCGGTGAACAGCGCGTTGTCGTATTTTATTTCAAAACTGGTCACTGACGGCGGCGATATTCTTCATTGGGAAGGCGGGCTTGTCTTCGCCTCGATGGCGGGCATTCTTCTCTTCGCGGGCGACGAAAGCACACGTTTGTTTCGCTCAAAACCCTATATTATCTGGTGGGCGATCTTTTCGCTTGGCTCGATTGTCTTCGTTACCAAGGGCGGGACCGTCGAATATATCTTCACTATCGGCGAGCCAGCGGTTGCGCTGTTTTCTTCGTTTTTTATCTGCACGTTCTTCATGGCGACGGGCGTTCCCGCGCCGATTGGGACCGGCTTTCAACCGCCCATCCAACTGGGCAAGTGGGTGTTGTTGGTTTGTCTGGTCATCCCCGCGATGGTGATGAAGCCGCTTCAACTCAACTACTACACTTTCACCAATTCGCCGGTCGTCTTCGAACTCTCACATGACGAGATGATCGCCATTCAGCGGGTGATTCAAACAAAGGCTGATGAAGATGATGAGATTTTGGCGCCGCCCTATTTCGCCTATCACGCCAAACGAAAGCTGGTCGGTAATATGTCGTCGCTGTTTATTCTTCTTCACGCCTATTACACCGAATGGGAAACCTTAATCGAACAACGCAGCCTGTCATTCGCCGACGGACTGCCAACACGAGCAGACCCAATCATCAGTTCAGCCTTGCGGCCCAATTATGAACCGTCAGCGATTCTTCAACTGGCCGCGCTGTTTGGCCGAGAGCCGCAACTGGCTAAAGACTACCCGGCGATTGCGCTCTTTTTAGAGGCGCGTGACAAGATTTTGGCGGGCGATGTGCCAGTGATAGTCGCGAACACCAACCACCCGTTCTTTCATGTGCCGCCGTTAGACGACGCGATTCGCAAGGGCATGGTTCGCTCGCAAAGCCAGCTCAATCTCGCCAACCGCGAAGAAAACTTGATCATTTATGAGGCGCGGTGAGAGGTGAGAGATTACTTATTCGTAATGCGTCCACATACGAATTATCTTGACAATTTGAATTTCATTGACGATTTGGTAAACACAAACGGTGTTGGTTGTTTATTCGTCGAGAATAGGCGCTTGATAAATCGCCAACTAATTTTTTGATAGTGGTTGCCAGAATTATGTGCGGATTGAGTTTACATCACTGTATCTTTCGCTGTCCGCCGCGGCGGATTCGGGCGCGCTTACCGCTCATATTTTTGACAAACGCTCTAAGCATCTTTGTGTATGGGGTCCTTTTTTGACTTGCAAAAAATTGTACTTGTCTCTCATGGCTTATTCCCTGATCTCCATTTTACCTGAATAAAATTTACGCGGGAACAAATTGTTCTATCTCGTTTGGCCTCCCGCCAACCTTGAAAAAACGCGGGGCGGAGGCATACTATCCAACTGGCCTGGAGGCTTACCGTTTTGTCGCTCCCGTGAAACCGTTTTCGCTACGAGCCAACCAAATCGAGTTACGCCCCGTAAGCGCTATATCTTACCGTTTATTCGGTATTTAAGGAGTCTGACATGACGACTGTCAGCATGAAACAGCTCCTGGAATCTGGCGTCCACTTCGGTCACCAGACCCGCCGCTGGAACCCCAAAATGGCCAAGTATATCTTCGGCCAACGTAATGGTATTTACATTATTGACCTTAAGAAGACGGTGCGTCTTCTTAAAGAAGCCTGTCGTTTTGTTCGCGACCTGTCACAAGAAGGCGGCAAGGTCGTATTTGTCGGCACTAAAAAACAAGCCCAAGACACCGTGCGCGAAGAAGCCAAGCGCTGCGACCAGTTTTATGTAAACCAGCGTTGGTTGGGCGGTATGTTGACCAACTACCAGACGCTGCGCAAAAGCATCGACAAGCTCAAATCGCTTGAAGAAATCCTCAGCGATGAAGCCAAGATGCACCACCTCAAAAAACGCGAACGCCTCGAAATGTCCCGCCAGCGCGACCGCATTGATAAGTATCTCGCCGGCATCAAAGATATGGGCGGCATGCCCGACGCAGTGTTTGTCACTGATACCCGCAAAGACCACATCGCCGTGCTCGAAGCCAAGCGCTTGGGCATCCCGGTTGTTGCTATTGTCGATACGAACTGCGATCCTGACATGATTGATTATGTCATTCCAGGCAACGACGACGCGATTCGCGCCGTTCGCCTGATCTCATCGCGTATTGCTGATTCGGTCTTAGAAGGCCAGATGGCTGCGGCTGAAGGCGCTGACGACAAGACCGGCGAAGAAGACAACTCTGACACGCCAGTTGATCTGACCGCTGACGACAGCGGCGCCAACACCCAAAACAAAACCGAAAGCGCCGAAGCCGAAGTTCCACTCGCGGCGGCGCCGTCCGAAGAGAGCGCTCCAGTCGAAGCGGCTGGAACAGAACCCACTGACACCGAAAAAACTGAAGCATAAGAAGGATATAAGTTCGATGGCTGAGATCAAAGCAACGATAGTGAAGGAACTTCGAGAAAAGACCGGCGCGGGCATGATGGACTGCAAAAAAGCGCTGAAAGAATGTGACGGCGATTTTGACAAAGCCGAGAAATACTTGCGCGAAAAAGGCATCGCCGCCGCCGCGAAACGCAGCGGCCGCCAAACCAAAGAAGGCGTTGTCTATTCATACATTCACCCCGGCAACCGCATCGGCGTGTTGGTCGAAGTGAATTGCGAGACCGACTTTGTCGCCCGCACCGACGATTTTCAAGCGTTCGCCAAAGACATCGCCATGCACATCGCCGCGTCAAACCCCGGCTACTTACAGCGCGACGAAGTGCCTCAAGATGTCGTTGACGCCGAGAAGGACGTGTTGCGCAACCAGGCGAAAGAATCAGGCAAGCCTGACAACGTCATTGAGAAAATGATCGAAGGGCGCGTCAACAAGTTTTATTCTCAAATCTGCCTGATGGAACAGCCTTTCATCAAAGATATGAATATCTCAATTGAAGACCATCAGAAAGATATCATGTCTAAAGTCGGCGAGAACATTCAGATCCGCCGCTACACGCGCTTCGCGCTAGGCGAAGACTAGTCTGTTTATTGATGCCGCGGGGCGCGCCCTAAGGCGCTTCGCTCAAGCGAGACGTCATGGCCAAACCACGCAGAGTACTCCTAAAGATCAGCGGAGAAGCCCTCGCAGGTGAAAAGGGCTACGGCGTCAATTTTCCTACGTTACAAACCGTGTCAAAAGAGATCGCCGCCGCACACCAGGGCGGCGATCTTGAATTGACCCTCGTGGTCGGCGGCGGCAACATCTGGCGCGGCGCCGATTCTGACGTCGAATACGTCGAAGAATCCTCCGCCCATTACATGGGCATGCTCGCCACTGTCATCAACGCGTTGTCGTTTCAAGCCAGCCTCGAAAACGAAGGCGTCTTCACCCGCGTCCAGTCTGCGATTCGTATGGAAGAACTCTGCGAGCCCTACATTCGCCGCCGCGCGATTCGCCATATCGAAAAAGGCCGCGTGGTCATCTTTGCGGGCGGCACCGGAAACCCCTACTTTACTACCGATACCGCCGCGGCCTTGCGCGCCATTGAGATCGACGCCGACATTGTTTATAAAGCCACTAAAGTCGACGGCGTCTATTCCGCCGACCCGGTGACGAATCCCGATGCGGTGCGCTATGATGAACTCACCTACAAAGAGGTGTTGGCCAAGGGGCTGCGCGTGATGGACTCGACCGCCATCTCTCTTTGTATGGAAAACAATCTGCCCATCGCCATTTTTAATATGAACAAACCCGGCGAGATCACCCGGGCGCTGCGCGGCGAAGCCGTCGGCACCGTGATCAGGGCGGAAGACTAACCGCTGGATGGGCGAAAATGAACGACGAATTTATCGAAGAATGTGAACTGGAATTTGAAGACGCCGTCGATTGGACGCGCCGCGAGCTCGCCCACTTACGCACTGGACGAGCCACCCCCGCCCTGGTCGACAGCGTTCAAGTTGAAGCCTATGGGACCAAGACGCCGCTCAAACAAATGGCCAACATCAGCGTCCCCGAAGCGCGCCTGCTGGTCGTTCAGCCCTGGGACAAAAGCCAGATCGGCGAAATCGAAAAAGCCATTCAACAAGCCGATATCGGCATCACTCCCAACAATGATGGAAAGATCATCCGCCTGCCGATCCCCGCGTTGACTGAAGAACGCCGCCGCGAGTTGGTCAAAGTTGCCAAAAAATTTGGTGAAGAGGGGAAAATTCGTATCCGCCACAAACGCCGCGAGAGCCTTGAGTCGCTGAAGAAGTCTCAAAAAGACGGCGTGGTTCCCGAAGACAACGCCAAAAAGATGGAAGAAGAAGTGCAGAAACTTACCGAGAAATATACCAAACTCATCGACGAAGTCCTCGAAGCCAAAGAAAAAGAAATCATGGAGTTTTAGTTTGGCATTTATCTAGGCTTTTCTAGATACAGGCCTTTTTCTTCACTTAACGCTGAGCCCTTCGGGCGCGCTGACGGGCGCAGCCCGCATTTGTTTTTCACTGAGCCAAGTAGGGCGGGCTCAGCGTGAGCGATACCCGCCGCAAGGCCTGATCCCCTCTGGCGCCTGCGGCGCCTCCCCCCCCCTTAAAAAAGGGGGCTTGAGTTACGCGTTTTATAATCAATATCCTTGAAAACGAAGAAAGAGGCGCAGCGTACTGCGCCTCTTTCATTTCCTCTCCCCCAAGATGGGGGAGAGATAGAGGGGGTTGAAGACCTATGATGATGCAATAACCAGTCAAACAACCCCCAAGAATGAGTCTCATTCACGGGCCGATTCTGACGATGTCGCCGTCGCTGGTGATTCCATTCGACGGGTTATATTCCTGTTGCCTAAGCCATTGCTCGCTGTCGCGGTATGACACGTTGTTGCGGTCATTGATTCGGGCGCCGGTGTAGTGGCATTCAAACAACTCTTCGACTTGGTTGCCGTCTTGTTGGTCAGGCCCCCAGCTCGACAAAATGTAATAACTCTGACCGTTTGAACCATAGCCATAGCCTTCATCGTTGCCGCCCCCTCGAAACGGGTCAGCGGGCAGCGACGAGATATACGCGACGGGCGTGGTGAGATAGGTGCGGCGGGCGGTGCTGCCTGTGCCAATCATGACGTGAACAAAGTCGACCACCCAATCGCTGGGGTCTTCTTTGATGCCCTTATATTGCCGGCGCATTTGAAGCCGGTTTGAGCAATCGGCCGGGGGGTACCCATTGTTGTCGATGAAAAACGATTCGAGCGCAGATTGGATGCTGCGCATTTCAGACTGGGCGCGCGCAACTTTGGCGCGTACTTGGGCGTTCATGAAGTTTGGGACGGCGATTGCGGCCAGGATGCCGATAATCGCGACTACGATTAACAACTCGATAAGCGTGAAACCCGATCGTCTCATGATCGTGTCCTCCAAGGGGGGTGCTCCAAGCGAGGACAGCGCGTTTTGATCGTCGTCGCTGTCTCAATCTTGGGCGTATGACTCATGAATGAGTCCGGATCGGGATATCACCCTTGATAGGACGGCGCATCGACGTAAGACGATCAACTGCGTTTATGTAACACAACCTCTGCATGAGCGAATATTAAAATATAGATAGATACTCATCCAGATGGCTCTTGACTATAGTGTCGGCTCTATCGCCTGAAATGACGATATCGTAAACGTAAAAAGGTGTCACAAGTTTTTGTGGTTGTATTTAGCATGGGTACAACTCTGCTCGCTTCAGTGCTCCGCTTAAAAGCACAGGCGCTCACAGAGTTGCACCCATGCCTGAGTTAGATTGTCTATTATTAAAAGGAAAAATATCGTTTTTTGACCAAATTCCAGGTCATTCAGCAAGGCGAAGTACTCAAATATCGGAAGAACCAAAAAAAATGACTTTCTCGCTAAAGAATTCAGCCGGGGCAGACGATAACGATGGTGAGGGAAACTGTCATCTCTCTCTAACCGCTGATTAAGGCGAAATGAAATGGATATCGCAGCGTTATCGTCAGCCATGGCCGCCCAGTCAGTCATGGGCCAACTCTTGATCAGAACACTTGACCAGACCCAGGCGCTTATCGTCGGGTCAGGCCAACTTGATCTCGCTGCGTCCGCCGATAAAGTCGCCGCCTCGATAGACGGGCTAGGCGAAAACCTCGACGTCACCGTTTGACCACTTTTCTTTCATTCAACAATCGTTAGACGCACTACATGGGCTGGCGTCGTTTCACTCCGCCTTGCCCTTGCCGTCTCGCCATTCTTCAATTCAAGCGGTTTTTTGGTTTAGTTTTCGTCCAACGGTCTGGGGGCGTGTTTGACCAATACGTCATCGACCGCCTCACGGATGATAGAGTTGACATCTCTGCCCTCATGTTCAGAAAGCGCGTTGAGCATTTCTACTTGTGTTGTGGTGAGTTCGACCGATTGCGCTTCGAGAGCGGCGGGTTCGACAAAACAAACCTGGTTAGGGCCGCGTTGCTGAGCGTTGACCATCGCTTCGCGCAGGCCGCGCACTACCTCGACGCGGTTCTTGCCGTGGTGAGGGAAGGCGCCTGTCGCAACACTCATGGTGATTTGAATTTTGGGGCGGGTGCGAATCGAGTCGGCCATGGCGCCAAAACGGCGCAGTAGTTCATCGCCAAACTGTTCGGCCTGGCTGTGGTTGATGCTGGGGACAACCAGCAAATATTCATTGACGCCGATGCTGTCGATGAACACATCGTCAGGGGTTTGTTCGACCAATACGCCCAACAGCCCTGACGCGGCCTTTTTGAGCGCATCGGGCTTGCGTTGGCCAAGGTCAGTGAACGAGTCGATGCTGCACAAAAAGAAGGTGATCGATTCGTTCTCGTCAGCGGCGGCCGACAGCAGGCGGTCGAGCGTGGCTTCGCTCTCGTCTTCTTGAAATCCTAGGGCCGTATGAAGAAGGTCATTGACGTTCTTCGCAAATACCAATAGGGCGCCCATTGGAAACCTCCATACGCAACACACAGAACATTTAAGTATGAAATTTAGTGTATGCGGGTTTTGGCTTTTTGGAATGATAAACGTGTTAAAAAGTGATTATAGGGGTCGCCAGAATTATGTGTGGATCGAGTTTACATAACTGTATCTTTCGCTGTCCGCCGCGGCGGATACGGGCGCGCTTACCGCGCGCAGTTTTGTCAAACGCTCTAGAGACACGAGTCATTCTGTGAATTGATCCCCTATTAGTCTACATATTGAAAATACCATAAATCATTACTGATTTACTAATATTTTATATTTTAGTGAAAGAGTGAATATTGGTTGACATGGTCAGGCTCTTATTGTTACGATAGCTTTGAAGGCGAGATCATTTGTAATACAACCTTTGTCAGAAAACGGTTAATTCAAACCACTTTCAAACAAGGTTTGCAGTGGTAATCAATGAGTGGGGAGGATCATGATGAAAGTGGATCTCTCTATCGTCAGTGGTTTCATCTCAATTTTTTTGGTAATTCTTCTGTTTGGCGCCCTGATGTATGCAGCAGGTGTGATGTTGTTCTAGGCGCCGTTTTTGTAGTTTAAGGCAGTAACTAAGTTTGGTGTACTGATTAAGCAGGTGTTGACCATCATCATCAAACAGGGAAGGTGTGAAGATAAAAAACAGGGTTTACCAATTGGATAGATGAATTATTGATTAACTATAAAAATCAAACGAGAAGGACGGCATCATGGATACACAGAAACCACAAAACCAGCGACATCCGTTAACTGATAACTGGATCACCACATTTGGATTTGTCATTGCAGTCACTTTCTTTATCGCCGAAACCATTATCATTTTACTCGACATTTTTTATGGCACTCACAATCCTTATATTGGCATACTGATATACCTCATCGCTCCCACATTTTTAATTTTTGGTTTACTTCTCATCCCGCTTGGTATGTGGCGCGAACACAAAAGGCGCTTGCGGGGTATCGAACACAAGGCGCTGCCAATCTTTGACTTAAACTCTCCCCGTCATCGCTTTTATCTTGGTTTTTTTGTCACAGGGACAGCGCTGTTTGTTACACTTTCAATGGTGGGTTCTTATCAAGCCTATCATATAACTGAATCAACAGCGTTTTGCGGCACTGTTTGTCATCAGGTCATGTTGCCTGAATACACGGCATATCAAAATTCCCCTCACGCCAGAGTTGACTGCGTTAAATGCCACATTGGTCCTGGGGCCAACTGGTATGTGAAAAGCAAAATTTCAGGACTCTACCAGGTATATAGCGTGGTGACAGAATCGTATTCGTTGCCGATTGACACACCCATTGAGCATCTGCGCCCGGCCAGAGAAACCTGTGAAGTGTGTCATTGGCCGGAGAAGTTTTACCAGTCGATTGAGAAATCAATTGTGGCGTACGCGTCTGACGATGAAAACACTCCCTATCAAGTTGACTTGCTTTTGCATGTGGGTGGAGCGACCGAAAACAACTCGACCCAAGGAATTCACTGGCATATAGGCCACGATCACACGCTTGAATATTACCCGCTCGACCCAGACCGCCAGTCGATACCCTGGGTTCGCGTTACCTATGATGACGGACGCGTTGAAGAGTATATCGATACTGAAAATTCAGACTTTGATCCAGCCGATATGGACGAAGAAAAAATCCGGACGATGGATTGCATTGACTGCCATAATCGCCCTTCACATCGCTATTTGTCTCCAATTCAAGCAATTAACGCCGCGATGAAAGATGGCGCTATTGACTCGGCGCTGCCAAACATCAAGTCAATATTAGTTGACGTGTTGAATGAAGACTATGAAACAACTGAAGAAGCCCTGGAGGCAATACAAAATACCGTTCTGTCAAATTTCGACGACGATAGCGGGGCGAGCGATGAAACCAAGATAGCCGTTGAGAACGCAATCGCAAAAGCTCAAAGCATTTACCAAACCAATGTATTCCCTGAATGGAAAGTGAATTGGACGGCATACCCCTGGAACATCGGCCATTTTGAATTTCCGGGCTGCTACCGATGCCACGATGACAATCACCAAACTCAAGGACCCGAACCCAAAGTCATTTCAAATGACTGCAATCTCTGTCACACCATCATTCGTCAGGCCGAAGGATGGGAAGAAATCGCGGCGATGGAATATAAAAAGCAAGACTTTAATCATCCACGCGGGTTTGGCGATGATTGGCAGGGCCAGAATTGTCATGAGTGCCATTCGCCTGACGCCATGTAATTATCAGTTTCGTCATTCAACCTGATAGATTGGCGACACAAGGCTGGATGAGTTACCACGAAGCCGCCAGATAGAGAAAGAACCGTTTCATTTTTTTCTTCCTCTGTTGCGCCTCTGAGATTATTGCGTATTTTTTTCTGGCCAGAGAGAGCGTAAAAACACAACCGTTAAAATAACAGCGCCGCCGGTTAATGCGTACGCTGACGGCGTCTCGCCAATCATCCAAAACACCCAGATTGGATTTAACAGCGGTTCGACCAATGACAGAATTGCCACCTCAATCGCGGGAAGACGGCTAAGCGACCAGACATACATCATATAGGCGCTGGCGACTTGAAACACGCCCAGCCAAACCAAACCAATCATAGCCGAACCACCCGCCTCAGCGAGTTGTTCTGGAGCGATCCCAAAATAGGTCGGCAACAAACACGCCGCGGTGATCACGTTGCCCCAAAAGACGACGTGGATGGCGCCGCGCTCGCGGTTGCGGCGCAGGGTGAGGACGACAAACGCGAAGGTGACGCCAGCAAACACCGCCGTCAGGTTGCCCGCCCATTGTTGGGGTTCGACGTCTTCTAAAAAGAACACTGCGAGTCCGCCCAGACTTAGAAACACCGATAGGGTGCGGCCCCAGGTGGCGCGTTCGCCCAGCCAGAGGGCTCCAAACACCAATACCCAGGCGGGCATGGTATATTGAAGAAAAATGGTGTTGGCCGCGGTTGTCCATTTGTTGGCGACCACATAGGACGTCAACGAGAGAAAATAACACACCGCCGCCGCCCAGCCCGACCAGCCTAGGTCTGTGCGGATGCGCTGGTGTAACACGAAGACGATATACAAACCCAAACACACCGCGGCGATGGCTGAGCGCGAGCCTGAAATCGTCAACGGCGGCAACGAAACCAATTTGACCGCCAGCCCTCCAGTCGAAAACAACACGACAGCGGCAATGGCGGCAAACCGGGGCAGAAGTCGATGGTCGGTGGTCATGGGGCTACCGTCTTGGGCGTCTGAGTGAAGAACTCGATTGCATACCATTCTTAGTTACAATAATCACTCTAGAGCGTTTGTCAAAATTCTGTGAGGTAAGCGCGCCCGTAGGGCTCAGCGATAGATACAGTTTTGTTCATTCAAACCGCACGTTATTCTGGCAACAACGATAAGACACAAACCAAGGGAGCCAAACACGATGGGCCGATGGGTTCAAGTTGCTGTGGCGAGTGAACTGGCGCCGAATGAAGGAAAATGCGTCCAAATTGAAGGCCAAGACATTGCGCTGTTTTTTGTCGACGGCGCCTATTATGCGCTTTCTGACGCCTGCCCTCATGCGGGCGCGTCAATGGCTGAAGGCGCGGTTGATTGCGGTGAGGTGGTCTGTCCGTGGCATGGCGCCCGCTTTCAACTCAAAGACGGGGCTTTGACTCAAGGCCCCGCTCGGGATGGGCTAAAACCGTATCATTTGAAGGTTGAAGATGGCGCCGTGTTTATCAAACTCGGCTAACCCATGAAGCCGTATTCTTCGCTTTTGGTGGCCTGTCCGCTGCAGCGGACGAGCCCACCCTACCCCTGCTATTGGTTGCTTAGCTGGTTAGCCCCCC
>CAZKYC010000014.1:0-60659 GCA_964556895.1 uncultured bacterium | reverse complement strand
TACTATTCTATAAACGCGAAGAAAGGGGCGGCAACTATGCACCGCTGGTTAAAGCAACAGAGTTTCTTCATTTTTATTCTATTATTCGTTGTTTCATTCGTTTCGACCCAGGAGTTACTCCCATTTGAATTGCCTTGGGATGACAGCTCCCCCAGCATCACAAACGTGAGTCACCTTCTCGAAAAACCCGCCGGCAAGCATGGGTTTGTACACATCAATGAGAAGGGGCAATTCGTAGACGGCGCTGGCCAGCGCATTCGTTTTCTGGGCGTCAATACCTCGTTTAATGGCAGCTTCCCTCCTAAAGAGATCGCTCCCGCTGTCGCAGCGCGCCTGGCTAAGTTTGGCGTCAATTGCGTCCGTATCCACCACCACGATACCTTGCGCGCGCCGCGCGGCGTTTGGAAAGAAGGAACATCTGACAAACAACAACTCGATTCTACCATCATTGACCGCCTTGATTTCTTTATCGCTGAACTCAAGAAAAATGGAATCTATGTCAACTTAAATCTCAAAGTTGGCCGCGAGGCCGTCGCTGGCGACGGCTTAGAAAACACCGATGAACTACCTAGGTACGACAAAGGCCCTGACCACTTTGCCCCGCGTTTGATTGAATTGCAGAAGAAATTTGCTGAAGACTATCTGGGGCGCACCAATCCCTACACGGGATTACGTTACATCGACGACCCGGTCGTGGCGATGGTCGAGTTAAACAACGAATCAGGCCTAGTCACGGCTTGGCGCAACAACGACCTGGATGAAATGCCTGGTTCGTATATGCAATATCTCGAAGACGATTGGAACGAGTACCTCCAATCGAAATATTCAACCACAGACAAGTTGCGCGCCGCCTGGCAGCCCCCAAACGCTGGGTCGGGTGATGAATTGCTTACGCGCGGACTCAGAGGGTGGAGCCTGCAACTAGTAGAACAAGGCCGCGGGACGAAGACCTACTCCAATGACGGCCCCAATGGCGATGAAGCCATGAGGGTCGAAGTGGCTCAAGTCAGCAACCAGAGTTGGCATATTCAGCTACTCTACGCCGGGTTGAGGTTGGAGAAAAACAAAGTCTACAAAGCCTCGCTATGGATGAAAGCCAGCCGGCCCCGAACGCTGCAAATCGGTCTGCGCCAAAACCATGACCCCTGGCAATTTGTTGATTCAACCCAAAGCGCCAGTTTGTCACGCGATTGGCGACAGTATGAATTTCTCTTCAGCCCCGGCCAGGATGAAACCAACGCCCGAATGGATATCACTGGCTTCGGTGGAGAAATTGGCAGCATCTACGCCGCAAACGTTTCGCTCACCGAAAGCAGCTTTGACGGCTTGCCTGAAGGTCAAACACTTGAAGCGGGCGTGTCGTGGCTGCGGCGCGATACGTTTGCTCGGCGTACGGTGAAAGCCAAGCGGGATTGGTATGAGTTTCTCGTCCAACGCGAGGCCCAATATAACCAAGAGATGTATGACTATTTAAAAAACGAACTTGGCGTCAAATCGGTCATTACGGGAAGCCAACTCGGTTTCAGTACGCTGTTGTCGCAGATGCCAAATGATTACATTGACGATCACGCCTATTGGAAGCACCCCAGCTTCCCCAATCGGCCCTGGGATTCGGTCGACTGGGTGGTTGAGAACGTCTCGATTGTGGACGATTTAGACAATTCCCTGTTGCGCATGATGCAGTCGCGCATTGAAGGCCGCCCCTACACGGTTTCCGAATACAACCACCCGGCGCCCAATTTTTACGCGTCGGAAGCCGTCCCTCTTTTGGCTGCATACGCCGCCTTCCAAGACTGGGACGGCATCTTTTATTACTCCTATAGTCACAACACCGACTACGCCAACCACAGCATTGACAGTTTCTTCGATATCGCTGGCCATACGCCCAAGATGATGTGCATGCCCATCGCGGCCAATATACTGCTGCGCGGCGATATCGCTATAGGAAACGACCCTGTCATAGGCGTGTTAGACCGCGAGACATATCTTGACCGCTTGATTGAACGAAACGGCGCCTTGTGGCAACGCCCCTTAATTGATAGTGGTGTGAACCCGATGGCGCCCTACACGCGCAGGACGGCTACTCGCGTTGTTGATAGTCTGGTTTCGCTTGAATACCCTGAGACGTCATCCTCAAGCGTGTTGTTAGAGACAGACACGGGTGATATTCAGTTCCGTAAGAAAAGCACGAACGCCTACTACCATTTCATGTCAAAAAAGACAAAAGGGTTTATCGGCTTTGACCCTCGCCGGGTGGTCGATTTGAAGGACGGCGTCGTCTTGACCATCGGCGACACCGAATTGAGATGGGCCAATATTCTCCTGTCATTGATGAATACCGACCAGCATGGAGAACATTGGTTATTGACCGCGACTGGTTATAGCGAAAATACTGGCATGGTTTGGAAAGATGAGTCAAAAAATTCCGTCGGCAACCGTTGGGGCGACGGCCCGCCGTTAGTCGAGACTGTGCCTATGCGCATTGAATGGAAGCGCCCCGGCGTTGACGTGAAACTCTTCGCCTTAGACGGGCGCGGCCAGCGGGCGGGTGAGATTACGAATGCGACCGAAGAGATCGAAGGCGGTTTCGCGATTGATTTGATGAACGCCGAACACGCCCCGTGGTATGAAGTGGTCGTGTTTGATCCATCAGAAGTGCGTGAAGCAGGACTACACAATTGATCGAAATGTGTGGGTGGGAGCGCTCCCGCCCACATTTACTTCTGGCGGATTACTTTTCTATAAACGTCCAGCGTCTGTTCGGCAACGATATCTATCGTATAGTTTTGCAATACAGAATTCCTTCCGGCGGAACAAAGGTTCGCGGCGAATTTCTTATCATTTAGTATTTTGGTTAGTGCATCAACAAGGCCTGTTTTGTCGCTCTTATCAATCAATAATCCCGTATTTTTATCTATGACGATTTCTGGAATGCCTCCTGCTCTAGTAGCAACCACAGGGACGCCGCAGCACTGCGCTTCTAAAATCGAACTACATAATCCTTCTTCGAAAGAAGTAATGACAAAGCAATCGAACGCCTGATAAAAGCGCTCGATATCGTTTCTGAATCCTGGCAAAATGACAGAGTCTTGAATGCCGAGTGCATCGGCTTTTTGTTTTAATGAATTGAGTTCTTTGCCATCGCCAACAATGATAAATTGAATGCCTGGATGCGCTTGAATTATTTCTGGCGCCGCATCCAAAATAAGCGCTTGGTTCTTATTGAGTTCGCAATGCGCAACATTACCAACGACAAACGCGCTGTCCGAAATACCAAATTCCTCACGGACGCCTAGTCTCGATTTTCTCTCAAGCATGTCCGCGTCAACGCCCTCTGGAATGATGGTTATCGATTTTTCGCTCACGCCTATTTGTAATAGTGGCGCCCGCGCAGCGTTTGATATGGGAATGAAATGGTCTGCTTTTTGATATTTCAGCCGGTTCAAAAAATGGTTTTTTAGCGTAAACGAAACCCGGCGCGATACAACGATGGGCGCTTTCTTTCGCTTAAACCAGTTCGACCATACCGCGATAGCATGAGCGCGGCCCGTATGTGCATGGATGACCTCGCATTCATACGTTTGCATGATGTGCGATAATTCCCATGCGGCGAAAACATCCAAGTCAGAGCGCTGTTTTAGTGAAAAAACTTTCCCGCCGTCTTGCAGGAATTTGTCTGCGATTGTTGACCCTGGCGGCGCAACTAGAGCGGTGCTGTGGCCCAGTTTGCGCTGCTGGCGTAGTAATAGCAACAACTGATTTTCGCCGCCGCGCCAACCCTGTTCGCTTGTTACATGGAGAATGCGTAACCGTTGCATGACTTGCTTTCATGAAAAAGAGCTTCCGCGCTTGCGAAAGCCCTTTCAGAGTTTTTGCATCGCTGATTATTTTTTTCTGGCCGATTTCTTTTTGACGCCTGTGCGCCCTTTGGGCTTCAATGGAAGTTTCACCGTTTTGCCAGTTCGCGCAGATTCATACACCGCCAAGATAATTTCTAACGGGCGCCTGCCTTCAGCGCCGTCGATCATCGGTTTACGGTTATTCAACACCGCTTCACAGAAATCTTTGATCTGGGCGATATGGCCTTCATTGGTGATCGCCTGTGGGTCGGCGGCGCCGCTGCCGCGTTCAACCACTTCTTCTTCAACGGCTTTTTTCTCACCGACAATTTCTCTGGTGGTGATCGATGACTTGTTCATAATCATCGTGCCGTTTGTCCCTGTCACTTCGATGCGCTCGTCCATGCCGGGGTAGGCGGCGGTTGACGCGACAATTGAACCCAACGCGCCATTTTTAAACGTGAGCAGCGCATAGGCCACATCTTCGACTTCAATACGGTCATGCGCGAGGCAAGCGGTCTGAGCGGTGACGCTCGCCACAGGGCCCATCACCCATTGGAAGCAATCGACGGTATGGACGCCCTGGTTCATCAGGCAACCGCCGCCATCGAGGTCCCAGGTGCCGCGCCAGGCGCCGCTGTCATAGTAGTCCTGGCTGCGGAACCATTTGACGTAGGCTTCACCCTGAACCAGGCTGCCAAGTACGCCTTGATCAACCGCTTCTTTGAGTTCTTTCATGCCTGCGTCCCAGCGCCGTTGAGAAATGACGCCTAGTTTGACATTGTTCTTCTTGCATGCGTCGATCATGGCGTCGGCTTTGGCGAGGGTCACTTCGATGGGTTTTTCGGTCAATACGTGTTTGTTGTTTTCAGCGGCGCTTACGGCGATTTCGGCGTGAAGTCCAGAGGGCACACCCAATGTGACCGCGTCGATGTCTTTGCGCTTCAATAGGCGATTGACGTTGCTGTATGCGGCGACGTTAAATTCATCTTCACAGACTTGAAGGTTGAGCGTTTTTTTACTGTCAGCGACCGCGACCAAATGCGCTTGTGGCACTTCTTGAATCGCGTCACAATGGAACTTACCAATAAAACCCATGCCGACTACGCCGACGCGCACCTGGCGGGTTTCCATGCCTTCACGTTTACATAATTTGCGGAAATTGATTACCGCTTCATTGAAGGGCTCGGGGCCGGAAAAACCAGCGAACTGTCCGCCGTGAGCGAGGTGAGGCTCCATGGTGGCGAAGCCTGAAAAACCCGTACGGACCAATTCGCGAATTAACTCTGGAAACTCGCCGTCGCCTTTTCCGGCTGGGGTGAACGTACCATCAAAGCGGCGGTCTTTGATATGCAGATGAGTGATCTGGTCTTTCTGCATCTCATACCATTGCGAAAAGGCTTTTGAACCGTCCGTAACATAATTGGCGGGGTCAAAGATCAATTTAAAGTTAGGTGAGTTAACGCTCTCAGCCAGGTCTTTACAACGCAGCCCGGTGTCGCCGTAGATGTTTGATTCGTTTTCATGCAAGAGCATGATGTCGTTTTCTTCGGCGAAGTCGGCCATTTCGCGAAGCCGCTTGATGACGGCTGAACGAAACTCTTCCGGCTCGCGCCCTTTGGGGAAATAGAACGAAAAGATGCGGATGCGCGGGCAGTTGAAATACTTGGCCATTTCAACTGCTTTCATATAACGCGCCCATTCTTTTTTCCATGAGCTGGTGATTAACACCTTGCCCAACGGCGAGCCGATTTCAGACACGCCCATGCCATACTTGCGAAGCAAGTCGCGCGCGTCTTTTTTCTGGCGCCGATTTAAATCTAGAATGTTGGTTCCCCACAAGTTTCGCAGGGCGATGTAGTTGAGGTCCATCTTGCGCATTTCACCCAATTGAATTTCAAAATTCTTGTGTATTTCATCCCCAAAACCGCTAAGTTTTAACATAGTTCTCTTCCTCGATAAAAATTTGGTTGACTATTTATAACACTGTTCGATTGTTTGGTTAAACCCCATCATACAAAAACAGAAGCCCAGGGTTCATGTAAAAAGTTGTAATTTTGTTTGAGTGAGTGAAATTTAACTCTGTTCGGCGCCAGTTGTGTATGGCATTATCGCGATTCGGGCGTTTTGGTATACAATAAAATATAGATCTCATCAACACGGTTTCAGGTTCACGCGATGCCACGCATTCTCATTATTGAAGACGAACCCGATATGCGGCGCGGGCTTCAAGACAACTTGGAGTTTGAAAGTTACGAAGTGGTCACCACCGCCAATGGCGTTGAGGGGTTGCGTCTCGCCCAGAACGAGCCCTTTGACTTGGTCTTGCTTGATCTCATGTTGCCGGGTATGGACGGCATTGATGTTTGCCGCCATCTAAAAGATGGCGGGTCAATCACGCCGATTATCATGCTCACGGCTCGCGGGTCAGAGTCCGACAAGATTGAAGGCCTTGAAATTGGCGCCGATGATTACATCACAAAACCCTTCAGTTTGAGAGAACTCTTAGCGCGAATCAAAGCCATCCTACGCCGCACTCAAAACGAACCGCGCGAGAGCATCCACACCTATCAGTTCGCTGATGTCACTCTTGATTTTGACCACATCACCGCGACCAAAAATGGTGAAGACTTAGAGTTTTCATCGCGCGAAATGGAAATCATGAAATTGTTAGTCGAGAGCGAGGGCGCAATCGTCACCCGCGAACAGTTCTTAAAACAAGTGTGGGGGTATGACAACGTCCCGGCCACGCGCACAGTCGACAACCACATTGCGAAATTGCGCCAGAAAATCGAAATCGAGCCAGACTCTCCCCAACATATCATTACCGCCCATCGCCAAGGCTACCGCTTTATCCCATAGTATCAGATTCTTAGATTGACCAATTACTGGCTCATCCGGGATTTGGATACTTTCTCTCAAATTATAATTTCCAGACACGATCGCAAGGATGATTTTTTTTCGTTGTATTTGGCATGGGTACAACTCTGCTCGCTTCAGTGCGGCTCCGCCTTTTTGCACAGGCGCTCACAGAGTTGCACCCATGCCTGAGTTGAATTGTCTATTATTGAAAGGACGAATATCGTTTTTTGACCAAATCCCAGGTCATCCAGCAAGGGAAGCACTCAAATATCGGAAGAACCCAATTACTCTTTTATAGTGGTTAACAGAATCATGTGCGTATGGAGTTTTCATAACTGCATCTATTGCTGTCCACCGCGGCGGATACGGGCGCGCTTAACGCAGATACTTTTGATAAACGAGCATGACGTTGGTTGTGTCATCGCCAGCGTATTGAACCGTCTCCCTCGGTAAGTCCCCCTTTTTAAGGGAAGGCCGCCGAAGGCGGACAGGGGGGGGTAATCTGCTTCGGTCGTTCTACTCCTTAGTTTAACAGCGTTGAACATAGGCAAGTTGCAATGCCTAGATTGTATTGTAATACCCACTATTTACCCCAATGCTTCGATTTCTGGTAGGCGGTTTGAAGACGCGCCATACACTCATCGCGGCGCTTCCATAAGCGTCTGGGGGGGTGTTTGGAAACCGCGCTGATCACATAAGACGTAAACAGCGGGATGTAAACGCTGCAATCGCCATACACCACCTGAGTTGAACTCAGCTGGGTTGGGTCAATCTTGCCCCAACTGACCGCTTCAGACGGCGTGGCGCCCGACAGCCCCCCGGTGTCGATTCGCGCGTCGGTGAATTGAACGAAAAAGTCATGCCCCGCTTCGGGCAAGCCTAAGACTTCTTGAATGTGAGGTTCGGTTTGCAATAAAAAATTCTTTGGGCTGCCGCCGCCTAAAATCAACGCCGCCGTCTTGCCGTTGGATTTCTTGGCGTCATAGACCCACGCGGCGGTCATGTTTACATCTAGGTTGGGGTCAACAATGACCGACTTGCCTTCCAGCGCCAGGCTAGCGATGTTCATGCCGGTGCTAGAATCGCCCGGGCTGGATGTATGTATAGGAACATCCATCTTTACCGCGGCGGCGAGCACGCTGTACTCATGCGCTTTGGGGTCGCACTGTAAGAGCGCTTCGCCTAAGATGCGGTGAATCTCGGCGCTGGACACTGGCCCGTCAATTGGATATGCGCGAAACAACGTTCGAATGAACGCGTCAGTATCGAAAAGAGCGTCTGCTTCAAAATAGATATCATGAATACGCACCACATCATCTTTTCGCAGTTTGGTGTCATCAACATCGTGGCGGCCCTCGAACATGTCATAGCCGAGGCAAGAATGTAGGTCATGATAAAGGTTGGCGCCTGTGCTGATCATCCAATCAATATACCCGCCTTTTATGAGTGGAACCAAACACGAGCGGCCGATTCCAGCCGGCACCAACGCGCCGGTCAGGCTCATACCTACAGTTGTGTTTTCTTTATACACTCGTTCAGCGAACAATTGGCAGGCGTTTCGTAATGCGCGTGCATTGAATGAAGTGAAACAGCCATCAATCAGCGCTTTGGCGGACAGGTTCTTTTTGACGCCTTTGGGAGTAATCGGCTTAGTATAGTATGCGTCTTTTTTCTTTTTCATATTAACTAGCGGCGTTTCCAGCGCATTCCATTGGAGGTGTCTTCAAGGATAACGCCTTGATCAGCCAATTGGCCGCGGATTTCGTCCGCCCGCGCATAATTCTTCGCCTTGCGGGCTTCGATGCGTTCTTCAATCAGGCGTTCAATGTCTTCATCAAGCAGTTGGTCTTCTTGTTTCATCACGCCAAGAACATGGTCAATGGCTTCAAGTACGCCAATGACGTCATTGGCTTGCGATGACGCCACCGCTTCCGAATCCATAACTTTGTTGGCTTCACGAATAAAATCAAATAACGCTGAACAGGCGCGCGGCGTATCCAGATCGTCATTCATGTGATTCGTAAAGCGGTTCAGAAACTCATCGTTTTCACGTTTGAGGTTGGTTGATTCGGGGGCCTCTACGTTGGCGTCGGCTTTTTCATGCAGGCGCTGTTTAAAGTCCATGATGCGCGACCAAGCCGAATGAGCGGCGTGCAGCGCGTCCATCGACAGGTTCATGGGGCTGCGGTAGTGGTTCGAGATGATGCAATAGCGAACCGCCATCGGGTGAAAGCCCTTATCCAACAGATCGCGCAGCGTATAGAAATTGCCTTTTGATTTTGACATCTTCTCGCCGTTGACCAACAGGTGTCGGCAATGCAGCCAGTATTTGACGAAATGCTTGCCTGTGCAGCACTCGCTCTGGGCGATTTCATTTTCATGGTGGGGAAAGATGTTGTCTTCCCCGCCGCAATGAATGTCAAACTGTTCACCGAGGTATTTCATCGACATGGCCGAACATTCGATATGCCACCCGGGGCGGCCTTCGCCCAGTTCGGTTTGCCAGAAGTGTTCGCCTTCTTTGCGTGATTTCCACAAAACAAAATCGCGGGCGTCGTCTTTTTCGTATTCATCAGAGTCGATGCGCGCGCCTGAGATGACCTCTTCGGGCCGCACGCCTGACAGTTTGCCATACTCGTTAAATTCTTTGATCCGAAAATAGATGGATCCGTCTTTTTCGTAGGTGAAGCCTTTGTCGCGCAAGGTGTTGATCATCACGATCATTTCATCGATATGCTCAGTCGCTTTGGGGTATTGGTTCGCGCGAAGGATGTTAAGAGTATCTAAATCTTCAAAGAAGGCTTCGACATAGGGCGCCGTACAATCATAAATGGATAGCCCGGTCTCTTGAGATTTCTTAATGATTTTGTCTTCCACATCGGTCAGGTTCATGATGTGTTTGACATTGAAACCGCGAAACTCAAGAAAGCGCCGCAAGACATCTTCAAATAAATACGCCCGAAAGTTGCCAATATGGGCGTAATCATACACCGTGGGGCCGCAGGTGTATAAGCCAACTTCGCTCGCGTTGAGCGGTTCGAATTTCTCTTTTTTGTTTGAGGCGGTGTTTAAAAATACGATATCGTCAATTGCGTCTGACATTCGATAGGTCCTTTGTAAATAGTAAGTGATAGAAATTATAGGCAGGATGCGGCGCCTCGCAAAGCACAGGAGGTATTAAATTCCCATATAGAGACGCCAGAAAAAGCGGTGAATGGCGTGGATGCCCGTCACGGGCTTCGTGTGCATCAAGATACATTGGCCAAATACCGCGTTGAGTTTGTGTTCGTCACAAAAGGCCTTGGCTTGGTCAGAACCCGCGCCTTGTTGGACCCAAACATAGTTCACGTTCGCGTTTACTGCATCTTCAAGCGCACTCATCACGTTACTCTTTGAGATACAGATCACCGCCCCTTCAACAGGAGTCGGTATTGATTGTAATGTCGTATAGCAAGTATCGCCGTCAAATGTATCCAGGTTTCGATTGACAGCCACAACATCATAGCCTTTAGATTTGAGCTCTTTATAGGCAAGAGTGCCGAATTTGTTTTTTCGAGATACGCCGACGATAGCCATTCGCTTAAAATTGATGAATGAATCAACGACAGTTAGAGCGGTCATGATGGTCCCTCATGGTGTTTGTGATCACAGTTTCTGTTGCACTTTGACTTTCTAAGAAGAAAAAAGCCGTTCGAATTATGGGGAAGTCAAACCATGCCAACGGCAGGCAGGTTCCTAGTGAGTCGCTTGTTAATGATAACATTTCTCTTTTTAGCGGCTCGTCGGGAGACTCGCCCTCCCTTGCTTCAGCCGTGTTGATTTCTACGCAATGATAATTAGAAGCCATCTCAAAAATTAAGATTGTTTTTTTAGGGTTTGACTCATCCATTATTGAACAACCAATTTAGGCATGGATGCAACTCTGGGAGCGCCTGTGCTTCTAAGCGGAGCAGCACTGAAGCGAGCAGAGTTGTACACATGCCTCCCGCTGAAAATGATCAAGCATTTTTGAGATGGCTTCTACTCAATTTCTGTGAAATCCCAGAGTAAACCTGATTAAGAAATAATGAAACAAAAACGGGGCGCTGGTTCGCGCCCCGGTTAACTCTCAATTCATCTATTCCTATTTCAATTGCCAATCATTAACAAGTGTGGCTTCACCGAGAATGATGTCGCCGCCGCCAGCGCGTGACAAGCGGCCGCCGTCATTGATGCCGATTTCCCAGAAAGCGGCATCCGCCTCAGGGTTCAAATAGTCCTGGTTTGCAATTTCTTCTTCCGTTAAAAGGTCCCAAAATTCGCTGTCTGGGTTTGCGCCAATTGCACGAACACGGTTGGCCCAGAAGTATTGAATGGCGAGGTCTGCACCGTCGTCGTCATCAATGCCGAGGTTGAACGCCATTTTGGTTCCTGGAGTCAAGGTGACGCCCGCTTCGGGGTCTTCAAGAGTGCTTTTGCCGATGCGAACTTCGACCGTCCAACCGTCAGCGGTTTCAACGCCGACGCCAAAGATGTCGCCGTCTTCAGCGTAGATCCATTCAGTATCGCCGCCCCATCGGAAGATAGGCGCTTCCTCTGACCCCGTGTTTAATGGAACATTGTTATCATAATCAAACGCGGAGATTAACCCTTCCCAGTTGAAGTAGCAGTGACCGCCATACAGGTTGTTTACTTCGTCAGTGTTGAAGTCAAAGCGGGAGTTACTGGGGTCCATGACGATTTCAATGGCGTCGTCTTTCCAGAATGATGCAGGTGGTTCATTGGAACGGACAACATCGTCTTTCACAACAACGCCGATATAAAGGTTGTCGTCGTCATAGGCGAGTGAAAACGCAAAACTGTTGTCATCCGGCCCTTCCCAGTTTTTATCGCTGGCAAAGCCGAGAATCCAAGCGTTTATGCCCGGCGTGACTTCGATGGCTTCAAAGCCGCCATATTCATCAGCGGAGACGGCGCCGTCTAACGCAATCGAGCCATTACCGACTTTGGGTACAGTCGTAGTGGTCAATTCAACGTCTGACCAGGGGCCTTCGGCGGTTGCGTCAAAATTGAGAAACGCATCAATCATTTCATCGACGGTTTGAGCGTTCGCTGGCGCCATGACAAACAACGCAGCAGCGAGAACAAGGCAAATCTTCATTTTCATTTTGTACATCCTCCCAGAATATGTTTAAGTTAAATAACCCTAATAAAACCTTGTAGTTACCTCCTTGTCTATAATATTTCTCTATTGTTAAACAAACAGTCTGACAATGTCAATACCTAAATAAAGTAATATCTTTATAATTCTCGAATCTCGATATTGCGGTACTCCACCCACATCCCGGCTAGGGTGTGTGAATCCTGCAATCCAACAAAGCCTTTTAACGGCTTATTTCGAATCGAATCCACCTCAGTTTGGTCTACATCGACGGTTTTGACGTTGTCGACAAATACCATGATGCGTGTGCCTTTGCAGAGAATCTCAATCTTACGCCAGACTTCAGGCGATTCGTCGGGGCGCGACAAAACAGGCAGGCTGCCATAGAGACTGCCGGTGCAATGCGAATCGTCGCGGGGGGGGTGCTCGTTTGATATCTGGCATTCATGCCCAGTCACCCAGGGGTTTCCCTGTTCGGTGCAGCGGACAAATACGCCGCTGTTTCCTCCTGGCGCGACGCGAAACTCAAGCCGTAAGATAAAATCGTCATACTCGCGTTTCGAGCGGATCCAATTGCCGTTCTTGCCGCCTTCGCTGCGGATGGTTTCGTCAACAACCTGCCAACCGGCTGGGTCGCCCATGATGACCCACTGGTCTAGAGAGCCTCCGTCAAACAAAGAAACAAACGGTTGGTTGGTGATGATTTCGTTTTCGTCAAAGCCCAACCAAGAGCATGACGAAAATAAGACGCTGGCGCATACAAATACCACGAATAAACGGCTGTTCATTTCTGGCCTCCGAAAGTGAGTTTACTGTAACAAGTCATTTAACTGCATCATACGGTGAGAAAAAAGATGTTCCCGGTCAATGATTGATTTCGCATGATCAATCCAGCGGCGTCGCTCTGTTATGTTATCCAACCATGTCGTGCTTTGAAATGTAATCGTATCAGGGCTGTCGATCTCAGGCGACCATGGGAAATGATTCAAGTTGTAATCCTCTTTGTGGACACATTGGTTTGACTGCCCATGAGGTTTTGTTGAGAGCAGAAACCCCCCAAGCCGTGGGACCAGAAAGTCGCGATGGGTAGGCGCGCTGAATCCCTGCAGGCTGCGCAAGTTTAGATTGATAGCAACGGAACAAATTAAATTGGGATAATCGCTAGCCGGATCAATTTCGCCGCGAAAACACGCTTCCAAGGGCGTATTGGTTATATGCGGCGTCCAATTTTGGTTGCCATACAGCGCCAAACCTGAATTTGCGAGAGGTTGGAGATAATTGAGCCGATAAATTCGGTTTGCATTGGCGTAAATGTAATACGCAACCTGGCCGGTTAGCGTCACCTTCTTCGTGTCGGACAATAAATGTTCAGACAACAAATTCTTTAACGGCATTGAGGGGAATTGAGCTTGTTGCTTTGCGATTGTATCAAAATACTCAGCCATATCATCCGACAATGCGTTTCGCATCGCACTCACATCCGCCGCGGAGCCAACATAAACGATTGGCGTTTTGAACCTTTCCTCTTCTTCAACGTGAAACCGGTCCGGCGCCGCGACGGGGACAAATAGCGTGGTTTGCGCTCCACGGGTTTTCGCGGGCGCTTCAAATGAGGGGTCGGATAACAAGACGATTTCTTCGGCTGAAAACGGCTCATCCCCCATCAATGAAGGATCGTCAAATACCCAAACCAATGAATCGCACTGAGCGCGGTCAAAACCCAGTTGCGTCCAAAACTGTTTGGCTGGATGGTTGGCGAGCAGAATTGCGGTTGGCCCAAATTCGATCAACTCACGGCGAAGTTGTTGAAGCGCAGTATCATGTTCAGGGCGTAAATACGATACATGGACGTTCTTTCCAATCAGCCGCAGCCCGTCCGCCGCCCAACGCAGAACCGAGCGGGCGCCATGAGATCGCGGGTCGTCAAACATCCAAACGCGGTCAAGAGAGACGGCCATTCGTTGTCCTAATTACGCCGAATTAACAAGTAAATAAACAAGGGTCCGCCAATCATCGCGGTGATGACGCCGACTGGAATCTCACGCGGCGCCAACATCGTACGCGCAATGGCGTCGCACAAGACCAAAAAAGCGCCGCCCAACATAAACGATCCCGGCAACACCACCCGGTGGTCAAATCCGCTCATTCGCCTGACCGCATGGGGCGCGATCAGGCCGACAAACCCGATCGGGCCGGCCAATGATACCGCCGCCGCTGTCGCCAGGCTGCCGCCAAGGAACAAGCGGCGGTGGGCGGAGCGAACATTCACGCCATGCCCCATCGCCATATCTTGACCAAGCGTGAGGTGGTTAATTTCTACCATGCCGCTAAACAACAATCCAAGCCCGGGCAATAGAAACGGCAGTAGCAGCGACAAATCATGATAGCCGACAACATCCAGCCCGCCCATTAGCCAGCGGTCCATTTGCGCCAGATAGTTTGGGCTGGCGATATAGCGCAACATCAGAATGACGCCGCCGCACAAAATTGAAACCGTAACGCCCGCGAGCAGAAGTGTGTTCATGGCGATGCCTTGCGGACGGTTCGCTAACAGATAGATAAACCCCATCGAAAGCGCCGCGCCGGCCAGCGCCAACGCCTGGACGGTCGAAAACGGCCCCCATGACCACTGCAGCGCGGGAAAGATAATCGCCGCCGCCGCCCCAACCGCCGAACCACCGGTTACGCCAAGAGTGTACGGTTCAGCCAGTGGGTTTCTCAACATGCCTTGAAAACAGGCGCCCACTGTCGCCAACGCGCCGCCGACCAAGGCGGCGAGTATAATTCGTGGGATGCGTTGAAAAAACAAAATGTCAAAATCAACTTCGCTGAAATTTGAGAATGCTGATTCGAGTGAAATGGTTTCACTACCGATTAACGGCGCATAGCAAAGCGACGCAACCAGACAGACTATATAAGGAGAAAGCGACAGCGACAGCCGCAAGGGCGTTAAGGGGTTCATGTCACGCCCTCCAACGCTCTTGGAAAAATGACTGGCTTTCCTGTTTCTGGGTGTGTGGATAACAACAGGTCGGCGCCATACACACGATGTAGGTTGTCTTCCGTTAACACAGTTTCCGGCGTCCCGTCTGCTACGATTTCGCCCTCGTTCATTAACACGATTCGTTTACAGAAGTGCGACGCCAAATTGATATCATGGGTCGCCGCTAAGACGGTGATTCCCTCTTTGGCGAGATCAATAAGAATAGTGAAAAACCGTATCTGGTGATGTGGATCAAGCGCGGTGGTTGGCTCGTCTAATAACAATATCGACGGTTCTTGGGCCAACACCGACGCGAGAAACACGCGGCGTTTTTCTCCACCCGATACATGAGAGATGCGACGGTTTTGAAGGCCGTCAATCTCGGTTGCGTTCATGCACTGCTGCATGATTTCACAATCGTGTTCGCTCAAAAACCCGCCCGCGCCAGCATGGGGGTAACGGCCTAGCGAGACGATTTCGCTGACCAGATAGTCATATTCGCTCTCAGGGTCTTGGGGCAGATACGCCAAATGGCGGGCGATCTCGCGGCGTTCGATTTGATGGAGCCACTGGCCGTTGATATTGATTTTGGCGTTGGAATGAATCACGCCCGACGCCAGCCCCAACAGTGTGCTTTTTCCTGATCCATTGGGGCCAATGACCGCAATGATTTCTCCCGCATTGGCTTGAAACGACGCCGCATGCAACCGCCATTCACTTTGCGGATATTGAAAATCAACATGGTCGATAACTAGCCGTTGACGTGGTTCAGCCATGAATGATCTCCAACAATTGTTCCGCGGCGAGCGGCGTTCGCGGGCCTGGAATGAGAAAATAAGACTCAGTGACCGCATACACACGTTGATTGGCTGCCGCAGGCAGGAGATTTGCGCTTTGCCAATCGTTAGCAGCGGTCGATGCGTTGTTTGAGTTCTCTAATTGAAAGTCGAGAATAATCTCAGGCGCGCGTTTGGTGATGGCTTCTAACGATACCTGCGGGTATTCGTCGCCTAAGTCGCCAAACAGATTTTCGCCGCCGGCGAGAGTCACCAATTCGCTCATGAAGGTATCGCCGCCGCAGGTCGTAATATTGCTAAGAGCGCCAAATTTTCGGCCTAATGAGACAAACACGCTGGGTTTCGTATTTTGAAGAGAGGCGTCTTGTTTTACTCTTTCCAAACGGCCTTTCATAGACTGAATCAGCGTCATGGCTTTATCATTCACACCCAACGCATGTCCAACACGGCTGATGTCATTCAAGATTGTTTTTATGTTTGTCATGTCGATGCGCAGCATGTCGATTTGATTATCGCGGCAGAATACGGTGAGTTTTTCGCTTTCTCCCTGAAGTATGAGCAGGTCGGGCCTCATCGACAAAATGCGCTCATAGTTGGGATTGAAATACCCGCCGATTAACGGTTTTTCAAGCGCTTCGGGTGGGTACGAAACAAAGTCGCTGATTCCGACCACACGGTCACCGCAATCAAGCGCGAATACGATTTCGACTGCGCTGGGGGCGGCGCAAATGACCCGCGCCGGATGATCCTGTTTTTCAGAAATGTTGCTGGTTTGATAGTGAGATTGCAGGGATTGAAGGATAAACGCGAATGCTATACCAACAGCGGCCAATAGAAGAAAAACAGCAGTATTACGGTTCATAACATGGTCCCCAAATCGTGTTTTTGTGCGAGAAACGGGGGACCGGCTATGAGTGTAAAATTGACGGTCTCTTGATCCCCGAAGAGGTAGCGTCAGTGCTCGCGGCAGGTCTCCTGGCTTACGGCCGTTATCTGTTTCCCTTCCCATCGCGATGACAGTGGATCGAAACAGCCTGACCGATTACAGTGGCGGGACCGCGCCGGATTCTCACCGGCTTCCCTTGTTTCGCTATTGCGAACCGCAAGTTCATTATATGAGAACATGGTATAAAACGTGAGGCCGGGCGAGAAAACTCGCGCCCGGCCTCGAAATGCGATGGGTCAAAACGGCGCTAGGGTCTAAGGCGCCGTATGTCGGGGCGCTTGGTGACTACCACAAACTTGGCTTTCAAGAGAGTGTCGTTACTCGCATCAACCGAAGTTTCATCTTGTTCAACGGTTTCGACGTCGACAATCGCTGTGACATACTGCTTGACATCTATGCTTGGCTTTTCAACCTCTGGGTCTTGGTTGACATCATCTTGATTACGGTTTGGTAGTTTGTGGCGGCGATGAATAAAGACCGTCTCGTCATCAAAATGAATGGTCTGGCCTGCGACGACGAATACCTGCAGTTCAGCGCTAGCGCGCTGTACGACGCCGCTGATCGAACCATCACCAACAGGCTCATATAAACGAACCTGCTTCGCTTTGAAGGTTCCATCTTCGCTTGGTTCGCCTGTGACCTTGGCTTTCAGTCCAGAGATAATTTCCGGGGGTTCTGGCGTTTCATTTTCATCAACAAGCCCTGGCTCGTCAGTATGGTATTTCCACCACCAGGGGTATTGAATTCGCGCGTCAGAGGCGTCGATGATCACTTCACCGCCTAACAGGCTGAATGTCGCGCCCGCGACGCGTTCGACCGTACCGCGAATGGTCGACCGCGGGCTAAAGAACGCCCAGATGTTAGGACGCTCGACCGCATCTCCGTCGCCCACTTCACCGTCTACGTCGGGCACAACAATCTTAGGGCGGCCTTGGCGGCCCGGTGTTTCAGGCCGTTGAGAGCGTCCTGGGCGCTCAGGGCGGTCTATGCCTCTATTTCGCTCATCAGTATCAACTTCTTGGTTTCGCTGCGGTCCCAAATAAATGACCTGGGCTTGAATTCCATCAGCCGCCAGAATGGCAAACGCTGTCAGCATCGAAAAACTGACGACAAACACACTTCGAGATTGATAACCTTTCATTCTGTTAATTCCTCCATAGTCTAATTGGTTTAGATGCGCATCTCGTTTTGGGCTTTCACCCTGTAAGACGTTTAGAAAGCCCGTAAAGCTTCTGGTATTTACTAAAACGAGTAAAGGCTGGTTTTATTGAGTGGAAATCAGTTTTTTTATTAATTTTTAAATCAAGTAAGCAGAGTTGTTTCCATGACTGATGAAGTGATCAATTAAAAACGTCTAATTGTCGTATATCTTCCAGTCATTTACTGAAGTCACGTTGGTTGGGGTCGGAGTCGGAAACAACGGGCTTGGAGATGGAGTGTCAGGAAATCGTGGCGTCGGTGTCGGCGTCGGTATCGGCGTCAACGTTGGCGTTGGTGGAACCGGTGCCTGCGTCGGTTGTGGAATCTCACTTTGGAAGGCGATTCGAATGGTTCTCAACCATCCGCGGTTAGAGAGCGCCGTGATATTCAAACGGGATTCAGCTTCTAATTGAACAATTTCGTTAAAACCGGTGTGAATCACCTCTTGTTCGCCATCATCATCAACCCAGACGATGCTGCCGTCAACGTCGTTCATCGCAATGATAAAGCCTTCGCCAGGGACGCGAGTAAACACAGGGGGCAATTGAGAGTGAATAGTATCAATGAAATCTAATGACTGAATTGAGACGGGTGAAAACACATTTCGCAATGTGTTGTGGCGCCAGATATCGCCCAACCTGTCGATAACATACAACGTTTCAATGGGTCCTCTGATTTCGATATCAAAATCAGAGACGCTGATCTGCGCCCCGCCCGCGGATTGAATAATACGTCCGGTATTGGCGTCTATTTTGACGATGTCGCCAATCAAATCATACGCCCAGATTGCGTTTCCGGCGCCGCGAGTGAGTTTTCCTGGCGCGAAAAGTTGGTTGGTCAGAAGGTCATACGAGCCATCGTCATTTACGGTAATGATTTCACCTGTGCTGGTAATCGAGGCGTACAGTTCTGATGTCGCGAGAATCCCGCCGATGGATTCTGATTCATATTCAACGGGGATCGTGGTGGGCCGGACGGTTTGTGCAACAATTGACGAAATCGCCGCGTGAGGAACGGTTTCAGCGATGAGATAGCGGTTGATTTGGTTGGGAATGATGGTAAACGCGCTGGGGGCGCCGAGGCCGTCCCAAAGCACAGTTTTTTTGCCCTCCCAATCAATGAAGCGAATCCGTTCGGCGTATTCTTCTAAGACAAAACACCCATCTTCGTTCGCTACCATATCGGTCGGGCCATATAAGTCACCCACAAATAAACTTTCAATATCGCCATTGATTAAGTTGATTCGATAGATTCCGCCAGCAGATTGAATACCAGCAACTGTGCGCTCTAAATGGCGAACACTGACCAACGCATGTGAATTACTAAGCGGGTCGCTGACAAACCGCAATGGGTCGATTAATTGGTTTTCAATTCGCCACTTAAAAATAGGCGGCAGCGGAATCGGGTCTTGGTCAGCGGCGATAGGTTCCATCGTAACGCGGCCTGAGATCCCGGCGCGATCAACCAATTCCGATGCCATCAAGCTGCGGCCAAAAATAAATGAATCACTGGGGTACAGCAACCCGTCTTGTATCAACAGATGTGTGTTATTTCGAGTGTTGTAGCGTGAAATACGGCCTGGTTCCATTTCGGTGTAGTAAATGGTGTTCAGTGAGCCCGTACGAATAGACGCCAGGTCAGTCAGGTTACGAAATAGGATCTCACGTTGGTTATTGCCGACGGCGATGACTCTTCCGGTTTTACGTTCTCCGACGAGCAAGCGTCCTTCAGAGTCTAACGCCAAACCGATTGGGTCTGTAAAGCCTGACATTAGTGTTTCGATTCGAACGGTGGAAAAAAGTCTGTTGGATCGGATACGAGAAATTTCGCCGGAATCGTTTTCGGCAACGACAATCGAGCCGTCAGGCCATTCGATCATGCCTGTCAACAGGTTTTCTAACCTCACATGAGACTGGACGGATTCGACAAAGGGCGTCTCACCATTTGAAATGGGAATACAGATTACCGCTAAAAAGAAAAATAAGGCCCCTCTATAAAGGCGGAGGCCTCTGAAAAAGAAAAGAGCATTGAGAAGAGAATCGCGTTTAGCGATTTTTGGTTGCCTGTAATCCATCGTGTATTGCTTTGGTATTTAAACCCTTTCCGATAAACTGCCCGCGCCAACTAGCAATATCATCGGCTGTAATTTGAGCAAGTTGAATGGTTGACGCTGGTTTCATCACGCCTTGCTGGTTTGGTTCCAGTATCTGTTCGCTGCCATCGGCGTGTACCAGTTTGACCTTGCCCTCTAACAAACTAACAGTGGTTTGTTGGCCATCAACTTCGACTTCAAATTGCGTCCCTAATACGATGACGGTTCCATGTTGAGTTTTGACGGTAAACTGCTCGTCGTCTGATTTGCCGACTTCGTTCCAGATGCTGCCTTGTTTGATGTTCACGCTGCGCGCGCCAGTGATGGTCGCGATGGTATTGGGCGCAAACTCTGTATACGATTTTTGGTCAGCCATCTTGATTGATAAATAACTATCTTGGTCTATTTCGATTTGGTGTTGATTAGACGAAAGCTGAGAAATCAATACCGACCCTTGCCGGTTCAATTCCGTAAAGCCAGCGCCCTGGTCTTGCATCATAAAGAACAAGCCTGTGAGCGCAGCCAAAAAACACGCCGCGACGGCAGTCGGAAACGCAGCGCCTCTGAATTGCGGCAATTGAATTACTTTTGGCTGAGCGCTTTCTTGTTTGACCGCTTTTAACACATTGGCGCGCACCCGGTTGACTTGGCCCCAACTCTCAAGCGACTCGCCCAGTTGGTCAAATTCGTCCAGGGTGCGCTCCGCATTGGGTTGGTTCGCGAGGACGGCTTCGACTTCACGCTTTTCATCGTGAGACAGCCGTCCTTCTTTGTAGAGCAACAGCATTTCAGGTTTCAACTTCATAACTTCGCCTCTATTTCTTGTACAGACATATCATGTCTGCCGGTGAATACGATTTTGACATTCATGCGCTTCGCGGCTTCGAGCAAATTGGCCTTGGCGCCAGCCAATTTTCTGTATGCGGATGAAGTTGACTCGTTCATCGCTGCAGCAATCTCAGCCCGCGAACGCTTTTCAACATAAAACAAATGCAAGTATTTCTGGCTGACATCGGGCAATTGCTCCATCAGTGCGTCAATCGCGGCGGCGCGTTGCGGTTCATGGTCAGAACTTGGGTTCTGCCAATTTGTCGCTGCATGCCATACGATATCGAGCATTGAGCGCATTCGTTTTTTCTTTCGCAGCCAGCTGATACAACTGTTTTTGGCCGTTTGAAACAAATATCCTTCAAATGCTTGCGCTTTTTTAATGTTGCCCAAATTTCGGAAGACCTTGATCAATGTCTCTTGCGCGACGTCTTCCACCTCGTGTGCATCTACATACCTCCTGACGAAGGAGGAAACTCTGAAGAAGTATCGGTTGAACAAGGCTTCAATGGACTGCTCACAACCGTCTTGAGCGCGTTCAATCAGAAGTATCAACTCTTGATCTTCTGGTTGAGTCGTTTGGACTGAGGCGTCTTGTTTTTTGACCGTCGCCTCTATCCTGTCCATTGCAGCCGTCATCCGAGTTCCCCTTCTATTGATTTCATCATTTTAGACGCTGGGAAGCATAAAAAAGCTTCATATTGAAAAAAAATACAAATTTTTATTACAAAATGCTTGTTTACTCATTTTAGTTATACTATAATAAGATCATTGTAATGGGAAACGTATTGGGATGATTATGCATTTGAACGCGCGTAAATATCATTCTATTGGCTCGAACAGGCTCAAACAGGGGTTTACCCTTGTTGAACTGATGGTCGTTTTGGCTGTGATTGGCATCTTGACCACCATTGCCGTTCCCCGCTTTTCTGACATGAAAGTTCGTGCGGACATGACGGCTTCTAAAGCCGAGATGAAAGCCTATGGCGACGCGGCCCAAACCTTCTATATGGATCGCGGTCATTACCCGCTCAGTATATCGTATGATTCGATGATTGACCTTAGAGTTTTAGAACAAGGCCAATACGTCTCTAGCGTAGCCTCAGCCGACCCGTTCCAGCGTTCGCCTGAAGATGAAACCCTCGAAACCCGCCGTCCGTCGATTACGTCGTTTTTTGCGGGCGAGACAGACAACCAACATGGGTTTGTCTTTGTGAACTACAAAAATTTTGTGACCAATGATATTCCGACCATTCACGGAATCGGCCTCTACAGCCTTGGCCCAGACCGAGCCGATTCGTTGCTGAGCTTATACCCACTGACAAATGATTCACAACTGATGATTCGCCGTCGGCTCTTAACGGTATTTGGTCAAAGCGCTATGACCCAGCCCATGACGGTTTATAGCCCAACAAACGGTCTCTATAGCGACGGTGATTACGGTTCGTTCCGTGGTGAATTTGAGAGTTTTGTCCCTGAAGAAACATTCTAACCATTTTCTGTTTGAACTTCCCCTCTGAAAAAACGGACAACACCGTTATTATTAAGTAACTCTGTGTATAATATAGGTCTTGTCAGTTGAGGGCGTTTGCGTGAATGATTCTAGCCGTCATTCCGAGAATATTACCGTTCAATGGGGCAAATTTGACGCTCCGCTCGCTTATTCAGACACTGGATCTGGCGACGCGATTGTCTACCTCCACGGTTGGGGCGCCAACCGCTCATTTTTCGATCCTGTTATTGAATCCATATCACATTCCGGTCGGCATATATCCCTTGACATGCCCGGCTTTGGCTGCTCTCCCCCTCCGCCAACCTCTTGGAGCACGATTGACTACGCCGAGTGTGTTTTGTTGTTTCTTAATGAATTGAAGGTAGACCAATGTGTAATCATAGGCCATTCGTTTGGCGGACGCATCGCGATTCGGCTCGCATCAAAGCATCCAGAGCGTATTAAAGGCCTTGTTCTGATCGCTTCAGCAGGCCTGAAGCGAGATGTACCTTTCTTCAAAAAAATGCGTATACGCGCCATTCAAACTGCGGCAAAGACAGCGAGAGCGTTGTTGCCAAGCAAGTTGGGCGAGTCGGTCAAACAGTCGCTGTATTCAAAAATCGCCTCGCGAGACTATATAGATGCAGGCGAGATGCGTGAAACTCTCATAAAAGTCGTTAACGAAGACCTTGAGCCGATGCTTTCTTCGATTTCGACCCCGGTTTTGATACTGTATGGGGACGGTGACACAGAGACGCCGCCCGAATTTGGCCGAAGAATGGAACAACAATTTCCAAACGCGAAGTATGTAGAGTTACCCGGGCTTGACCACTACTCGATCGTATCACGCGGACGCCACCAGTTGGAACATCACATCACCGCTTTTCTGAAAAGGCTGTCGACATGATCTCATACAATTGGATCGGCTGGATTGCCCTGATCGTGGGGGTTGGCGTCGCCTCATGGACGGTAACTAAGCGGTTCTTGCACTTCTTTCAACAAGAAGAATACGACGCCAAGCGGTTTCTCTATTGGTGGGTAAGCAGCAACTCGTATGAACGACGCGCTACATTCTTAGCGCTGATATTCACGCTCATCAGTCTCTATCTACTTCCCGAATCCTACTTGCTTTTCATGTTGGCGTCATGCATGTTTGCTTTAGTGATTGGCATCGCAGGCATCAGCAACCGCCCCGCCAACACCAAAAAGCCGCTGGTGATGACCGGCCGCGCCACTCGAATTTTCACTATCGCCTTTTGTCTTGAGGTTTTGGCCTTGGTTGTTTCATCAACCTACTTTGCTTCCTCAATGAACCAGTATTGCACCCTTCCCTATCTTCCTTCTACGCTTTTGTTTAGTGCAGTTGTCTTCATAACAGTTCCAATCTTTATTGTGGCGTCGAATTGGCTACTCACGCCATTTGAATTCGCCACGCAGAGAAAATTCTACAACGAGGCGCAAGCGATTTTGCTTGACAAAAACCCAAAAGTGATCGGAATCACAGGCAGTTACGGAAAAACCTCGATTAAGCAGATACTCGCTCATATTTTGAATGCACATTCTCCTACGCTAGCCACCCCGGGCAGCGTCAACACCGTGATGGGAATCGCCCGCATTATTCGAGAGAAACTCACTCGCGACCACGAATTTTTTATCGTCGAAATGGGAGCGTATAGCGTCGGTTCAATCAAACGGCTCTGCAACTTTACCCCACCCAAGGTTGGAATCGTAACAACGGTCGGGTTTGCCCATTATGAGCGCTTTAAATCTCAAGAAGCCATCTTCGAAGCCAAGTCAGAGCTCCCTGAAGCGTTGCCTGAAGACGGTTTTGTCGTATTAAACGGCGACAACCCTTTTTGTCGGCGAATGGCGGAACGGAGCCAAGCAAAAGCGTATTTCTATGGGACATCCACCGAGAACGGGCACTTAGATTGCCGCCTCTCACAGTATGAACTGACAGCGGACGGCATTCAGTGTTGCATCGAATATGACGGTCAAACTCATCAGGTTACGGTACCAATTTATGGGCTTCACCAGGCGATAAACGCGACGGGAGCGTTTCTCACAGCAATGAAATTCGGCGTAGCGCCAATCACTGCGATTGCTGCGCTGAAGACCATGCCTTCGATTGACCACAGGCTGGTCGTTCAAAAGGCGCCCGGCGGCGTTACCCTTGTTGATGACGCCTACAATTCAAACCCGACTGGCTTCGACAACGCGCTTGATGTGCTAAACGTCTTGCCGGGTCAACGCAAAATACTCGTTACTCCAGGCATGGTCGAACTAGGCGAGCGCGAAGACGAAGAACACCAGCGCCTGGCGCCAAAGATCGCTGATTATTGCGACCTGGTATGCATCATCGCTCCCCAGCGCGCGCCCTGTTTTTTAGAAGCGATTCAACAGCAGAACATCGAAGCAGACCGAATCAAGACATTTCAATCTTTGAATGAAGCCCGGGAGTTTTTAAACCAATTTGTCCAATCGGGCGATGTGGTACTCTATGAAAACGATTTGCCTGATTTGTATGAATCCCGGCAAGCCTTTCGTCTGTTGTAGCGATATGGAGGAACAATGAACAGCGACAAAACCCGCGTTGCCGTCTTGTTTGGCGGACGCTCAACCGAACACGAGATCAGCGTAATCACCGCCCTACAGGCGATGGACGCCTTTGACTCAACGCAGTTTGAGATTTTTCCTGTCTATGTTGATCTTGAAGGCAAATGGTATACAGGCGATGTCTTGCGCAAGCGAGAGAATTATCCACTTTCATCCTCTGCATTGAATGAGTGTATTCAAGTTACGCTAAACGCCGATTCTGAATGGCGGCTAGAGTCAGTTGTGAAGTCAGGCGGGTGGTTCAAAAAAAAAGCGCCGCAGCAGGTATCTTTAGACGTCTTTTTTCCGGCGTTTCATGGGTCGTATGGCGAAGACGGATGCATCCAGGGCTTGCTCGAATGGATCGGCGCTCCCTACGTCGGCAGCGGGCCGTTGGCGTCATCTGTTGGGATGAACAAACACCTGGCGAAGAAGGTGGTATCTCAAAGCGGCGTCTCTGTTTTGTCTGATATTCTCATCCACCATTCAGAGTGGGACCCAATCCACGCGCATGTGATCGCGCAACAGGTTGCTGAACAAATCCCCGCGCCTTGGATGGTAAAGCCCTGCAACCTCGGATCAAGCATCGCCATTTCATCCGCCAAAACCCAGGAAGAATTGATGGTGTCGCTGGCGGGGGCCTTCGCTTTTGACAGTCAGGTGATGGTTGAGCCGCTGGTCGAAGATATGTATGAGCTAAATGTCGCCGTTCTCTACGGCGAGCCGCCTGTCACCTCAGCCGTTGAGAGGCCACGGCGGGAAGATGCGTTACTTACTTTTGAAGACAAATACATGAAGGGCAACAAGAAAATATCCGGCAGCCATCCCGAAGGGATGGCGTCTCTGCGGCGAGACATCAATCCATCAGATGTCCCTGAAGATATGACCGCCCTGGCGCGAGAGAACGCCGTCAAATCATATTCAGCGATGGAATGCCGCGGTGTTGTTCGGTTTGACTTCATCGTCGATAAAAATGACAACCATCTCTATTTCAACGAAGCCAATTTGATTCCTGGGTCTTTCTCGTATTATTTGTGGGAAAAAGCCGAACCGCGAATCTCGTTTACCGATCTTCTATCAACTCTCGTAGACCAAGCGTTGGCTGACCATAAAGCAAAGCGAAAACTCAGACGGCAAGTTGAAAATAGGGTGTTGAAATAAAAAAGATGGTTGGGTGGCGAGCCAAGGCCTCGTGAAGCGACGACAGCCCGTAAGCATAATTTTGGCTCATCCGGGATTTGGATACGTTCTCGTAAATTGAATTAAAATTTTCAGACATGATCTCAAGGATGATCTTTCTATCGTTGTATTTGGCCTGGGTACAACTCTTCTCGCTTCGGCGCCGCTCCGCTTTGTTACACAGGCGCTCACAATGTTGCACCCATACCTGAGTTGGATTGTCTATTTTTGATAGGACGAATAACGTTTTTTGACCAAATTCCAGGTCACCCAGCAAGGGAAGTACTCAAATATCGGAAAATCCATAATTTTCTGAATCTGGTTTTTGGGGGATACGTTCCATGGTGGGCTATTCGCCGCGGCGAATGAGCCTACCCTACCAACTTTGTATAAGGGGGGAGAGCGCCGCAGGCGCCGGGGGGATTTGAAAACGAGACCACGCAATCTATGCATCGTAAGAGGCTTGTTAAAAAAAAAAGGCCGGCTCAATTGAGCCGGCCTTTTTCGTTGCTTTGTAATTCATTTACTGGCCGTAGATGCGTCCGCCAGCCATAACGACATCGCCTGAACTGGTGATACCGTTCGATGTACTATACGGGAAGCCGCGAGAGGAACCGGCGCCGCTGCCTGATGAAATACCCGCAACGCCATCAGGGCCGAGGCCAATAAAGGCAAATTCACCTTTTTTAAGCTCTGTCAAGTTAAATTGTTCAGACAATGGCGAATTCAACGCTTGAATTCCCTGGTTTCGGCCTGGAATGTTAGGGTCAACATCGGCATAGATGTAAGTATCAAACGGGCTTCCAAACCCTCGTGAACTCTCATCATTGGTAATACCAATAAATGGATCGATTGGAACAGATCCCATATATGAAATTGGGCTGGTGATTACAGCGAGATAGTGAGATGTTTTGCGGTTTGATTCTGGAAAGTCGCCAACACCGTTGAAAATCTCTTTCAAAATATCTCTGCCTTCAGTTGTGTCGTCGTCCCATCCGTCGATGGGCAGGTGGTTGGTGTCCATGTTCAACATTCGAACGCCTGTGTCCATCGCTTTCATATCTGAATACGAACGGGCGATTTTGGCGCGAATTTGTGCGTTTAAAAAGTTAGGCACGGCGATCGCCGCTAGGATTCCAATAATCGCTACAACAATCAATAATTCGATAAGTGTAAAACCTTTTTTCATTTCCATCTCCCCTTCTCGATCTAGGCGAAAAATTAAATACTCACTTAACAGTATACTCAAAACACCACTTCAGCGTCTAGGCTGAAAACATAATCTTTGCCATTTATCATTAACCCATCGGACGTTGTAGAAGTGATGAATATGCTATACGAGCGCCCGGGCTGAAGTCCGTCGATGATAATCTGATGTTCAGTCTCAGCGAAAAATGACGATTCGCCCGCTTGTTCCCACAGCGGCGGCGTTGTTGATACCAAGCGGCATGAACCAACAGTCGGCTGGCTGGTCTGCCAGCGAACTTCAATCGAAGTCATTCCTATCTGACGCACTTCGACATTGAAAATTTTTGCCCAATCCCGCTCTTGCGCGCCAAACAGAACGCGTGGAAAACGGGAACGAATATTCGAGACAAACATTAAAACCGCGCCCGCGTCGATGCGCTCGCCATTGATTGAGAAGGTTTGAGGCATGTTGATTGCCAGCTGCTGCAACGCCTTCAAATGGCCTTCGAGATACAAGGCTTCTTGTTCATCGCGAGTGAATTTCCAGAACTGGAAGCCAAAATAACACTGCTTGGCGTAATACATTAACTTCGCTAAATCGAGTTGGTTTTTTACGCGCTGATCTAGGGATGAGAGTGTAACAAACGGCAAGTTAAATTGAATCTCCTGCAATGTCGCTATCGTCTGTTCGAGTGAATAGTGCGCGTCATATGATTCTTGGGCGATAGTGTAAAGAAGTTGTCTAGATGGCGTGTTTAGTTCCTGGTTATTGAACGATGGCGGAGTGTCTAAATCCCATTGGAAGGAGAACGCGTCGCTGCCTTGGATGGTTGCAATTTTTTTTGCGACGCCCCATGATTTGGCGAACAGGTTTTTGAGAGCGATGCCCTCTTTTGTCACTGGGGCGAATTGATATTCTTTCTCAATCCAATCAATTAAAACATTCTGTGGGTTGTCTTCAATCTGGTTAAACAACACCAGGTTAGAGCGATTGGGCGAGTCAAAGACCAACGATTCTTGTGTATCAATAGACGCAGCAAACCCTCGGAAACTGAAATTGTCGATATAACCGCTGAACTCTTTTAATTGGTCTGAAACGCTGATGATGGTGTTTTCTCCGCCCCAGGCTTCCATCGAGGCGTCCACTTCGAGAATAACGCTCTGGCCTTCAAACAGTTGCGCGACCCAGGCGCTGCGGTTGTATTCTGCCTTGAGCCAAGTATTTGGCGCCAAAATAACGCCAAGGTTTTTATCACTGATTTGCTGTAATGCTGATGCAATCCATTCAATGGCTTGCGACCCTTCATCGCCTACTCGAATCCATAGTTGCTTGTTTTTCTCGTCGACAACGACTCGCTTCACCATGTCGATCACAAAGCGGATGCGTTCGACCGGGCCGGGCGGCGCTACAGTCGGGTCAGCGACAGCGTTCCAAGGCGGCGACTGGGCGTCAGCCAGCTGTAAGACAACGCCGTCGATCTCAGGCAGCAGGTTCAATACATTTCGATAGGCCGACTGGCGCGCCGCGTAAAATGGGTCGGTTTGATCAAAACGAAACAGCCCATCGCCCAAGTTTAGCTCGCTGCTCCAGACTAGAGTTCTTAAGTTTGATTGTTTGGCTTGGCGAAACAACCGCCGTACCTGGTTCTGTAATTCTTGTTGAAAGATTAAGTCTTCAATCGCGTTGATCGCTTCTCCGCCGATTTGTATATGGGTCGCCTGATAATTTGCGGCCAATCCTAACCAGTCGGTGGAATTGAGGGTGCTCGGATGCCTGATGATCAACCCCAGTTCTTGTTTCGGTGGTGTTGGCGTTGGCGTTAATGTTGGGGTTGGCGGGATGATTTCGGCGACAATAGGGGTTGGCGTTTCTTCAAGCGAAAGTTGGGCTGGAGATAAGGCGATGTCGTCCCGTTCAGGAGTGCCTCCACAGGCGAACCATAGGGATGCAATGAAGACCGCTGCGGCCAGAGTCATCATTTTTGATTGCGAGAGCGTGTGTTTGAATATCCACAGCATGAGTTCAGTCACCTATTGGGAAATAGCGCCTTCAAGAAAAGATACAGGTTTTCGCCCAAAACAGGTAGTGAATAGTATGCTTCAATTGTGTGGCGCGCCTGTATACCAAACTGGCGCCTGAGTTCGGCGTCTTTAGATAAACGAATGAGCGCCTGTGAAAAGTCACGCTCATTTTTGGCGCAATACCCTGATTCGAGATGTTCAATCACATGGCCGGCCTCGCCAACATCGCTGGCGATAACCGCCAGCCCCGACGCCATATATTCAAAGAGTTTGGTTGGGCTTTTACATTTGAGCCAGACATCATCCCCCGCGGTCGGCAGCAATCCCACATCGGCGTTTCGCAAATGATCAGGCATTTCATTTGGCTTCGCCCATTCAACCCATTCGATTGGAATGGTGGAGAAGCGCTCAGACGCAATGGTTTTTGCATCCTGCCACCCCTCGCCTCCCCCGATAATTTTTAGCGAGTACGGCGCCATTTCATGGTTGGCAATGTCAAACGCGCGAAAGAGAAAGAGAAGATTATCTAAAATCGGTTTGCCCCAGATGAGGCCGTTCCAAAGAAATACGGTTTTATCGCTGCTCATTTGAGTTTTGTTGGGAGTGAACGCGTTGTGGTCAACGCCAGTGGGAATATATTGAATCGTTTGGTTGTATGGATTCAACACATTCATCAGTTCATGGCTGGCGCAGACACAGCCTTTCGCCCGGCTAGCAAGATGATAAGTGATTTGGTCCCATTGGTTGGTTCCAAAAAAAAGGCGGTTCCAGACGCCGCGAGAAAAGAAATTTGATAGAGGAATGTCATAGTCGTCATAATCAAAAATGTAATCAGAAAAGAAGCCCAAGCGGTGCATAAAGAAAGGCGCCGCCGCGTGAAAATGGGCTTTTTGAATATACAAAATGGTGTCTCGGTGCGAGAGCAGTGTATAGAGGGCTTTTGTGGTTAGCGTTAGTTTTCTGATATCAGACGCCGAATAGATGTCCGCTTCTGCCAGGTGGGGCGCCAGGTCGTCGCGAAACGACAAAACGCCTGCTTCGACGTCAGCAAACGAAGAGAGGGCTTTGGCGAAGTGATAACAACGGACGCGGGTGTGTGGATAGTCATACCCGTTGTGACCAATAAATAAAATGCGCATGGATAAAAACTCAACTCGTCAACGAGAAGGCTTACTGTTGGCTTTTTATCTGGTTGTATTTTTCCATATAGGTTTCACCAAGCAAATCTTGAAGCTGTGGATAGTTGTCAATGATCTGGATCAATGGATTGGCGTTGTGGTTTTCGATAATCAGTTCTCTCGCTTGGTCGGCGTTCAATTGAATCGCTTTCACCAGATAGGGCTCGACTTCGGCCCAGCTGTATTGGTTCGCCCCCACCATCAAGCGCGCGATGCTAATCATGTCTCTGTAGGTGCTTTCATCTGATTCGACCACTTGTTGAAAGACAGAAACGGCTGACGGATAATCATTGATGGTTGCGTAGACGTTTGCGAGGTTTCTGCGAACGTTCAAATCGTTGGGAACAATTCTTAAATATTGTTGATAGCGCTTGGCCGCTTCTTTCCATTGGGCGATTTGTTGATACAGGCTGGCAATATAATTGAGTTTTTCGGGTTCAGTGACTGGGGCCAATAAACTGCCTTTGTTGAGGGCTTCAAAGACGAGGTCGCCGCCTTGGCCTTTATTAATCAACTCGACCGCTGATTGAAAATAAAGCGTCTGAGAGACTGGGTCTTGATAATTCATTAGCCGCTGGGCGTCGGCCAAGGCTTCATTAAACCGGCCAGCATTCAGATGCGCTAAAATGGGCGAGTATTTTTGTCCGCCAACCCTGCTTAACTCTGTGGACAACCGGGTTTGAAGATTGATAGAAACTAGGCGGTCAATGGCCGCCAACGCGCGCTCAACGTCTCCCTTAATCAGAAACGATGACCCCATGTACCGGTAGGCTTCAACGTAATCGGGTTCCAGACTGGCCGCGGTTTCCATGAAATTGATCGCTTCATAATACTTTTCTTGCTTGACCATGCCTAAGCCAAGATTGAAATGCGCGTAAATTTGTTCGGGATCAATCGCCAATACGCGGCCATAGGCGGCTTCAGACAAATTGATGTCGTTGAGCCGGTCATATAATACGCCCACGTTGTTGTGCGCCCACTTATAGTTGGGATTCAAAAACAAGTCGATTTGAAGACACGCAATTCCCTTGCGAATATAGTCGTCTTCTTCACGTATCAACTCACGCGAGTTTAAATACGAAAGTCGTTCATTTTCGCTTTTCCCTTTTGCGCGAGCAAATTCTGTGATGGCGTCAATGTAGTAACGGCCCAAGATGTAATAGGTTTCCATTTGGTATGGATAGATTTTTTTCGCGCGATTCATACAGTAAAACATCTGTTCATACTTATTTGAATCACGCATGCCCATGCCCCATTTCAGCCAGGTCTCTCCGAGCAACTGATGAGTGTTTTTTGAGCCAAATGGAAGAACAAGAGCAAACAGAACGATGATCGTGACAACCGTAGGGACTTTACGGCCTAGTTCTTGCACTTTAAGCGGGGCTTCTGGGGTAAACCCATATCTTGGTTGAGCGGCGTTTTGGTTTAAGCGATGGAGATGTTGGAAAATCGCTACGGACACGCCTGCCATCAACCAATAGGTAACGGCGGATGATTCGATGACAAAGGTGTGGCCAAAAATACAACTAACTAATGCAGTCGTCAGGCCGCCAAAAATACCCAGTTGCAAATAGAAATAGAAATTTCGTTGAAATGCGGGCAATTTAAGAACAGGGTTTTCATCAAGCTTGGCGCCCTTGGGGCGATGTCTGAGATGATATAACGAATAAATAATGCAGAAAAATGTAACCGCTTGAATCCAATAAAAGCCAAACAGGCCAAACACGCCGTATTTTAAAGCATGTTGAAGGTGGTCATTGTGAACCTTTCGGGCCAACACTTCCCGCCCCAACACTTTTCGCTCCAACTGAGATTCATACAGCGGGTGGATAACCTTAAAGTTGCCTGGGCCAATTCCAGTAAAGAGCGAATTTACGATGCCTCGCATGGCGGAATCCATACATTGCAAACGAAAGATGATGGTGGTCGAACCATCAGTCACGTTGTCGCCGTCAGTGTCGACCCAACTAACGGTTGTGGCGACTTTGTTCAAAATTTTGTTGGGGAATGAGGTTATTCCGACCGTCAAAATGGCAAACGCAAGAATCATCCCCACGACTGCGTAACGAAAATACCTCAGCGCATTCGGTAATGACGTTGGAATGAACCCCAATTCGACCGCGAGTGGAATCAAACGGTCATAAAAGAGAATAAACAGTACGAGTGGAATCGCAACGATAAACCCCGCGTAGGATGCGTTGCAGTCGAGATAATACAGTACAACCGAATTGAGAAGCGTAACAAAAGTGAAGAACAAAAATTCGACGGCCCGTCGCCGATAGGCGATCATCATACATATATTGATAGGAACGGCGATATTGAGAAATTCGGCGGTGTAGTTGACATTACCCATTGTTGAGACGGGTTGGCCGTCCATTTGAGAAAACCCTAAACCTTCAAACAACCGGAAGAACCAAGGCCAGTTGAAATATTGGGCAATACCATACATATCAACACAAAGGCAAAGCAGCCCCATGATGTAGGCGATCAATGTGAAATCTTGAAAGCGGGTGAAAAACTTGGGAATGAGAATTAAATAAACAAGACAAGCAATTTTAAAGGTAATGATTTCATACGATTCGCCTAGGTTGACGGCGAAAAGCATACTGAAACACATCACCGATAAAAGAAATGACGCAGGCGTCGCCAAGGCTGACCGAACAAAGCGCCGACGAATCGCTAACACCACCCAACTCGCTGCGATAATCATCACCAAAAACTGAAACAAACTGGCCTTAGGGACGGAGTAATGGCGCCAAGTCATGATATAAAACACCATGACGGCGACTGGCAGCCCCAACAAAATAGTTATACGGCCAAGAAGAAATACCCAGCGCTCCCAAATTGAAAGTTCTTGTGGGTCGAGAGCCAGCTTCGAAAAATCGCTCATATTTCAAATCACCCTGGGGGATAGTCAATAATCTAAAAACTGTGGTAGTATAAACGATAATTTTGAATCGCCTAACTCCCTTGAAACCTAGGCGTTTAATCAAAAACGGTTTATCTCGCGCCTATGCGTTTTTACGAATTTAGAGCCAGGACGTAACGATGGTACATATATTGGTCTTACACGGCCCCAACTTAAACCTTCTAGGAACGCGCGAACCCGATATCTATGGTACGCTGACGCTTGATCAAATCAACTCTGCGCTATCAGACCTGGCTGGCGAATTAGGCGCTGAATTACGCGTCATTCAGAGCAACCACGAGGGGGAACTAATCGACGCGGTCGCAAACAACGCAGATTGGGCTGACGCGCTACTGATCAACCCCGCCGCTTATACCCATACCTCTGTCGCGCTGCGCGACGCCATTTCGGCTGTAGGCCTTCCTACTGTCGAAGTTCACTTGTCGAACATCCATAAACGCGAAGAATTTCGCCAGCATTCGTACATCGCTGATGTCGCGGCTGGCCAGATTAGTGGATTTGGACTTCAAAGTTATTTATTAGGATTGCGCGCCGCATGCCAGTTGTGCTCGCCCTCCTCTCATACATAGCGTTTGGCTTCTGCCTACCTGGGGCAAACCCTGGCTATAGCGTTTTTGCGCTATTGGTTTTGTCTCTGGGCGCCTTGGCGCAGATCATTGAGAGAGACGAGCGGTTTGAGCGTTTTTCGCTAGGGCTTTTTTTCGCTCTTGCCGCTGGCGCCGTCTGGTTGGCCATTTCGATATCAGACAGTTATGTTCGAGAAATATTGGCCCCATCACTTATCGCGGGGCCTTTATTGTTTTTTCAACGCCCTAAATCGACCAAACTCGCAATCGTTGGTTCATGTCTTTTTACTCTCATTGTTTGGGTCATGTTGTTTGTTCCAGAACCAAGCCAGGGCGCTTTCTTCCCTTCGTTGAATTACCAGGATACGATAAATGATGAATTTATGATGACGCCGTCTGGCTCAGTCATGGACGAATATGACATCTCGCCCGTTTTGTTTCCAGCCAACCCAATCAAAGGATCACTGTTGTTTATCAGCTTAGCGCTGACGATTGTATTGTTGTTTACAGCGCTGTTTCAAACGGCGACTCGAAGTATTCGTAATTTGATTTTATTCATTACGTTCATTGGTTGTACAGGGCTGACACTATTATTCGGTTTTCACCCCGCATGGATAGGCGGCTTATGCGCGATACTGTTTTCGGCCTGCATGACAAATGAACTATGGAATTGGAAATCAAAATTCGTGGTCATTGTCATCGGGGGCGTTCTTGCTGGGTTTGCTCTCATTTCACTACAAAACCCGGTTCTGTCCTTTACTCCACTGCCCCAACTGAATTGGTATTGGCAAGCCAGAAGCGGCGCCTTTCATTCTTGGGGCGAATTTGGCGCCTTTCAGCCCTGTTCGACATTCGGCGCGTCATCGTCTGTGTTCGCATCAATTGTCATCACCATCTCTCTTTTTATTGTATTGGTGCGCCGCAGTATTCGGTTCAGTCAAAACGATGCGATCTTTCCAGCATGTATTTCTTTGGCGCTGTGTGTGGTGTTGTCGTCTTATCATGCCACGGCCTCGATGTTTGCTCATCCATTACTCTGGATAGCCCTCAGTTTTCTAAATCCCAGAACAGAGGCGGGACAAGAAGAGCCAAAGCTCAGTCATCACGATCGCGATGATGGGCCTGAGACGCCAATCCAATGGAGAAATGCTGAGAGGTATGCGGTGATTGGTCTCATTGTATTGATGACAGCAATTGGCTATTCGTATCTGAGAACGCAACAATCGTTCAACCAGTTATTTGAGAAATTTATTGATGAGAAAATCGTTTTCACACGCAACGAACTGTTAGATAAACTGAGAGAAATCTCTCCCTACCGGCCTGAAGGCGCTGCACTTTACCCGATGCACCACTTAAAGACGGCAATCTCCAGCAACCGAATGCCTGATGAAGAGACCATTCAAAAGATTGAACTCTGTCTTTCAATTTGCGCCCGATATCAAGTGGCGCCCTTGTTCGCGTATAAACGACTATCAGACGTTTATTTGGTACGAGCCGATTCGGGCAGGGCCTTGTTAGCGTTTGAGCGAGCGGTTGAGGCGTTTCCTGAAATCGCTGTTCTGAGAGAACTCTATGGAGATTTGCTATCAACTGTTGGTCAGTATGATGAATCACTAATTCAATTTAAAACAGCATCAAACCTTCAGCCCACCTCTTCTAGACTTCGTAGTAAGATCGCTCTCATTTACAAGTCGGTTGGAAAAACAGGCGAATATCAGATAGAGCAACGAAAATCCGATATTCTCTCGCCGCATCAAGGCGATGAACAAAGAAGCCGCGTCAAATGACGCGGCTTCTTTTGGTTTATGGTTCGTTGGTTTCTGTTGGCGGTTCTTCGATCAGGCCATACCGAAGACCAATATGATAGGAGAGCGCCAACAGCCCTCGCGTTAAATGTTCATGCACCAAGATCACTTCATCCGGCACGACCAGCTCGGTCGGGGCAAAGTTCCAGATTCCCTTCACTCCAGCCGTTACCAGTTTATCCGCTAGGTCTTGGGCGCAACTGGCCGGGGTGCATATCAAGCCAATATCAATTTTTCGTTCCTTACAAACAGCCTCAATGCTCTCTACGTCGTCAACCGGGACGCCGCGAACCTGGTATTGATGAAAGCGCGGGTTCACATCAAAAATCGCTTTCATCAAAAATCCCTGCTTTTCGAAGGCAATGTAATTTGATAGCGCCTGGCCAATGTTACCGAAGCCGACAATCGCGAAATTTAGCGTCCCTCTTGATAAGAAGACATCGCGAATGGCCTGCATCAATACCGGCACTTCATAGCCGACGCCAGTCTGGCCTTTGACATTCAGAGGGAGAAAATCTTGTTTTACCACAGCGGGATTGACGCCTAAAAGGTCAGCTAACTTGCGCGTTGATATATGAGGAATTTCTTTCTCAACAAATTCTTCTAAAACATTAATATAACGAGACATTCGAATCAGCGTAGCTTCGCTCAAGGCTGGCGGCCGTGACTCGCATTGGTTACTTTTTTTCTCTAGTGCTTCATTCATAGATTAGACCCAATGGGCGGGGCCTTAGGTGAGGATCGGTGTTGTGGTTCCCCTGCGACAACAATCATACTGACTTAACATCAAACATTTTAAGTATTGATCTTAAGGTATTATTCGCCCGATTACAAAAACGTTCAACCCATTGGTAAGAAAAATAACTATTCTTTGAGTTTTGTCAACAAAAAAAAGCGGCCCGAAACAGGCCGCTTCAGGTTGGATTCTAGTTAATAGAGTCAGACTTTTTTTAAGACCAATACAGCGTTGTGACCACCAAAGCCGAAGGAATTGCTCATGGTTGCGTTCACGGGCATCTCTCTCGCCTGGTTTGGCGTGTAATTAAGATCACATTCGGGATCAGGCTCGTTGTAATTGATCGTGGGCGGAACGATGCCATTCTCAATGGCTTTCGCGCAGGCGATACATTCAATCGCCCCGGCGGCGCCTAACAAGTGGCCTGTCATCGATTTAGACGAACTGATCGCCACCTTGTTTGCATACGAGTTAAACACTTGCTTGATGGCGAACGATTCGGTCTTGTCGTTGTATTCGGTTGAGGTGCCGTGCGCATTGATGTAATCAATTTGGTCGGCGGACAATTCGGCGTCTTCGAGAGACAAACGCATCGCGGTTTGTGCGCCTTTTCCTTCCGGTTCGGGCATGGTGACGTGAAACGCGTCTGAGGTCATGCCATATCCAGCGACTTCAGCGTAGATGCGGGCGCTGCGTTGTTTGGCGGCTTCGTATTCTTCCAAGACAACGACGCCAGCGCCTTCACCCATGACAAACCCGTCGCGGGTTTTATCAAACGGACGGCTGGCTGACTCTGGCTCATCGTTTCGGGTTGAAAGCGCCTTCATCGAACAAAAGCCGCCAAATCCTAGCGGCGTTATCGCGCCTTCAGAACCGCCCGCCAACATGATGTCAGCCTGGCCATATTGAATTAGCCTGGCTGCGTCGCCGATGGCGTTGGTGCCTGTCGCGCACGCTGTAACCACGCAACTATTCGGCCCACGAAAATTAAAGCGCATCGACACCATGCCCGACGCCATGTTGACGATGAGCATAGGCACCAAAAACGGGCTGATTCGGCGCGGGCTTTTTTTGTCTAAGACTTCTTTTTGCTTCTCAATGGTTTCGATGCCGCCGATGCCCGAGCCAATATAAACGCCGGAGCGATCCAGGTTGATGGATTCGAGGTCTAACCCAGAATCTTTGACTGCCTGTTCAGAACACGCCATCGCGTATTGGACGAAATAATCCATCCGGCGCGATTCTTTCGGGTCAATATAGTGGTCAGGATCAAACCCTTTAAGTTCAGCCGCGATATGGGACGAAAAGCCTTCTGAGTCAAAGCGCGTAAGCGGGCCAGTGCCGCTTTTGCCTTCGACCAGTGAAGTCCAAAATTCATCCACGGTGTTGCCTACGGGGGTTACGGCCCCCATGCCTGTAATGACAACTCTTCGTCGACTCATGCTTTACTACCTTATTCCAATCAAATTACGAGACTTTACCGTTGATGTAGTTAATGGCGTCGCCAACGGTTTTGATTTTCTCTGCTTCTTCTTCGGGAATCTCATCGATATCAAAGTTTTCTTCAAATTCCATGACTAACTCAACGGTATCGAGAGAATCAGCGCCCAAGTCGCGGGTAAACGACTTTTCCGGGGTAATTTCGTCTTTATCAATTTTGAGTTTTTCTGCGATGATATCGATAACTTTTTGCTCGACGTTTTCGCTCACTGGATTCGTCCTCCTGCATCAATCAATTTTCGAAATATTGAACGATATGGTTCGTTCGTAAGTTGACAATCTTATAGTTATAACCGCTTGCTTGTGAAGGCGAAGGGCTATATCGCCAATCCGCCGTCTACGACAAAAGTCTGGCCTGTAATGTAACTCGACAAATCGCTCGCCAAAAATCCAAGCAGGGCCGCCACTTCATTTGGCGTTCCATACCGCCCCATCGGGATGGAAGTTTTAACGGCTTCTTTGGTTTCTTCTTTTAACACGTCGGTCATTCGGGTTTCGATGAAACCGGGGGCGACTGCATTCACAGTAATCCCGCGGGCAGCCAGTTCTTTGGCCAGCGATTTGGTCATACCGATGACGCCTGCTTTACTGGCGGCATAGTTCGCTTGCCCCGCGTTGCCTGTGATTCCAACCACAGACGTGACGTTAATGATGCGACCTGCGCGGGCTTTCATCATCACTTTCGCCGCCGCGCGGGCCATAAAAAAGGCGCCGCTCAGGTTGATTTTGAGTACGGATTCCCAATCGTCATCCTTCATGCGGATTGCTAGCCCGTCTTTCGTAACTCCTGCATTATTAACAAGTATATCAACCTTGCCAAACCGCACGGTGGTTTCAGAAATGACACTGTGGGCTTTTTCTGAGTCTGACACATCTGCGACGACGCCAAAGGCTTCGCAGCCTATTTCTTTAATGGCGCTTTCCACTTCAGAAATGGCGTCTTGGTTTCGCCCGGTGAAGACGACTTTGGCGCCAGAGGCGGCGAACATCTCGACAGCGGCCCGCCCGATTCCACGCGAACCGCCTGTAATAATGGCGACTTTGTCAGTTAAGGACATATAGTGCATTTCAGTTTACCTGGTTACACTCATCGACTGTTCCACATGGGTTGCACGGCCAATCTCTACAGCATTGTTTGGCAAGGCCGCATAACACCTCGCCAGGGCCTACTTCAAGACCAGATTCAGTCTTCGAAGCGATGACTTCCATTGATTGGGCCCAGCGAACGGGTTCACAAAATTGCTTGACGAGAAGTTCGCGTATTTCATCGGCTGAGTTTTGAATGGATGCTGTATTGTTCGACACCCAGTCAACCTTGGGTGCGCTGATTTCGATATCTTGAAGAAATGTCTTGAACTGGGATTGGGCCTCTGACATCAATGGAGAGTGAAAGGCTCCACTGACGGGCAGTTGGACAACCCGCCGCGCCCCTTTTTCTTTTAAAATAGGCGAGATGGCTTCAATCGCCGCTTTGTCGCCAGTGATAACGGTTTGTTTCGGTGAATTAAAGTTAGCGGCTTGAACGACGCCGTCTATCCACTCATCACATGCCGTCTGAATTGCGTCTGGCTCCATACCTAACACCGCCGCCATCGCGCCCGGCGCTGCGAGTTCATGCATCAGGCGCGCTCTCTCCGCAATTACCTTCAGTCCCGTTACAAAATCCCAGGCGCCAGCGGCGTATAACGCGGCAAATTCGCCTGCGCTATGGCCAGCGGTTAGCGATGGAGATACGCCCTTCTCGTGTAAGGCGTCAGTGATGATCGCGCTGAGTGTGTATAACGCTGGTTGTGTGTATTCTGTGGTTCCAAGTTGGGATTCGTTCTCTGGTTTCCATAGGTCAGAGATTGACCACCCCAACCCCTCTTCGGCTTGTTGGCAACGCTTTCGCGCCTTTTCAGAGTGATCTAGCCAATCCAACCCCATACCGGGTTTTTGTGAACCTTGTCCTGGAAACAAAAAAGCAATCGTTGTCATAATTTTAGAACTGGACCAGACTGGCCCCCCAAGTGAGTCCGCCGCCGAACGACACCATTACAACCAAATCGCCGTTTTGAAGACGGCCTTCTTGCCGGGCTTCGTGGGTGGCCATAGGAATCGTGGCGGCTGATGTGTTTCCGTATTTATTGATGTTTAAGAAAAAGCGATCCATGCTGACGCCAATACGGTCAGCAACCGCTTCAAGAATTCTAACATTCGCTTGATGTGGAATCACTAATGCAATGTCGTCAGCGGTTTTTCCATGTTTTTCGAGTAAACTCTGAACCGTTTGGGCCATTACTCGGACTGCATGTTTGAATATTTCACGGCCATTCATATATAAATAATGCTTGCCGTTTTTAATCGCGTCTTCAGTAATTGGTTGCCTGGAACCGCCCGCGGCCTGATAGAGCATTTCTGCCGCGCCGCCGTCTGCGCCCAACAGGGTATCGATGACTCCTGAACCGTTGGTGTTTGGCTGAATGATGGCAGCGCCAGCGCCGTCTCCAAACAATACGCAAGTGTTGCGGTCTGTCCAATCAACCGTCTTGGTCAATAAATCGACGCCGATGAGTAGGATATTATGAAATTTTCCGGTTTCTATAAACGCCGAGGCTTGCGATAAACCATACAAAAAACCCGTACATGCAGCTGACAAGTCATAGGCCATGACGGTGTTTGCACCTAACTTATGCTGAACGACGCACGCGGTCGCTGGCCAGGGATAATCGCCCGATATGGTTGCAACTAGAATCGCGTCGATGTCTTTAGGTGTAAGTCCTGCATTTTGAATGGCCTGTTTGGCTGCGCTAACAGCGAGGTCAGAGGCGGCGGTTTTGTCGTCACTGACGCGCCGCTCGACCATACCAGTCCGTTCGCGGATCCACTGATCAGAGGTTTCGACCATCTTTTCGAGGTCGCTATTGGTAACCACCCGTTCTGGCACGGCCATACCGGTGGCGGTAATGTGGGCACGCAAGGTTGCTTCTCCTTCGATGGATTACGCTGTGGATACCTTAACAGCCTCTAACGCTTGTTGAATCTTGTTCAGTGGACAGCGTTCCGCCACATTACGCGCTGACCGAATGCCATTCGCGATGGCATGGGCGGCTGAGCGTCCATGGCCGATAAGTAAGTGGCCGTTGACGCCCAACAGTTCGGCGCCGCCATAAGCTGAGTAATCGACTCGTTGCATGGTCTCTTGTAAGAACGTGCGGCGGTCTTCAGCGTTAATATCGGCCCCTAACACTTCATTTGTTTCGTAGGTAAGCGCTTTAAAGAAGGTTTCGACTAACCCTTCGCCAAATTTCAGAATGACGTTGCCAATGAATCCGTCGCATACCACCACATCAGCGCCGCCGCGCATAATATCAACGCCTTCTACGTTGCCAATGAAATTGATGGGCGCTTCTTTTAATAGTTTGGTGGTTGCGAGTGTTAATTCATTTCCCTTCGACTCTTCTTCGCCGATGGATAACAGGCCGATGCGCGGGCTGTCAACTTTGTAGGCGTATTGGCAATACGCCGAACCCATTAACGCGAATTGGAGAAGATGGCTGGGTTTGCAATCAACCGTAGCACCGCAATCAAGCACATGGGTCACGCCTGTTTCGTTGCCTGAGGGGAAAGGCGCGACGATCGCGGGCTTGGAAATATTGGGCAGTCGCCCCAACACAAACATGGCGAACGCTACAGCGGCGCCGGAATTGCCCATTGTGAGCAATGCGTCTGCTTGTTTGGCCTTCATTAAGCCCGTTGCAACCGCGATGGACGAATTTTTGAGCGTCTTGAGGGCGGTGGATGCTGATTCGTGCATCCCCACGACTGTTGGAGCGTCAACAATGGTGGCGTTTAGCCCAGCGCATGGGTTTTCGAGTTGGTCTTTGCGCCCGACCAACAAAATCTGGGTTTCGTCATCTTCTTCCCGAAATTGACGAACGCCCTCAATCACTGTTTGAGGGGCATTGTCGCCGCCCATGGCGTCAACCGCTACTCGAATGTCAGGATTGCCCATGGGTTAGATGACTGAAGCGCCTTTGTAATGACCGCAATGGGGGCAGACGCGATGAGGCATCTTTGCGCCGCGGCAGTTGGAGCATTCAACCAGAGAATTTGGTGTGATGAAGTGATGAGCGCGTTTCATCAATCTCTTGGATTTTGATTTTCGGTGTTTTGGGTGGGCCATGATCTTCCTCGTTTATCAATACGGTTTTGATTATTGTTCTGAATAATGTTGCGCAAGGCGTTTTTCAACGTTTGGCGTTACAAAAGCGCTTACGTCGCCTTTTAATTTCGCAATCTGTCTTACTGTGCTCGCCCGCAAGTATATGTATTTCTCACTGGGCGTTAAAAACATCGTTTCGGCTTCTTCATTCAAATGGCGGTTGGTTAGCGCCATTTCAAGTTCATATTCAAAGTCTGAAATCGCCCGCAAACCGCGCAAAACGACTTTCGCCTTCTTTACAGTCATATAATCGGCCAACAAGCCGTTAAACGAATCAACCTCAATCTCGCCATCCATATTCCTGGTTGATTCTTTCAACATCTCCATACGTTCTTCTGTCGAGAAGACTGGATGCTTACTGGGGTTGTTCACCACGGCGACGATCAATCTGCCAAATATCTTCAAGCCGCGTTCAATAACATCCAGATGGCCACGGGTGACGGGGTCGAATGTACCTGGATAAACGGCGATAGCCTGTTCCATAACTCAATCTCGATGAAAAACCGCATAGCCTTATGGATCAAGCGTTGCTGACCGAAATGCGGCGTTGATGCGACTTCAATGATGAAGCCCAAATTCGGGCATAACATTCAAATTATCCCTGATGATACGTCAGGGATCAAGGAACGCGAGTGAAACTATTTTGATTAAACAGACTGAATAGAGTACTCACACGGCTGCATTCAATCAAGCCGGACGATTGGAATGCTTAGAAAACCATATACTTATCCGCGTTACCGCTCCCCGAATCTCCTCTTCTGTCAACTCAGGCCCAAGGCTAAAGCGAACTCCTTCCCAAGAGTCTTTTTCGCTCCATCCCATCGCTTGAAGGACAGGCGAGGCGTCTGAGGCTCCAGAAGCGCAGGCAGGGCCAGACGAGCACGCGATTCCAACCTGGTCGAGCCCGTCAACGACCCGCTCGCCTTTTAGGCCGGGAAAGTGCACATGCAATGTGTTGCATACGGAAATTTCATCTGCAATCGTTTTTTGAATCGTGGGTATGGATTGGCGTAATTCGCGCCACAAGAGTTCGCGCAGATCTCTAACAGTCTCAAGTGTTTCTTTTTTATGTTCAAAAGCGGCTTCAGCCGCCGCCCCAAACCCAGCGATCGCCGGGCTATTAACTGTGCCGCCCCTCATGCCCGCTTCTTGCGCTCCAGGAATCTGAGGAGAGATGAGTAAACCTGACTTCAGAATTAGAGCGCCTACGCCTTTCGGCCCGCCGATTTTGTGAGCGGAAAGCGTCATCGCTGACAGGCTCCATTCTTGAAAGCCGCCGCCGCACCGTCCGGCCCACTGGGCGGCGTCGCAGTGAAAGTAGGTTGTGTCGCTAACAAGGTGAGAGATTTTTTGAATTGGCTGTATGGCGCCGGTTTCGTGATTGACCGCCATAATCGCAGCAATGTCGAGTGGGGGTTTGTGCTCAAAGAAAGAAGCATCGACGCGGCCATCTGCTTTGACTGGAATTGGTTGTAAAACAGCTCCACGTTTTTTTAGAACATCCAGCGCAGAAACCACACAGGGATGTTCGATTGGGCTTGCGGCAATCTGTATGGATTGAGGAGAGCGCCCTTGTTCAACCAAGGCGTCGAAGCGGCCTAAGAGTGAAAGAAAATTAGATTCGGTGGCCCCGCTGGTGAAGATAATTTGGTCGGGATGGGCGCCAGCGAGGTTCGCGACCTGTTCTCTTGCCTGTTCAACCGCCTCCCAGGCGGCGCGGCCAAACGAGTGACGGCTGGACGCGTTACCATAGTCAGCCGAATACAACTGGCGCATGGCTTCCTTTGCCTGCGGCAAGAGCGGCGCTGTGGCGTTATAGTCGAGATAGATGCGCCTTTGTGTCATGTGAAGCGGTCACGCCCAAGGGACAGCGCGCCCGACCGCCTTAGCGACAGGCGCGGTGCGCGCCATCAAGGTTTTGAATGACTCTTCGTTCAGCGATTGGGCGCCGTCTGACCAGGCTTTGGCTGGTTCGGGATGAGTTTCAATCATCAGCGCGTGGCCTCCCGCCGCGACCGACGCGAGCGCCATATCGGTGACCAGGTCCCAGTGGCCTGTGCCATGGCTCGGGTCAACAACGATGGGCAGGTGCGTCAATTTTTTGATCATCGGCACGGCGTTCAAATCAAGCGTGTTTCGGTATTTCGTTTCAAAGGTGCGGATGCCGCGCTCGCAGAGCATGACGTTGTTGTTGCCGCAGGAGAGCACATACTCAGCCGCCATCAGCCATTCATCAATAGTGGATGCGATGCCGCGTTTGAGTAAAATCGGCTTGTCGGTATTACCCAACGATTTGAGCAACATGAAGTTTTGCATGTTGCGCGCACCAATTTGAATAATGTCGGCGTATTGTGTGATTAAATCTAAATGGTGCGCGTCCATGAGCTCTGTGACGATGGCCAGGCCGTATTCTTCGCGGGCGTCGGCCAACATTTTAAGGCCGTCTTCTTCAAGGCCTTGAAAACTATAGGGAGAGGTCCGCGGTTTAAACGCGCCACCGCGCAAAATCTTAGCGCCGTATTGTTTGTTGATGCGGGCGCATTCCATCATCTGTTCGCTCGATTCGACCGAACACGGGCCCGCCATGACCACCAGTTCGTCGCCGCCGATGGATACCGTCTCCGGCCCTTCTTTCCATTTGAAGTGAATGTTAACGACAGTGTCAGCTCTCATAATGCCAGCGCGCACCTCACGGCAGACTAATTTATAGGGCGGAAGAATAAACTCCACTTTGTCCACGCCAGGCTGGCTGATCATGCGGTCATAGAGGCCTTCTTTGCCGCGTTCATCGCCGACCGCGGCCAAGACGGTCAAGTTTGTTCCATAGATAGGATGAACGTCATAGCCGTAATCTTTGATAAGCATCTCTACGTTTGAGATTTCATCCTTGCTTGCGCCAGTCTGCATTGTAATAATCATGAAGGTTCCTCAATCCGCGTCATAAGTTGTAAACAGTATCATTATCATTATAGAATCGGCTTTGTGAGCATAAACCCCAACCAATTTATTACGCATACTATCTGTATGATGAATTCATGATCAACCTTGACCCACCTGTTTAGGCATGGGTGCAATCCTGGGAGCGCCCGTGCATCCAGGCGGCGCCGCACTAAAGCGAACAGAGTTGTCTCCATGCCAAGCACTAAAAATGACAAATTTGCGACATCAATTCAAAATGTATCACTCAATGCAAAAGAGGCCAGTCTCGTATAGACGTGGTAAATTCGCTTTCAATGGCGCCAATATCGGGGGCGGCGCCATTTGGCCGGGGCCTCATGCCAATGTCTACGGTGATGTCAGTTGGCTCCGCCGCGTCGATCAGCGGTGAACCTCTTTGAGGAAAGAACACCCTTTCGCCTGTATTGATAAACATCGGGTCTAATGAAAAATTCGTTTCGTCCGCAAATTCAGCCAATGGCGACAAATTATTGGTTCGCAGAATCACGCTGGATTTGTCATCGACAAGCACGCTTTGGTTTGTGTTCCAAATAACCGAATTGAAAATCGTCGCGGTCGCGCCGCCTTGTCCTGGATTTTTTTCAAAGACTGAGACGCCTGTGGCGGCGCCGTAAATCGTATTGTGGGCGACATAAGCGGCGCAACGGTCTTTCACCGCAATCGCGATGTCACAGTTTTCTATGATGTTGTTAATGACAACTGGGGCCGAATCGCCCTCCAGCGAAACGCCCTTGTCGGCGCAGCCATGGATTAGGTTCCGTTCTATGCGCGCGTTTGAAAACCCCAAATCAATACCGTCATCCTCAGACCCCATAATCACATTGTCAGAGATGATGGATGGCTTGGCTGTTCCTCCATCAAAATCAATCGCGTCGCTATAGCCTAAAATATTGATAAACCGGTTACCGACGATCGAGGCGAATGAGTTTGTGCAATGAACCGCTTCAACCATGTTTTTAAATTCATTTCGTATGATGTGGATCGTCGAATTGATGGCATCCACGCCAACGGAATTGAGATCGAAAAACAAACAACTTTCGATTTGGGCCGCGCTGTTGAGTACGGTAATGACGCCTGGGTAGGTTCTTCCTTCAATTTTGGCGGAACCGGCGCCGGTGATGTTCAATGATTGTATCGTTGCCAACGAAGACGCATCTTCAATGACGATTCCGTCCCATAGTTGGCCTGGTTCGTTCGAAACCATTGTAATCGGTTCATCACCATTCGCCCCAGTCGAAATAGCGCCTTGCACCCAGATCGCGGCGCCTGATGCGAAGCGTACTTCAGCGCCTGATTCAATTGTCAATGATGATTCGGGTGGAACCCAAACCGTTTGAGTGACAAGCATCGGGCTGTCGGCTTTTCGCCAAACCAAATCGCCTGACACTTCTGTGACGCCAGTTGGCGGGACGGCGTTTTGATAGACAATGATCTGGGTAGAATCGACCACCAGGCCGGCGTCACTCAACGCCCGGATATCAAATACATGGCGCCCATCATTCAAGATTGTTTCATATGCCCATTGGCCTAGCCAAGGCTCATACTTCGCTGGGGCGCCGTTTACTGTGATTCGTTTTGTATGAATCGCATCGGCGAGGCCGCTCAATCGGGTAGTGTCATTATCAGACGTTTTGCTGAACAAGTTGGCCGCCAAACTAAAATCAGAGCTAGTTCGCTTCACATTGAAACCAACGATGGCGAGAACATTCTCACCAGGTTGTAGAAACTGAATGGAATCATCCAAATTGAAGAGTTCAAATTCACTCGCTTCGTGATTGCCGTCGGCTACTTGGTCATAGAAAGGCGCGCGACTGAAGTTGTTTCGTTTTATTTCGACGCCATTAATATAGGCGACGAAGCCATCATCAAATAAGACGCTCAATTCAAGGCCTGCGATTGAACTGACATCTTCTATAACAAATTTTTTTCGAATAAATACAGACGAATAGGCGTCTCGCATGGTAAACAACAAGGTGCGGTCGTCACCATCGCCATAGCCAAATCCACCCGGGCCGGTTCGCCAATGTGAATCATTGTAAGAGAGTTGCGTCCAGCCGAGTAAGCCAGAAGACGGATGTTCCGTACCTCGAAAGTATTGCCAGTCGTCATTTGCGTCTACCAAGACATTGCGCTGCGTCTGAAGCGTGGAGACTTCTGCGGTGAATATTTGTGGAATCTGGCTGTGGTTGATATCTCTCATTACAAGAAAATGGGCCATCAAGTCGATGCGCTGGGCCTCTTCGTTGACGACGGCGGTTTTATCAATGATTGACTGCATCACTTCAGGAGTCAGTTCAACATCAAGAATGTTGAGTATCTCTTGGTAATAGAGCCGGGCGAGATCGGGGTGGCGAAGTAGCCGCCGCACAGCAGGCGTGCCGTGGTGGTGGACATTCTCAAATGGCTGGACGAGAACCGAATCTAAATCCCAAGGCAATAAATAAAAACGGCTTTCTTCTTCAAAACGATAGATGTAATAGTCATCTCCCCGCTCTCGAGACAATCCGCCTTCCCGGTCGTTCAACACTTGTTTGAGCGCAAACCAGCGGATCCACTGGCGCAGATGAATACGCTCTTCAATTCGTTCGGGAAACTCATCATCCGTTGTTAGAGTAAACGCCTCGCATAGCCGCACAATATCGCTGTAGTCGCCGCGAAGCGAGTTGGTCTCTTTGGTGTAGTGTGGAATGTATGGCCCAAACTCTTCGCCGCGATAATCAAGGTTGGCTTGTTCAACGCCGCGATAAAGGTTGCCGTCTCCATCGCCAAACAACCGTCTCATCATATCGCTGTCTGTACGTTCAACTTCGAGATAGCGGGGAACCATGACGCCGTTAAAGTCGACGGCGACGAACTGTTTTTTCGGCGCGGGAAGGCCCAAGCGATCGAAACACTCCAGCCCGATATATTGGCGGTCAACCTTGACCGAGTTTAAAATCAACTTTCGAGTTTTGCCAAAGTAGCGTGTCGTTGGAAAATTGACGCGGTAATTTTTGGGTTCGGCGAAACGCGACCCCTTGCCGCGAAAGCGCACCCCCACGCGGTAATATATATCGTTCCCATGAATGAAGGATGCGGAGATTTCATCATTGCTGCGCGGGTCGCGAGTGCGCAGCGCGATCTCATCCTGAGCGCGCATGACAATTTTATACATTGGCAGCGTCGTCTCGTGGACAACGTCATCAACGCGATAAATGGCGGACGGCGCCGTTTGGATTAACGGAAACCAACCCTGTTGTTCATTCTCATCAAGAGCGAGAATGCGAAATTCAACGACCGTACCGTGTGGATAGGCAGGCAATTCAGCGCCAAACAGGTTGTCCCCAGCGGCGCCATCATTATGTAACCCGTCGTCGAGCATGGGCGTCCATCGAAATTCGGTATCGTCTTCGGTTTTAAAAAAAACGCCGACTGAATTTAGAGACCGTGAGTGAGAGATACGCGCCCGAATAAAAACGGCATCTGTTGATTTCGGCGAAGCGGGGGTTTGAATAATATCAGTAACGAGAGGAACCGGTTCATCCAGTTGAGCAGAGTTGCGTTGGCCGGGCGTGCCAAGCCCGGGGGGAGAGCGCCATGTGTTAGCGACGCTCGATTCCATTTCAGGATGCAAGCGTTCTAAACTGGGGCCTAGGCCATCGGCGTTGGTCGGCCAACCGAGTTCGTCAACATATGTAACCGAATCAGCGATAGAACCATTGAAGCGGGTGAGTTCAACGGTTTCGCCGTCGTTATTTAGCTTGCCTGCATACGGCCCATACGGCGTTTCAATTCCATACTGTTGAAATAAAGCGCCAGGCGAGGCGGACACAACCAGATAATCGTTAGCGCCTATGATAGTTCCGCCCGGAAAGATGTAATGGATTCCATCGGTAAACGCCCAACCAGAAATATCGACCTCGGATTTTGAATAATTGAATAGTTCAATAAATTCGTCATCAGAATTTAGGCTGGCGGGGTGGTACATCATCTCATGAATAACAACTTGGGCGGAAGCCGAGAGGCAAACCAGCGCAAATAACGAGAGTACGTTTGCGTAAAAAAATTTCAACATAACAGAATCGTTTCAAACTCAAGCTTGTTGACTATAATCTATCATAGACGAATCTCTACCGTCACCAGGTTTACGAACTAAAATCTGTATTCGATCTTTGTAAGACAAGAAAGTATCGATTGTTTCATGGCCATACGTCCGCCAAGAGGCGAAAAACCCAATTTTGAATTGCCCCAAGTGATGCTCGCGCCCGTCGCGGGATACACCGACCGGGCGACGCGTGAAATCGCCCGTCAAAAAGGCTGTCCGCTGACGTTTTGTGAACTGATTAGCGCCCGCGGCGTCGTTGAAGACAACCGCAAGACGAGGACGATGTTAGATGAGTGCCGCGACGAACACCCGCTCGTATTTCAACTTTTCGGCGGCGAGCCGGATATCATAGGCGACGCCATCAAAAAAGTTGAAGACCTGGGCGTGACCGGAATCAACCTGAATTTAGGCTGCCCAGTCAAAAAAGTGTTCAAGAATAAATCTGGTTGCGGCTTGACTCTTTACCCTGTCAATCTGGTGCATGTCATCCGGGCGATGCGCAAGGCGACCGACCTTCATCTCTCTGTCAAAATTCGCGCCGGCGTCAACCACAAATCTTTGATGTACCGTATGATTGGCGACATTGCCCAGGGCGAAGGATGTGACGGAATCATCATTCACGCTCGAACCCGTCTAATGGGTTTTGGCGGCCAAGCCCAATGGGAATGGATTGCAGACCTCAAGGATTACTTAGATATCCCCGTCATTGGCAACGGAGATGTAGTAGACGCACAATCAGCCAAGAAGATGATCGACAAAACCAACTGTGACGGCGTGATGATCGCCCGCGCCGCCTACGGCAACCCCTGGATTTTCGCTCAAGCTCAACATTACCTTGATACCGGCGAAATGCTGCCTGCCCCATCGCCAACTGAGCGCATCGAAACCCTGATGGACCACCTGCGCCTCGCGGTGGAATGGAAAGGCGAGCGCAAAGCCTGTCTCGAGATGCGTAAGCAAATCTGCTGGTATATCAAGGGCATGCCCGGCGTGCGTGCCTTACGGGACGAGATCAACAAACAAGAGACTCTCCAAGGCATGGTAGACCAAATTCAAATGTGGTCTGAATCTATCGACTGGGACGCGTTTTACGCTAAACTCGCCGATCAGGGCGAAGAAGCCGACGGCGCCCTGCCACCCCACCGCTCGGTGTCGCTTCGCGTGGCGTGATTGCATATTGACATTACGCCTATAGTAGTAAATTCGGTTGTCCCCAAGCGCTATCCAGTCCATTTTTCTTGTTCTCCGCCGTTCTTTTTATCATTTTTCTTGTAAGATAGGCGTATCTGTAAATTTGTTGAGGTCGATGAATGCAAAGCGCTGTCTTGCAAGATGTATTATTGTTGATTTCCACCCAGACTGCGGGTGAGTTGCCCATTCTAAATGATCTCGCCATCATTGTTGGCCTGTCGGCGCTGGTGTTGTATGTCATCAGCAAACTAGATATTCCCAGCATCGTCGGCTTTCTCATCACCGGCATGTTAATCGGCCCCTATGGCCTGCAATGGATCGAAGCCATCGAAGAAGTCGAAGTGTTGGCCGAGATCGGCGTCGTTCTGTTGTTGTTCACTATTGGCGTTGAATTTTCGTTGACCAAAATCGCCAAACTCAAGATACAGACATTAGTTGGCGGTTCGTTGCAGGTGTTTGGCACGGTCATTTTATTTGGCCTACTCTATCTATTCGTAGACGCAACCTTCAACACAGCGCTATTTGTGGGATGTTTGATCGCGCTGAGTAGTACGGCGGTTGCGCTCAAGATTCTTAAAGACCGGGCGGAAATCGAATCGCCCTATGGCCGCAATGCGCTGGCGATTCTCATTTTTCAAGATGTGATGATCGTGCCGATGATGTTGATCGCGCCGATTCTTGCAGGCGAAAGCGAAAACCCGGTGTTGGCGTTTTTTGCGATGGGCGTCAAAGGCGTTTTCATTGTCATCGTTATGTATTTGCTGGCGCGCTTTGGCGTGCCTACCCTCCTCTATAACGTCACACGAACGCGCAGCAGCGAACTTTTCTTACTCGCCATCATTGCGATTGGATTGATCGTGGCGTGGTTTACTTCTTGGTTGGGGCTTTCGCTAGGCTTGGGCGCGTTTATGGCTGGGTTGATTATTTCTGAGTCAGAGTACAGCCATCAGGCGATGGGCGGCGTCTTACCGTTTCGCGACTTGTTTATTAGTTTCTTTTTTGTCTCGATCGGTATGCTGTTGAATATCAGTTATTTCTTCTTTAATTTCCCTCTTATCATCATGGCGACGCTATTGGTGATGAGCATAAAATTGATTCTGGCGGGGGCCTCAGTCATTATTATTGGTTCGCCCCTTAGAACAGCGGTATTAACAGGCGCCGCGATTTGTCAAATCGGAGAGTTTTCCTTCATTCTAGCTAGCGTTGGCGTCAAATACGAATTGATTTCCGACAAGGCCTACCAGCTGTTTCTGGCGGTTTCGATTCTCTCAATGATCTTTACGCCGTTTGTGATTCAGTTCGCTCCCGCCATCGCCAAGGCAGCCAACAAGGCGCCCCTGCCCGAGCGAATCAAACACGGCATGAAAGAAGAAGATGAAAAGCCCGAGCGTGATTTAAACGACCATGTCATCATCATTGGTTTTGGCATCAACGGCGGCAACCTGGCGCGTACAGCACGTATCGCCAACATCCCCTATACCATCATTGAGATGAACCCTGAGACGGTGCGCACACAAAAGGCCCAGGGCGAACCCATCTTCTATGGAGACGCCGCTCACGAAGCCGTGCTCGAACATGCGTGCATACATACGGCGCGTATTCTGGTTATTACCATTGCCGACCCGGCGGCGGCGGCGCGTATCATCGAACTCGCCAAACGGTTGAACCCCTCGGTGTATATCATTGCCCGCACCCGCTTCATGCAGGAAGTTCAACCTCTGTTCGCGCTCGGCGCTGATGAGGTAATCCCCGAAGAATATGAAACCTCGATTGAGATATTCACCCGCGTCTTGATGAAGTACCTAATCTCGAAAGATTGCATTGAGCAGATGGTGGGCAAAATCCGTTCTGACGGTTACCAGATGTTCCGTTCGCCTTCTCACCACAAACTGTCTCTTAACGATCTCAATTTGAACCCGTCTGAGTTTGAGATACATACCCTGCGGGTCGACCCTGACTCGCCTATTGTGGGGCAGTCGCTGTTGAACATAAACATGCGCAAGGAATTCGGCTTAACGACGGTAGCGATCAAGCGGTATGGTAAGATCATGCCCAATCCCGAAGGTCATTGGGTGATTTATGAGAATGACGACTTGATTATCCTCGGCCCGCCAGACCGTATTCCACGCTTTGTTGACAGGATGTTGTAACCATGGGAGAAAATGGTATGAATAAGGCTTTTACGTTGATCGAGTTACTGATTGTCGTAGCGATTATTGGCATTTTGGCGGCAATTGCCGTGCCCAATTTTCTAAACGCACAGGTACGGGCGAAAATTGCGCGGGTGGAGAGTGATCTGCGTACAATTTCAATCGGAGTCGACTCGTATAATTTAGATCGCGGCTCATACCCGCCTGACTGGATCGGGATGGGGACTTCAGTCGTTGACGGCGGCTTTATTCGCTCCATGCATTATTTAACGACGCCGATCGCCTACATTGGTGATGTAAACTTGACTGACCCATTTTATAGCGGCCCTGATAAGAGCGTTTCGTTTCCCAGCGGCGGCTATGACAACTCGACCTATCGATACTTTTGCTACCAACATGGCTGGGGCCAGGCTGTCGGCCACCAAAAAACTGGTTACGCGATTCTCTCCTATGGGCCTGACAAACGAGAGAGTTATGGCGAATGGGCGGGCGTCGCGGGCCGGGGCAGAAACTGGGACGGCGTCTATGCCACATCTAATGGTTTGACTAGCATGGGCGATATCGTACGAACCGGCGGGGTGGTCAATGTAAACGCTTGGCAGCAATAGCCTAAACACTCTGACCCTTAAAAGTTGTAAAACGTTCAGGTTCTCGATATGCTTATTTGTTGAGAATAATCTCTAAATATCAAACATGGTGTTTCAGCTATGGTGCGCATCTTACACTTCGTATTGATAGCGATTTTCATTTCTTCAAGTGCATGGGCGCAACGCGTCGATTTGGATGAAATTTTCCAATGGACGGTTGAGTTGCCCAAAAACGAGATTGCCCAGGGCGAATCAGCCTTCGTTATCGCCAAATTAACCATTCAGCCCGAACATTTAACATACAAAGAAATGACTTCAGTCGCTTTAGCCGATACACCTATCGCGGTCGCGGGCGAACCCACACTGCCAAAGTCAATAATCAAACTTGACCCGTTCGAGAACATCGACAAGGAGATTTATGAAGGCGAAGCCGAGTTTCGCCTGCCCATCACCATACAACCCACTGCCCCGCCAGGCGTTCATTCCATCACCGTGGGCGTCAATTATCAGGGATGTTCAAAACTGGTTTGCTATTTTCCGACGACCAAAGAATTTCTGTTATCATTGACCATTACCGAAAACGCCAATGCGGGCGCTGTGGCGCTTCAACAAGATACATCAGGCGCCATTGCTTCGTCTGGATCCAAAAGCCAGGTCGAGCAGTATTTGGCGCAAAGCCTGATGTTCGCATTCGTGTTTATTTTTCTATCTGGAATCGCCACCTGCGCAACGCCATGCGTGTTTCCACTAATCCCAATTACCGTCACCATTTTTGGCGCGCGTGAAACCAAAAACACCTTTCACGCCTTCATTTTGGCCTTTACCTATGTGATGGGAATCGTGGCGACTTATTCAGCGCTTGGGTTTGCGGCGGCCTACACTGGCGCCCTGTTCGGCCAGGTGATGAGCAACCCGATTGTCATCGGGTTTGTCGTCACCATCTTCATCGCGATGGGCGTCTCAATGTTTGGCGCCTTTGAATTGCAGCTGCCGTCGAGTTGGTCGGCTAAACTCACCAGCGCCGGCGGGCGCGGCTTTGCGGGCGCATTCATTATGGGCCTGGTGGCCGGGATCATCGCAGCGCCTTGCACCGGCCCCGTGTTGGTTGGCCTTTTGGCCTATGTCGCCAAAGAAGCGAACCCGGTATTCGGGCTAACGTTACTCATGGTTTACGCATTTGGGCTGGGCTTGCCATTCTTAATTCTCGGAACCTTCTCAGGCTTGATTACCAAACTACCCAAATCAGGCTCCTGGATGGAAAATGTCAAAAGCGTCTTCGGTATTCTTCTGTTCACAGCAGCCCTCTATTTCTTGAAAGATGTGGTTCCACCCCTAAAAGACTTATTGCTTAATTCCCTTACGGCATTTATCGGTGCGGGCGTATTGTTTTTTGTGGGGCTGTTCTTTGGCGCTGTCCATCTATCGTTTCACACCGCCAACATGATGAACCGCCTGCGTAAAGGCGTCGGCGTGGTGTTTTGTACGATGGCGCTGTTTATGATTTTTGGCGGCCTGACCGTAGTTGAAGCCAAAAACGTGAATTGGGTAAAAGACCTTGAAAAGGGACTGGCTGCGGCGCGCGAGCAAAACAAACCTGTCATGATCGATTTTTACGCTGACTGGTGCACCGTCTGTAAGGAGATTGAGGCCCACACATTTTCAAATGATAAAGTTGGTCAACAACTCAAGCGGTTCGTCACCATCAAAGTCAACCTGGATGAAATAAACAACAAAAACGTAATTCAAAACGAATACAACATCTATGGCCTGCCCTGGGTCACCTTCTATGATTCTAAAGGCAATCGGCTCAACGATAAAACTATCACTGGTTTTATCGGGCCAGAGGACTTTTTAGGCCATATCGGCGAAATTGAATAAGGCCTAACTTTTATCGCCATGTTCAGCAGTCACTAGGGTGCTGATGCCGCCGCGCGGGCTGAAGTCACCTTCGATTTTCATCCACTTGGGCTGACAGGCCGCCACCAGGTCATCGAGAATTTTATTGGTCGCCATTTCGTAAAAGATGCCCTGATTGCGGTAGGATTGCATATAATTTTTGAGCGCTTTGAGTTCCAGGCATTTCTCAGTTGGGATATATGAAATACGAACCGTCCCAAAATCCGGCTGGCCCGTCTTTGGGCATACGGATGTAAACTCAGGGCAATTGATTTGAATCACATAATTTCGCCCTGGATAGGCGTTGTCAAAAGTCTCTAACTGGCTCATTCTTTCCTCGCTTCTTTTCATTAAAATTCATTGTTGATATTGTAGCCATTAGAACCTATAACCCACCAGGAGCAATGGATGTTTGGTCGATTGAAACGGTTGGAGGCGTGGCTCGAACTAACCGCCTTTTTTCTCATAGCCTTATTTTGTCTTGGCGCGTGGATGACCCGGCCAGAAAAGGCCTATTCGCTTCATACTGCTTTATACACAAACGAAAATGAATTTGATCACATGGTTTCAGTGAATCTGCCTGGTACATGGGCTGAACACTTTGACTCCGACTACTTACAATCAAGAAGAATAACGCCAAATGAGCCGCTTGTGTTTGCTCGCGATGTGGATGTATCTATTAACGATACTATTCCATATGTCTTCTACGCTCTGTCATTAAATCAAACTCCAAGTCAATTCTCGTTATCAATCGGAAAAAACACTTTTAAAACGCGAAGTATGAGCAGCGTGATTCCACCCGGCGCCGCGATTTGGCGCGACCGAATCGACGATTTTGGGTCAAAAGACGAAAACTCAATTATTACACTCTCCGTGATTACTCCCAACGCAAAATCGTTTCTGTGCGACTTCGCTCTCTATGAAGCGCCTGGATTGGCCCTATGGCAATGACAAAGCACGAATGGAAAATCGCCGCTGCGTTGTTAATACTCATCACAGCGGTTCTCTACATGCGCTATCAATGGATCGACCACACCACAACAGCGCAATGGGGGTATGTCAATTCGGGGGCGCTAAACCCCTACTATGGCGTCAATCGTCCTTATGGCTACCGGCTCTTGATGTCGGTTGTTTTGAGTATCGTTGGCGTTGTTCCGAAGCCGGGTGAGATCACGGTTCCCCTCTCGTTTGCAGTGTTGTTATGTATTTGTTTTTATGGTTGTTTGCGTGGGTTAAATTTTGATTGGCGTTTGGCGAGTGTGGGTGCGCTCTTGCTTTGCTGTAGCAACGGCATGATTGATTTGCTTCGTGATTTTGGCATCAACAACGCCGACACCAGTTCTCACATCCTGCTTTTAGCCGCTATGTGGGCGATGGCGGCGGGGCGCGATTCGCTCTTTTCCGCATTCACCTTTCTTGGTGTGTTCAACCGCGAATGGGCGCTGGTGATGGTTCCAACCTGGTATCTGTATCATTATGGATTTTTAATCACAAAGGTATCAATCATTCGCTTGGTTCGAATAGCGGCGCCATCGCTCGCGGTGTATTTCTTGGTTCGTTATGTCTATTACCCCAACACGGCGCTAGGGGTGATGGCCGCTGATTTGCAGGCTATTCTACCGCCGACTGAGGCACCGACATGGAATTATTACTTATTTGAAATGCAGAACTCAAGCATGGCAATATTTTTTAATCGCGTTTTCTCTAAGCCGTTTTATGAATTTGGCATGATTGGATTGACGCCGAGCGCAATCGCTGGATTGTTTTACATCTCAAACCAATGGAAGCGGGCGATTGCATTTTATGTTTCTTTGTGTGTCTTACAGTTATACTTTACGACTGATGTGTGGCGGCTGGCGTTTTATTTGTTCCCTGTCATGATTGGGTTGTATTTACGCTGGATTAGGGTTGTTGAAAGAATGGCGAATCGAAAAATCGCGATGGTCATTGGGCTGTTTTCTGCAACAGCCTTTTTGCTCGCGCAAGGTTCGCTAATGACAGTAAGCCTGAACAGTGTTGTCGTTCTTGGGTTCTATTGGATGTCTGGCAGGGGCTTGCCCAACAAGTAAGCTGAATATTGCATGGCCTGTTTCACGTCTTCAATTTCTAGGCCAGGATACTCTTTTACGATCTCATCAGGCTTTTTTCCCATAGCGACATGTTCAAAAATTTCGGATACCAACACTTGAGGCCGCCCGACGGTTGGTTTTCCATCATTGATTTTTGGGTCAAAAAGTATGCGGTCAAACTGTTTCAGCATCGTTTTATCACCTCATTGAATCTGTAGTCGTGGAATTTTTAGCAATCGTATTTATTATATGACATCTATTCGTTGAAATGATGGTGTATGAACCAAAACTCTCACTCGACATTTGAAGATAGGCTTCGATCAGAACTCAACCCGGCCCAGGCTGAAGCGGCCTTGCATGTAGACGGCCCCCTGTTGGTGCTCGCGGGCGCCGGCAGCGGCAAGACCCGAGTGATTACCTATCGCCTGGCTTATCTCATCCATGACCGCCGCCTAGCGCCATGGAACCTACTCGCCGTCACCTTTACCAACAAAGCCGCAGGCGAGATGAAAGAACGCGCCGCCCGCTTGATCGACGGCAATCCGCGCGGCTGGTGGATCGGTACGTTTCACTCGATTTGTTCTCGAATCTTACGCACAGACGGCAAGGCGATTGGCCTCGACCCCCACTTCACAATCTACGACCGGGGCGACCAGGTATCGGCGGTGAAACGCGCTATGAAGGCGTGCGACATCAGTACCCAAGAGATCAAGGCCAATGCCGCATTGAATGAAATTTCGCAAGCGAAAAACCGCTTGGAATGGCCTGACGACTACGCCGCCAATGCGCGCGACTATCGCGAAGACTTAATTAAACGCATCTACTACAAATACGCGGAAATTCTTCGTTCTAACCGGGCGTTGGATTTTGACGATCTGTTGCTTGAAACCGTTCGTCTATTAAAAGAGCGTGATGAAGTCAAGCGGAGTTATCAAAATCGATTCAAACAGATCATGGTGGATGAATATCAAGACACCAACCAGCCTCAATATCTATTACTGAAAGAACTCGCCGATAGACACCAGCGCATCTGCGCCGTCGGCGACGACGACCAGTCGATTTATCGCTGGCGCGGAGCGGACATCCGTAATATTCTAGAATTTGAACGCGAGTATCCTGACGCCAAAGTGGTTCGCCTCGAACAAAACTACCGCTCCAGCAAGACAATAATATCCGCCGCGTCAGACATGATCCAAAGCAACGAGGGCCGTTTAGGCAAATCGCTTTGGACCCAACAAGACGACGGCGAGCCAATTGGCGTGGTTCAACTGCCTGACGATATTTCTGAAGCCTACTGGGTGGCTGATGAGGCCCAGCGGCTCCATAACCAACAAAACATACCATACAACCAGTTTGCGGTGTTTTATCGCACCAACGCCCAGTCGCGCGCGTTTGAAGAAGAATGTATCAAGCGTGGAATCCCTTACAACATCGTCGCGGGTACGGCCTTCTATGACCGCAAAGAAATCAAAGATGCGCTGGCCTACGCCCGCTTGTTGATTAACCCGGCGGATGGAGTGTCATTTGAGCGCGTAGTAAATATCCCCAAGCGAAAGTTGGGCGCCGTCACGGTTGGCAAATTGATTTTATATGCTGACCGCTCCAACCAGCCGATTCTTCTCGCCGCCTGGTATGCGGCGGACGACCCGGCCTCGGGCTTGTCTCCCGCAGCGAAAAAAGCGTTTCGCGACTTCGCCTCGATATTTCGCGTGTGTCGTGACAAGGCCGATGAACTTTCGTTGTCACAACTACTTGACGATTTATTCAAGCGGTCAGGCTACATTCAATATTGGAAAGACGAACACGATCCACAAGCCGACGCGCGCATTGAGAACATTGAAGAATTGATTTCCGCCGCCGCCGCCTTTGAGACTGACATACAACACGCGACTTCAGCGCCGATTACGACCTTGATGATGCTTGAAGGCTTTCTCGAAAACGCCTCGCTGGTTTCAGATCAAGATTCGGTCAACGTCGCCTCAGAACAAATTCAATTTATGACGCTGCACAGCGCTAAGGGGCTGGAATTTCCCTATGTATTCATGGTGGGCATGGAAGAGGAATTGTTTCCTCACGCCCGAACGCTTGAAGACAACAAAGAAGTTGAAGAAGAGCGCCGTCTGTGTTATGTCGGCATCACTCGCGCCATGAAAAAACTCTATTTGACTCATGCAGAATCGCGCCGCATCCACGGCCAAAGCAATTGGACGCGCCCCAGCCGCTTTATTGAGGAAATTCCAACAAAATATCGCGAAGAAGTTCTCTGGCGCGGGTATGACTCGGGCGCGCCGTCGCCGATCATTGTTCCACATAGTATGCACGAGCATGACCCTGACGAGATTTTTCTGCCAGGCGATACGGTGACTCATCGCTCCTTCGGGTTTGGCGTGGTGACTGGCGTCCTGGGCGAAGGTGGAAAAAGCCGCATCACAGTCGAGTTTCAAGACGCGGGCATGAAGACGCTGGTCCAAGAATACGCCCGCCTACAAAAGGTATAAACCATGGTCGATTGGTCGAGCGTCCAGCCCCAAATTGAAGACTACATCAAGGCGCAACAAACGGCCTATCAAGTCATGAATGAGGAACGCGAGTCGTTTCTTTGGTTGATTGATACATTAAACAAAATTGATTGGGAAGCGTTAAAAAAAACAGGGCTAAACAAGTTCCCTGATCTTCTGCCAAATTTTGACGGCGACGCTCCTGCGTATTCGAAAGCGATCAATAAAAACCCAACCCCCTGCGTTATTTGTACAACAGACGGTTCGCAGATTTTCCCCAGCAACCATGAGATATGCCCCGCGGCCCTGATCAATATCAGCCGCATTCGCATTGATTACTCATATCTCGCTATCGAACCAGTAATTGAAAGTGCGACAAGGTTGCTTCAACCGGATGAGCCATACCTAAACAACGAATTCATTGTCGATGATTACTTCAACTTTCGCGACTACGTTTCAACGGAACGAACGCGTGAAGAACTGATCAAACTCGCTCAATTGGCTGAAGGCCAAACAGATGGCCCACTACTCTGTATGGTCGATGGGAGCCTGGTTCAATGGGGGTTGTTAGAAAGCAAAGAGCATCAAGAAAACGAAAAAACCTATAAGGCGTATGCGCAAAAACAATATCTGAAAGCCTTAGACCTGTTTCATACCCTTGCGGCGCCTGTCGCTGGATATATCAGCGGTTCGGGTTCGCGTGAAGTGATCAAGTGGTTTCAATTCGCGGCGGATAAGCCAGAGAACGAGATCCGCAACCGCTCCATGCCCTATTTAACAGACGTCTCACTGTTTCGTCATATTCTCAACGAAGGCGAGCGCTCAACGGTCTTTCACTCAAACTGGTTGAACGACCAATACGCGGATGGCATTTCGTATATTTTTCTCCATGTCGGCGGCGAAGCGGCGCGTATTGAAATACCTGGCTGGGCGGCGAACGATGAAACAACAATTGATTTCATCGCTGAGCAGTGTTATCAACAAGCCAAACTGGGCGGAGGGTATCCTGTTTTGTTGTCTGAAGCCCATGAGCAGGCGGTGGTTCGCGGGCCGGAACGCGCGGTCTTTTACGAACTGATTAGTAATGCCATGTTGGAAGCCGGGCTGCCGCCTCGGTTGTCAAACAAAGAAATGCTTAAACGGAA